>NZ_CM001165.1:1200000-1500000 GCF_000213055.1 Streptomyces sp. Tu6071 | reverse complement strand
CGCGAAGGCGTACGAGACAAGGCGCATCTTGACCGGCAGGCCGTTCTCGCGCGCGAAGTCCTCGGAGGCGATGATCGACGCGGTCGCGCCGTCGTTGAGACCGGCCGCGTTCCCGGCCGTGACCCGGCCGTGCGCGCGGAAGGGGGTCTTGAGGCCCGCGAGCTGCTCGATCGTCGTGCCCGGACGCATCGGCTCGTCGGCCGTCGCGAGGCCCCAGCCCGTCTCCCCGCCCTCGGGGGACGTGCGGCGGATCGAGATCGGCACCAGGTCGGCCTGGATCCTGCCGTTCGCGTACGCCTTCGCCGCCTTCTCCTGCGAGCGCACGGCGTACTCGTCGGCGCGCTCCTTCGTCAGGTGCGGGAAGCGGTCGTGCAGGTTCTCCGCCGTCATGCCCATGAAGAGCGCCGACTCGTCGACGAGCTTCTCGGAGACGAAACGCGGGTTCGGGTCGACGCCCTCGCCCATCGGGTGGCGGCCCATGTGCTCGACGCCGCCGGCGATCACCGCGTCGTACGCGCCGAAGGCGATCGACCCGGCGGTCGTCGTGACGGCCGTGAGCGCGCCCGCGCACATGCGGTCGATGGAGTAGCCGGGCACCGACTGGGGCAGTCCGGCGAGGATGCCGGCGGTACGGCCGAGGGTCAGGCCCTGGTCGCCGATCTGCGTCGTCGCGGCGATGGCGACCTCGTCGATCTTCTTCGGGTCCAGGTCCGGGTTGCGGCGCAGCAGCTCCCGGATGGCCTTCACGACGAGATCGTCGGCGCGCGTCTCGTGGTACATGCCCTTGGGGCCCGCTTTGCCGAACGGGGTGCGGACGCCGTCGACGAAGACGACGTCCCGGATGGTACGAGGCACGTTGGCTCTCCTCCAGGGTGCGGGACGGAACTGCCACGCGGCACGGCGGGGCGTGTCGCTCCCGGCCATGCTACTCGTGGGTAACCAATGTGTGCACCCCTGCGGGGCGGAGCGGCGTAGGTCACAGGCGTACGGGGGCGCGGGGCGCCGCCTCGTGGAGCGGCAACGGCTCGCCGGGGTCCCGCCGCGCCCACCCGTCCCGCCCGTTGCGGGACGCCTGCCCGCAACGGGGGAGGGGACGCGTCGCGGGCTCAGGCCGCGTGGGCCTGGAGGGCTCGGGTCAGTACGGGGGTCACGTGCTCGATCTGCCAGCGCCTCGCCCCGTGCTCCCGCAGCGCCTCCGCGACCGCGTCCGGGTCGGGGGAGGCCGGGGGCTCCCAGCACACGCGGCGCACGGTGTCGGGCGTGATCAGGTTCTCCTGCGGCAGGTGCAGGCGCTCGGCGAGCGTATTGACCCCGGCCCGCGCGGCCGAGAGGCGGGCCGCAGCCTCCGGGTCGCGGTCCGCCCAGGCGCGGGGCGGCGGGGGCCCGGCGACCGAGGCACCCGGCTGCGGAAGCTCGCCCTCGGGCAGCTCCCTGGCCCGGTCGATCGCGGCCTGCCACTGGTCGAGCTGCCGCTTCTGCGCGCGCTGCCCGAAGGCGGGGAGCGCGCCGAGCGCGTGCACGTTCACCGGCACGGCGAGCGCGGCCTCGACGATCGCGGCATCGGGCAGGACCTTGCCGGGCGAGACGTCGCGGCGCCGCGCGATGCGGTCGCGCAGCGTCCACAGCTCCCGTACGACCGCGAGCTGACGGCGCCTGCGCACCCGGTGCATCCCCGAGGTGCGGCGCCAGGGGTCCTTGCGCGGGGCCGGCGGCGGCGCGGAGGCGATCGCGTCGAACTCCTCCAGCGCCCACTCCAGCTTGCCCTGCCGCTCCAGCTCCTTCTCCAGCGCGTCGCGCAGGTCCACGAGGAGTTCGACGTCGAGCGCCGCGTACCGCAGCCAGGGCTCGGGCAGCGGCCGGGTCGACCAGTCGACGGCCGAGTGCCCCTTCTCCAGCGTGTAGCCGAGGACGTTCTCGACCATCGCGCCGAGCCCGACGCGCGGGAAGCCCGCGAGCCGCCCGGCCAGCTCGGTGTCGAAGAGGGAGTGCGGGACCATGCCGATCTCGCGCAGGCAGGGCAGGTCCTGCGTCGCCGCGTGCAGGTCCCACTCGGCGTTGGCGAGCGCCGCGCCGAGCCCGGAGAGGTCGGGGCAGGCGACGGGGTCGATGAGCGCGGTGCCCGCGCCCGCGCGCCGGAGCTGCACGAGGTAGGCGCGCTGGCCGTAGCGGTAGCCGGAGGCCCGTTCGGCGTCGACGGCGACGGGGCCGCTGCCGCTCGCGAAGGCGGCGACCGCGGTGGCGAGGCTCTCGGGGTCCGCGATGACGGGGGGAATGCCTTCGCGGGGTTCGAGGAGGGGGACCGGTGCCGGATGCGCGGCGCCTTCGGCGGGCCCGGGGTCCGTCCCGGAGACCTGCGGTGCGGTGGCTGCTGGGCTGTCTTGGGCGTCGGTGGCATCGGTCACCGGTCAAGGGTATCCGGGGACGTGCCGGAGGCCACCGACGGAATGATCCGCCGGTGGCCTCCCTGGGGGACGGGGGAGAGGACTCAGGTACTCAGTGGATGATGCCGGTACGCAGGGCCACGGCGACCATTCCGGCGCGGTCGCCGGTGCCGAGCTTGCGCGCGATCCGGGCGAGGTGGCTCTTGACGGTCAGTGCGGACAGGCCCATCGAGACGCCGATGGCCTTGTTGGACTGGCCCTCCGCGACCAGTCTGAGCACCTCGACCTCGCGACCCGACAGCTCGCGGTAGCCGCCCGGGTGGCTCGGGGTACCCGGGGGGCGACGGTGGGTGCGGGAAGCGGCGCCGAGCTGGGCCGCGCCGGGGCGGCCGGGGAGCCCGACGTTGGTACGGGTGCCGGTGACGACGTAGCCCTTGACCCCGCCCGCGAGGGCGTTGCGCACGGCACCGATGTCGTCGGCCGCGGAGAGGGCGAGCCCGTTGGGCCAGCCCGCGGCGCGGGTCTCGGAGAGGAGGGTGAGCCCGGAACCGTCGGGCAGGTGGACATCGGCCACGCAGATGTCGCGCGGATTGCCGATGCGGGGACGGGCCTCGGCGATGGACGAGGCTTCGATGACGTCGCGTACGCCGAGCGCCCAGAGGTGCCGGGTGACCGTGGAGCGCACCCGGGGGTCGGCCACGACGACCATCGCGGTCGGCTTGTTCGGACGGTAGGCGACCAGGCTTGCGGGCTGCTCAAGAAGAACGGACACCGGGCCTCCTGTGGTGGGGGAGAGGAGCGGGACGGTCCCGGCCGGGGAAGAAGCCGGGCGAACCGTGCCGACAAGGTCGAAATGAATGTCGGCAGCACGCCTGGAGTCCTTTAGGGGATGATCACGAACGAGGGAGGAAAAAACAGGATGATTAGGACGAGTTTTCGATCACGAAGAGATCGGAACGAGAACTCGAACGAATCAGGTCCCGCGTGTCATCCGTTCGTGAACGACGTCATGTCTTCCCCTACCGGTCCGTAACCGATCCGTAATCGTCAGCCACTGTGTGCCGAGGCCTACTGCCGAGCCCGCCGCCGGAGCCACCGCCCCGCCCGCCCGTCCTCAGGAGCGCGGTCCCCTGCGCTGCGGCAGCGAGACCACCGCGGCCTCGCCCGGCCCCGTCGCCGGGGGCAGCCCGGCGATCTGCGAGAGCAGCTCGCACCACGCCGCGAGGTGCGCCGTCGTGTCGGGCACGCCGCTCGGCGACTCGCGCGGGGTCCAGGAGGCGCGGATCTCGATCTGCGAGGCGGAGGGGCGCTCGCGCAGGCCACCGAAGTAGTGCGAACTCGCCCGCGTCACCGTGCCGCCTGCCTCCCCGTACGCGAGACCGCGCGCGGTGAAGGCGCCGGTCAGCCACGACCAGCACACCTCGGGGAGCAGCGGGTCGGCGGCGAGTTCCGGCTCCAGCTCGGCGCGGACGAGCGTGACGAGGCGGAAACGGCCCTTCCACGCCTCGTGCCCGGCGGGGTCGTGGAGCAGTACGAGCCGCCCGTCCGCGAGATCGTCGTCCTCGCCGTCGGCGACGGCGGCCTCCAGCGCGTACGCCCACGGTGCGAGGCGCTGCGGGGCCCGCGTGGGGCTCAGCTCGATCTCGGGGCGGGGGCGCGCCGCGCGCAAGGCCGCGACGGCGGCCCCGAACTCGGCCGGAGCCCCCTGAAAGTCAGTCCCACCCGTACCGCCTGTTCCGTCCGTACCACCGGATTGTGGTTCCTGAGCCGCAGCCATGCGGCGAAGCGTATGCGCATTCGCGCGGGGGAATGGGGGGTGCTCGCCGTGTGGCGGGAGGTTTGGCCCGAAGTCGGGGGGCGCCTCGCGGGGCTCCGCCCCGGGCCCCGTTTCGGGCTCAGCCCGTTCTTCGGGGCTCCGCCCCGGGCCCCGCTCCTCAAACGCCGGAGGGGCTTAGATTCTGGGCTCCGCCCCGTGCCCTGCTTCCTGCATGGTGGAGGAGCGGGGAAGGGGTGGGGCCGGCAGGTGACAAACTGATCCCCGTGAGTGCCAATGACATGCCGCCGCCCGTGACCCCCCGCGACTCCGTCTTTCTCAAGGCGTGCCGGCGCGAACCCGTTCCCTATACGCCCGTGTGGTTCATGCGCCAGGCCGGGCGGTCGCTGCCCGAGTACCTCAAGGCGCGCGAGGGCATCCCGATGCTGGAGTCCTGCACGCGGCCCGAACTCGTCGCCGAGATCACGATGCAGCCGGTCCGGCGCCACAAGGTCGACGCGGCCGTCTACTTCAGCGACATCGTCGTCCCGCTCAAGGCGATCGGCATCGATCTCGACATCAAGCCGGGCATCGGCCCGGTCGTCGCGGACCCGGTCCGCGGCGCCGCCGACCTCGCGCGCCTGCGCCCGCTCCAGCCCGAGGACGTCTCCTACGTGACCGAGGCGATCGGCCTCCTCACCGCCGAACTCGGCGCGACCCCGCTCATCGGCTTCGCGGGCGCGCCCTTCACTCTCGCGAGTTACCTCGTCGAGGGCGGTCCCTCGCGCAACCACGAGCGCACCAAGGCGCTCATGTACGGGCAGCCGGAGCTGTGGGCCCAGCTCCTGGACCGCCTCGCCGACATCACCACCGGCTTCCTCAAGGTGCAGATCGAGGCGGGCGCCTCGGCCGTGCAGCTCTTCGACTCCTGGGTCGGTGCGCTCTCCCCGGCCGACTACCGCCGCTACGTCCGCCCCGCGAGCGCGAAGGTCTTCGCCGCCGTCGCCGGGTACGGCGTGCCGCGCATCCACTTCGGGGTGGGTACGGGCGAACTGCTCCACGACCTCGGCGAGGCGGGCGCGGACGTCGTGGGCGTCGACTGGCGTGTCCCGCTCGACGAGGCGGCCCGCCGCGTCGGTCCCGGCAAGGCCCTCCAGGGCAACCTGGACCCGGCGGTGCTCTTCGCCGACGAGGCCGCGATCCGCGAGAAGACGACGGAGGTCCTGGACGCGGCCCGCGACCTGGAGGGTCACATCTTCAACCTCGGCCACGGCGTGCTCCCCACGACGGACCCCGGCGTCCTGACGGACCTCGTCGCGGACGTGCACGAGCGCTCGCGACGCTGAACGGCGCGGGCGGTACGGGTACGGGCGGCGGTACGGGCCGCCCCCGCCCCCGTACCGCCGCCCCGCCCCCGTACCGGCGCCGTCACCCCGCCGCCCGTACGCAAGCCGTCATCCCGCCGCCCGTACCGCCTTGACCGCCTTGCGGGCCGCGACGAGGACCGGGTCCCAGACCGGCGAGAACGGCGGCGCGTAGCCGAGGTCGAGTGCTGTCATCTGCTCGACCGTCATCCCGGCCGTGAGTGCGACCGCCGCGATGTCCACGCGCTTGCCCGCGCCCTCGCGGCCGACGATCTGCGTGCCGAGGAGCCGCCCGGTGACGCGTTCCGCGATCATCTTGACCGTCATCGGGGCCGCGTCCGGGTAGTACCCCGCGCGGCTCGTCGACTCGATCGTCACGCTCACGTACTGGTACCCGGCAGCCGCCGCGTCCCGCTCGCGCAGCCCCGTGCGCCCGATCTCCAGCTCGCACACCTTGCTCACCGCCGTGCCCACGACGCCCGGGAACGTCGCGTAGCCGCCGCCGATGTTGGAGCCGATGACCTGGCCGTGCTTGTTCGCGTGCGTGCCGAGCGCGATGTGCCGGGTGCGCCCGGCGAGCAGGTCGAGGACTTCGACGCAGTCGCCGCCCGCGTAGATCTCCTCGTGCCCGCGCACCCGCATCGCGAGGTCCGTGAGCAGCCCGCCGGACGGCCCGAGCGGGAGGCCCGCCGCGCGCGCGAGGTCGGTCTGCGGGCGGACGCCGAGGCCGAGCACGACGACGTCGGCCGGGTACTCCGCCTCGTCCGTGCGCACCGCGTTCACGTGCCCGTCGGGCCCCGTGCCGAGCGCGGTCACCGCCGTTCCGTTGACCATCGTGATGCCCATGCCGCGCATCGCCTCGTCGACGAGCGCGCCCATGTCCGCGTCGAGCGTCGTCATGGGCTGCGGCGCGTGGTTGACGACGGTGACGTCGTAGCCGCGCCGGATCAGCGCCTCGGCCATCTCGACGCCGATGTATCCGGCGCCGACGACGACGGCCCGCTTGCCGCGCGCCCGCGTCAGCGTGGCGAGGAGCCGTTCGCCGTCGTCGAGCGTCTGCACGCCGTGCACGCCGGGGGCGTCGATGCCCGGCAGGTCCGGACGCAGGGGCGCCGCGCCGGTCGCGATGACCAGCTTGTCGTACGAAGTCCAGTACTCGCCGCCCGACTCCAGTTCGCGCGCCCGCACGCGCCGCCCCTCGACGTCCAGTTCGGTCACCTCGGTGCCCGTGCGCAGGTCGATGTCGCGGGCCCGGTGCTCCTCGGGCGTCCGCGCCACGAGGTCCTCCGGGCCCGCGACGTCGCCGCCGACCCAGTACGGGATGCCGCAGGCCGAGTACGAGGTGTGCCGCCCGCGTTCGAAGGCGATGATCTCCAGCTCGTCCGGGCCCTTGAGCCGGCGTGCCTGCGAGGCCGCCGCCATTCCCGTCGCGTCGCCGCCGATGACGACCAGTCGTTCACTCATGCGGGCAGGCTACGCGGGGTGATCACGGCCGGGCAGGGGGCTCGGGGTCCCGGCCGGGGGTGTCGGCGGCGGGGGACTCGGACACGCCGTCGGCATCGGGGGTGTCCGCCGGGTCCGGGGCGTCCGGGCCTTGCGCGGTGCTCGTCGTCTCCGGGGTGTCCGCCGTGCCTCCCGTACGCCCCCACCGTCCCCGTACGCGCCCGCGCACCGCCCAGGCCACGAGGAGCACCACGGCCGCCACCGCGAGGAACGGCAGGAGCGCGCCGAGGACGACGCCGATGACGCGCACGGTCGCGGTGAGCGCGTGCCAGCCACCCGCGAGCGCGTCGCCGAAGCTCGTGTCGTCCTTCTTCTCCTTCTTCTTCTCGGGCGGGGTCTCGGGGCCCTCGACGGTGAGCGTGAGCGTCGAGAGCGCCGTGCGGTCCCTCAGACCCGCCTGCTGGGCCAGCAGTGACTCCAAGTCGGCCTCGCGCGTGCTCAGTTCGCTCTCCAGCGCGGTCACGTCGGCGATCTTCGTCGCGTCGTCCATGAGCGCCCTGATCCGGTTCACGCTCGCGCGCATCGTCCGGACCCTGCTGTCGACGTCGACGACCTGCGAGGACACGTCCTGCGAGCGCACCTCGTCGTCGAGGAGCCTGCCGGGCCCGTCGGAGAGCGTCCGGTGCACCGCGTCGAAGGAGTCCACGGGGACGCGCAGCGTCAGCCGGGAGCGGGCGCGCTCTCCGCCCCCGCCGGTCGTCGTCTCCTCGCTCACGAAACCGCCCGCGTCGGCGGCGGCCGTGCGGGCGCGGTCCGCCTCCTCGGCCACGTCCTCGACCCGTACCCGCAAGGTCGCCGTACGGATGAGGTGCAGGCCCTTGGGGGTGGGGGCGTCCGCCTTCGTGGTCCGGCCGGTGCCACCACCGGACTTCGCGCCGTCCGCGCCCGGCCGCGCGCCGCTCGCCCCGTCCGCCACGGCCCGCTTGGCGTTCGAGCCCGCGCTGTCGGCGCCGCCGCCCGCCGTGCAGCCGCCCAGCACGAGCGCAGCGGTGAGCGGCAGCGCGAGCACCGCGAGCAGCCGGGCCCGCCCCCCGGCGCCGCGCGCCCCGTACCCGTACGCCGCGCGGCCCGCCCCGTGGCGTCCGCCGTCCCCGCCGGTCCCGCGTGTCCTCGTCATGGTTCCCCCTTGTCGGCGAGCCCCCGTGCGGGGCTCTGTCCTCAGGACGGAGGAGGACGCCGCGACGATCGGTCCGCGCGATACCGAAGCGGTCACGAGGGGGACACGGGACGGAAGCGCGGCAGCGCGGCGCGCGCCCCCCGCGCCCGCCCCCGCAAGCCCGACCCTCCCGCCGCCCGCTGTCCGTACGGTGAGAAAGTGGACCCATGAGCGAAGTCCCCAGCAGCACCCCCGTCTCCGCCACTTCCTCACCGTCCCCCGCGCCGTCCCCCGGCGTGCCCGCGCCCGGCCCTGCTCCCCGCCTCCTCGTCCTCGGCGGCGGCATCACCGGTCTCGCCGCCGCGCTGCACGCGGTCGACGCCGGTGCCCGCGTGACGCTCGTGGAGGCCGCCGCGCGGCTCGGCGGCAAGCTGCGCTCCGGCGAGATCGAGGGCGTACGGGTCGATCTCGGCGCCGAGTCGATGCTCGCCCGCCGCCCCGAGGCCGTCGCCCTCGCGCGCGCGGCCGGGCTCGGCCACAAGCTCCAGCCGCCGAACACGGCGAGCGCCTCGCTGTGGACGCGCGACGCGCTGCGCCCGATGCCGAAGGGGCACGTCATGGGGGTCCCGGCCGAGGCGGCAAGCCTCGCGGGGGTGCTCTCGGACGAGGGGCTGCGGCGGATCGACGCGGAGGCGGAACTGCCGCCGGAGGACCTGGGCGACGACGTCGCGATCGGCGAGTACGTGGCACGCCGCCTGGGCCGCGAGGTCGTCGACCGGCTCGTGGAGCCGCTGCTCGGCGGGGTCTACGCGGGCAACGCGTACCGCATCTCGATGCGCGCCGCCGTGCCCCAGCTGTGGAAGACCGTTCAGGAGCACCCGCGCCTGACCGACGCGGTGCGCGCCGCGCAGGCGAACGCGGCGCACGCGGCGGGCGGCAAGCAGCCGGGCGGGCCGGTCTTCCAGGGCCTCAAGGGCGGCCTCGGCACGCTGCCGCTCGCGGTGGCCCGCACCGTGCGCGACCGGGGCGGTGAGATCCGGACGGGGACGGCGGCCGAGGAGCTGCGCCGCACGCCCGACGCCTGGCGCGTCGTCCTCACCGACGGCGGCGTCCTCGAAGCGGACGCGGTCGTGATCGCGCTGCCCGCGCCGCGCGCCGCGCGCCTGCTCGACGCGGAGTCGCCCGCCGCGGCGGCGGAGCTGCGCGCCGTCGAGTACGCGTCGATGGCGCTCGTCACGCTCGCGTACCGCCGCGCCGACACGGCCGCGCTGCCCGCGGGGAGCAGCGGCTTCCTCGTGCCGCCCGTCGACGGGCGCACGATCAAGGCGTCCACGTTCAGCAGCCAGAAGTGGGCGTGGGTGGACGAGGAGAACCCCGACCTGCTCGTGCTGCGGACCTCGCTCGGGCGGCACGGCGACACCGCCGACCTCGCGCGCGACGACGCGGAACTCGTGAGCCTGTCGCGCCGCGACCTGCGCCTCGCCACGGGCCTGGACGCGCGTCCCCTCGCCTCCGTCGTGACGCGCTGGAACGACGGCCTGCCGCAGTACCCGGTGGGTCACCAGGGCCGCGTCGCGCGGGTGCGCGAGCACGTCGCGAAGCTCCCGGGCCTCGCGGTGTGCGGCGCGGCGTACGACGGCGTGGGCATCCCGGCGTGCGTGGCGAGCGCGCGGGAGGCGGTGGACAGCCTGCTGACCATCGGCTGAGCCGAAGGGAGCGCGACGGTGCCGAGACGCCCGTCGCGCGCAGGTCGTGAGGGACGAGCGGCCGAGCACGTCGGGTGGCTCGGCGCCGGCATCGGCGCTCCCGGAGGCGAAGCCGACGCCAGCGAAAGAAGCGGCCCGGGTCGGACGGCGGAAAGCGGAGAAGGAGAATGGACGGCATGAGTGCTGCTCCTGAGAAGATCCCCCACGCGGGCAAGAAGGCCAAGGACCTCAACGAGGTCATCCGCTACACCCTGTGGTCCGTGTTCAAGCTCCGCGACGTGCTGCCCGAGGACAGGGCCGGGTACGCCGAGGAGGTCCAGGACCTCTTCGACCAGCTCGCCGCCAAGGACGTCACCGTGCGCGGCACGTACGACGTCTCCGGGCTCCGCGCCGACGCCGACCTCATGATCTGGTGGCACGCAGAGACCTCGGACGAGCTCCAGGAGGCGTACAACCTCTTCCGCCGCACCCGCCTCGGCCGCGCCCTGGAGCCGGTCTGGTCGAACATGGCGCTGCACCGCCCGGCGGAGTTCAACAAGTCCCACATCCCGGCGTTCCTCGCCGACGAGAACGCGCGCGACTACGTCAGCGTGTACCCCTTCGTGCGCTCGTACGAGTGGTACCTGCTGCCCGACGCGGAGCGCCGCACGATGCTCGCGGACCACGGCAAGATGGCCCGGGGCTTCCCCGACGTGCGGGCCAACACGGTCGCGTCGTTCTCGCTCGGCGACTACGAGTGGATTCTCGCCTTCGAGGCCGACGAACTGCACCGCATCGTCGACCTCATGCGCCACCTGCGCGCCTCGGAGGCCCGCCGCCACGTCCGCGAGGAGGTCCCCTTCTACACGGGGCGCCGCCGGTCGGTCGCGGAGCTGGTGCGGGGCCTGGCCTGAGACGCGGGTACTTGGCGGCGACGGGCCCCACGGGCTCCGCCGCCGCCCGGTAGCGCGAGCGCGGGAGGAGGTTGCCGCGCGGATTGCCTTTTCATGGGCATCCCGTGGGGCATGAACGCATCGCGGCAGGACAGGCCCTGAACGTGATGCGTTTCGTGGTGGTCGTTCTCCTGACGATATGCGGGGCCGCCGGGGCGGTCGCCGCCCTCGCCGTCTCCCCCTGGTGGTGGTGCGGCGCGGCTCCGCTGCTCGCGCTCGCCCTGTTGGCCTGGGCCGATCTCGTCCAGCCCCGGCACTCGATCCTCCGCAACTATCCCGTCCTCGGGCACCTGCGTTTCCTGCTCGAATCGCTCCGGCCCGAACTCCAGCAGTACTTCGTGGAGCGGAACTTCGACGGCCGCCCCTACGACCGGGACACGCGCAGCATCGTCTACGAGCGGGCCAAGGGCGTCGACGCCGAGCAGCCCTTCGGCACCGAGCGGGACGTCTACGCGGTGGGCCACGAGTCCCTGGTCCCCTCCCTCGCGCCCGTCCGGCAGCCCGAGGAGGCGCCCCGGGTGCGCATCGGCGGGCCGGACTGCACCCAGCCCTACGACATGGCGCTGCTCAACGTCTCCGCGATGAGCTTCGGCTCGCTCTCCGCCAACGCGATCCTCGCCCTCAACACCGGGGCGGCGCGCGGCGGTTTCGCGCACGACACGGGCGAGGGCGGGCTCTCCGAGTACCACCTGCGTCCGGGAGGGGACCTGGTGTGGGAGATCGGCACCGGCTACTTCGGCTGCCGTACGCCCGACGGGGACTTCGACCCGGAGCAGTTCGCGGAGAAGGCCGCCCACCCGGCGGTGCGCTGCCTGTCGCTCAAGCTCAGCCAGGGCGCCAAGCCGGGGATCGGCGGGGTGCTGCCCGGCGACAAGGTCAACGCGGAGATCGCCTCCGTGCGCGGTGTGCCGCAGGGCGAGACGGTCGTCTCACCGCCGTACCACCGCGTCTTCTCGACACCGCGCGAACTCGTCCGCTTCCTCGCCCGCATGCGCGAGCTGGGCGGGGGCAAGCCGGTCGGCTTCAAGCTCTGCGTCGGCTCGCGCCGCCAGTTCCTCGCTGTCTGCAAGGCGATGCGGGAGGAGGACGTCACCCCCGACTTCATCGTCGTGGACGGCGCCGAGGGCGGGACCGGGGCCGCCCCGCTCGAATTCGCCGACCACCTCGGGATGCCGCTCACCGAGGGACTCATCACGGTGCACAACGCGCTCGTGGGCACCGGCCTGCGCGCGCGGGTGCGCGTCGGCGCCAGCGGCAAGGTCGCGACCGGTAGCGATCTCGTCAAGCGGCTGCTCATGGGGGCCGACTACACCAACGCCGCCCGCGCGATGATGTTCGCCGTCGGCTGTGTGCAGGCGCAGCGCTGCCACACCAACCGCTGTCCCACCGGAGTCGCCACGCAGGACGCGCGGCGCGCCCGTGCCCTGAACGTGGCCGACAAGTCGACCCGCGTCGCCCGCTACCAGGAGGCGACCGTCAAGAGCGCCCTGCAGATCATGGCCGCGATGGGCGTCAGCGAGCCCGGCGGCCTGCACCCGGGGCAGCTCATGCGGCGCGAGCCGGACCGGGCCTTCCGTCCCTTCGACGAGCTGTACGACTGGCTGGAGGACGGCGAACTGCTCACCGCCGCCCCCGAAGCCTGGGCCGCCGACTGGAAGCATGCGGACCCCGACGCCTTCGCGATCTGAGCCTTCCCCTCCCCTCCCTTCCCCTCGCTCCCGGCTCCCGCGCACCCGGGCCGCCTTCGTCCCGACCCCGCCCCGCCCCCCGGCGGGCCCCCGTACAGGAGAACCGTATGTCCCGCACTGTCGCCCGCCTCCTCGTCGACGCCTGGGAGGAACTGGGCGTCCGGCACGTCTTCGGCGTTGTCGGTGACGCGCTCAATCCGGTCACGGACGCCCTGCGCGCCTCGGAGTCCGTCACGTGGGTGGGCTGCCGCCACGAGGAGGCCGCCGCCTTCGCCGCCGGTGCCCAGTCCCAGCTCAGCGGCACGCTCGGCGTGTGCATGGGCACCGTGGGACCCGGCGCCGTCCACCTCCTCAACGGCCTGTACGACGCGGCCAAGAGCGGCACGCCCGTCCTCGCGATCGCCGGGCAGGTGCCGCTCTCCGAGATCGGCAGCGACTCCTTCCAGGAGGTCGACAACGACCTGCTCTTCAAGGACGTCGCCGTCTTCCGCGCCACCGTCACCTCGCCCGCCCAGTTCCCCGCGCTCCTGGAGATCGCGGTGCGCAACGCCATCGGGCGCCGGGGCGTCGCCGTGCTCACCGTCCCCGGCGACATCGGCGACCAGGAGATCCCGGACGACCGCCCGCTGCGCCTGGCCGTGACGCCCTCGCAGAACCGCCCCGACGACCCCGCCGTCGAGGCCGCGGCGGACTTCCTCGACGAGGGCGGCAAGGTCACGCTGCTCGTCGGCCAGGGGGCCCGCGACAGCCGCGCGGACGTCCTCGCCCTCGCGGACCGGCTCGCGGCCCCGATGGTCCTCACCCTCAAGGCGAAGGAGGGCCTGGAGGACGACAACCCCTTCCAGGTCGGGCAGACGGGGCTCATCGGCAACCCCGCCGCCGCCCTCGCCATGGACTCCGCGGACACCTTGCTCCTGCTCGGCACCGACTTCCCGTACCGCGAGTGGTACCCGGAGGGGAAGAAGGTCGTGCAGGTCGACCGCGTCGCCGAGCACATCGGCCGCCGCGTCCCCGCCGACGTCGCGCTCGCCGCGGACGTCGGCCCCACCGTGCGCGGACTGCTCCAGCACCTCGCCCCGCGCGAGGACCGCGCGCACCTGGACCACGCCACCGGGCTGTACGCCACGTGGCGCAAGGCCCAGGACCGGCTGACCGCGCCCGGTCACGACCGCAGGCTCCTCGGCCGGGTCCGCGCCGCCCTCGACAACCGGGACCACCTCGTGCGCCCCGAGGCGCTGGCCGCCGCCGTCGACCGGGCCGCGGCCGACGACGCCGTGTTCACCTCCGACACCGGGATGTCCACCGTCTGGCTCTCCCGCTTCGTGCACATGCGCGGCACCCGTCGCCTGCTCGGCTCCTACAACCTCGGCTCGATGGCCAACGCGATGCCGCAGGCGATCGGCGCCCAGCTCCTCGACACCGGGCGGCAGACCGTCGCCTTCTGCGGCGACGGCGGCCTGGGGATGCTCCTCGGCGACCTCATGACCGTGCGCACGCAGCGGCTGCCGCTCAAGCTCGTCGTCTTCGACAACCAGCGCCTCGGCATGGTCAAGCTCGAACAGGAGCAGGGCGGCCTCCCCGAGTTCGGCACGACGCTCGACAACCCCGATTTCGCCCGGGTCGCGGAGGCCCTCGGCATCACCGGCATCCGCGTCACGCACGCGGACGAGCTGGAGGATGCGGTGGCCCGCGCCTTCGCCTGCGAGGGGCCGGTACTGCTCGACGTCCTCACCAACCCCGAGGAGATCGCCGTTCCGGCCAAGCCCACGGTCCAGCAGGGCTGGGGCTACGCGGTCGCCAAACTGCGCGAGAACCTCTCCAGCGCGGGGGAGTGAGCACAGCGCGGGGGAGTGAGCACAGCGCGGGGAGGGGCCGCGCCCGCGCCCCCTCCCCGCGCCCCCTCCCCGCGCCCGCGTCCGGCTCAGCGCTCCCGCAGCGCCGTCCGCGCCCGCCCCTCGTCCTGGCCCTCGGCGGTCTTCGCCGGTTTCGGCTCCTTGTGCGGGGCGCAGTCCAGGGTGCCGTCCGCGGGGACGCGCCCCGTCAGGAGGTACGTGTCGACCGCCGCGTTGACGCAGTCGTTGGCGCCGCCCGCGATGCCGTGCGTGCCCGCGCCGCGTTCCGTGACGAGGGCCGCGCCGCCGAGGCGGCGGCGCAGTTCGAGGGCGCCGTCGTACGGGGTCGCCGCGTCGCGCTCGGCGGCGAGGATCAGCGTCGGCGGCAGGACGCCGGGGCGCACGCCGATGTCCAGCGGGCGCCGGCGCGGCACCGGCCAGGAGGCGCAGGGGAGGTTCATCCAGGCGTTGTCCCAGGTCTCGAAGGGGGCGACCGAGGCCAGGCGGGTGTTGTCGCGGTCCCACGTCGCGAAGTCCGTGGGCCAGGCCGCGTCGTTGCACTCGACGGCCGTGTACACCGCCGTCCCGTTCTCGTCATCCTTCGCCGCCGCGGCGCTCGGGGGCGCGGCGAGCTTGAGGAGCGGCTTGTCGTCCTTGCCGACGACGAGCCGCGAGAGCACCTCGGCGCGCGAGGCCCAGTAGTCGTCGTAGTACGCGGCCTTGAGGAACGCGGCCTGGAGCTGGGCCGGGCCCACCGTGCCGCCCGCCGGGCGCCGGGCCAGGCGTGCGCGCACCTTGTCGTAGGCGGCCCGTACCGCCGTACCGCTCGTGCCGAGGTGGTAGGCGTCGTCGTGGCGCGCGACCCAGTCGGTGAAGTCGCTCCAGCGCTGCTCGAAGGCGAAGGACTGATCGAGGTTGTTGCGGTACCAGATCTGTTCGGGATCGGGATTGACCGCCGAGTCGAGGACCATGCGCCGCACGTGGCCGGGGAAGAGCGTCGCGTACAGGCCGCCGAGGTACGTGCCGTACGAGGCGCCCATGAAGTTGAGGTCCTGCTCGCCGAGCGCCGCGCGCAGCACTTCCAGGTCGCGCGCGTTGTTGAGCGAGGTGTAGTGGCGCAGCTTCGCGCCCGACCGCTTCGCGCAGCCCTTCGCGTACGCCTCGGCGCGCGCGAGCCGGGCCCGCTTGTACGCGTCGTCCGGCAGGACGGGCGAGGTGTCCGGGGCCTTCGCGTACTCCTTCGGGTCCTGGCAGCTCAGCGGCGCCGAGCGTCCGACGCCGCGCGGCGCCCAGCCCACGAAGTCGTAGGCGGCGGCGAGCTTCTTCCACTCCGGGTACGCGCCGAGCAGCGGGAAGTACATCCCCGAACCGCCCGGACCGCCCGGGTTGAAGAGCAGCGCGCCCTGCCGCTTGGTGCGCTTCCCGCCCGCCTTCGCCGGCACGCCGGTCGCCGCGATCCTGCTCACCGTGAGGCTGATCCGCTCGCCGTCCGGGTGCGCGTAGTCGAGCGGCACCTCGACCGTCCCGCACTTCACGCTGCGCGGCATCTGCTCGACGGCGGGGCAGGTGCCGAAGGTGATGCCGCGCGCGGCGGCCCGCTCGACGCTCGTACCGACCCCGGCGGGCTCCCGCGCGGCGGACGGGGCGGGCGAGGGCGAGCGGTACGAGGGCTGCGCGCCCGCCGGGGCCGCGCCGAGGCAGCCGAGCAGGAGCGAGCCGGCGGCGGCCGGGACCAGGACGAAGCGGGGGGCGGGCCTGCGGGGGATTCTCATACGGGGCGATCCCTTCCGCCGCCACGGCTCGGCGGGCAGCGGGACGAAGAAACGATAAAAGGGATAATTCGTACGAGAGGGGGCGAAGTAAAGGACCGCCGCCCCGTGTCGGGACGACGGTCCTACGGTCGTGGGGCTGGGGCTGGGGCTGGGGCTGGGGCTGGGGCTGGGGCTGAGGCTGGGGCGGTGCGGCTCAGGCCGCCGTGCGGACCGTGAGCGCCGCCCGGAACTGCGGCTCGTGCACCGCGCGCACTCCGTGCACCGCGAGCGCGAGCGCCTCGTGACGCTCGGCCCCGCGCACCGCCTCGGCGCCGAGCGGCGTCGCCCAGCGCCCGTACGGGGCGAGATCGACGCGCGCGATGACGAGGCTGCCCGCGCCGAGCAGCAGCGGCAGCCCGAACCAGCCCGCGACCTCGGCCGCCGAGTGCCCGCCGTGCGGCAGGAGCAGGAGCGAGACGAGCCCCGCCGCGGCCACCCCGAGCACCGTGCGCCGCAACTGCCGCAGCGCCCCCGCGACGAGCGACCGGATCTCCGTGGGCACGGCGAGCCGCGCCGCGCCCAGGCGCTCGCCGAGGGCCCGTACCTCCGCCGACGCGGCGACCTCCGCGCGCAGCTCGGCGACGGGGAGTTGCAGCCCGGGACCGAGCGCGTCGAGCACCGCGCCCTCCAGCGCGTCCGCCGGGCGGTCCGCGACGGCCGTCGCCCAGCCCGTGTGCGCGAGGAGCAGCCGCCCGCGTCGCGCCATCGCCACGAGCGTCACCTCGGCGACCCGCGCGGGCCCGCCGACGAGGAACGCGGTCTCGGCGAGCCCGAGCGGTCGCGCCGCCGGATCACCCCGCCCCGCCGTGAGCCGGAAACGGGGATCGGCGGCACGCACCGCGGCACGGAAGAGCCGCGCACAGGCGACGACGGAGGCCGCCGCGGCCAGCAACAGGACCGGTATCCACAACACCTCCGCTTTGTAACGCTGTTGCGTGATTCATGCCATGACGATGCTCACAGCCGGGCGGTGACCTGCGGCACGTCGCGCCGGGCCGGACCGCGCAGCGACCTGTCCGCCGCCGAGAGGACCAGGAAGGCGGCGGAGAAGCCGAGGAGCAGGAGAGCGAGGTGGTGCAGGCCCGCCGTGTCGGCACCGCCCGCGAAGAAGGCCGCGTTCGCGACCGACGCGACGAGCGCGCCGAGGTACATGAAGGTACGGAGCAGCCCCGCCGACGCGCCCATGCGCGCCGGGTCCGCCTGCGCGTACAGGGCGCTCTGGTTGGCGAGGCCGTTGAGCCCCTGCGGCAGCCCGACGAGCGCGACCAGCGCGGCGAGCGCCCACAGCGGCGTGTGCGCGCCGAGCAGGAGCAGCACCGCGCACCCCGCGAGCTGCGCGGTCGCGCCCACGAGGAGCTTGGAACGGATCGCGGCACGCCGCCCGGTGAGCGCGGTGACGAGGAACGCCAGCGCCGGCATCGGGAGCAGCAGCAGCCCGGAGACCGAGGCGCTGAGGCCGCGCCCTTCGGCGAGCCACTGCGTGAACCCGTAGAGGAAGGCGTACGAGGTCGTGGAGGCGAGGAACTGGCGGCCGTACGTCGCGAGCAGCGGCGCGTTCCCGCCGAGCACCCGCAGGTCGATGAACGGCCGCGCGGCGCGCAGCTCGCGCACCGCGAAACCGGCGCCGAGCAGCGCGGCGAGCGCGGGGAGCCACGCGCGCCCCGGCGCGGGGCTCATGAGGAAGAGCATGAGGGTGGTGAGCGTCCCGGCGAAGAGCGCCATGCCCGCGTGGTCGATCCGCTCGCGCGCGGCGGCATGGGGGCCGGTGCGGCGCGGCAGGCGGCGGGCGCCGAGGACGAGGCACGCGAGGGAGAGCGGCACGTTGATCCCGAAGATCAGGTGCCAGCCGCCGAGGCCGATGAGCGCGCCGCCGAGCGACGGCCCGACGATCGCGATGACCTGGTTGCACAGCGAGAGCGTCGACAGGATGCCGTTCGGGCTCTCGGCACCCGTCCGGTCCGCCTCGCTCCGCAGCAACGACATCGACGCCGGGTACGCCGCCGAGGTCCCGAGCCCGAGCAGCACCCGCGAGACCACCAGGACCCACAGCGCGGGCGCGCACACCCCGAGCACGCCCGCGAGTCCCACGAGCGCCGTGCCGCCGAGGTAGAGCGGGCGCGGCCCGAAGGCGTCGACGAGCCGCCCGATCACCGGCTGGCCGACCGCCGTCGCGAGGTAGAGCCCGGTCACGAGCCACGCGGTCTGGGCGGGACCCGCGTCGAAGGCGCGCCCGATCGGGACGAGTGCGACGGCGAGCATGGAGGAGTTGACGGGGTTGAGGACGGAGCCGAGGACCATGGGCGCGATCAGCCCGCGATCGAACGCCTCGCTCTTCGCGCGGGTGGCGGGGGGTGTCCGGGCTGCGGAGGTTGTCTCGTCCGTGGTGGGCCGGGTGGGGCTCGTGTCTTCGTCGGCGGGGGCGGCGTGGGCTGTCCCGTCCTCGGCGGAGGAGCGGTCCGTTGTCTCCTCGGCCGGTGCGGGCGGGGACGGTTGGTCCTCGGCCGGACCGGTGGCGGACGGCCTGGCGGGTCCGGCGGGGGAGGTGCTGGCGGGTCCGGCGGGGGAGGTGCGGACGGGTCCCGCGGCGGAGGCGCGGACCGCTCCGGTGGCGGGCGGTTCGTCCCCGGCGGCTATCGGGCCCTCGGCCCCGGGCGCCGTCACGGCGCGTCCGCCACGGTGTCGAGGAGGGCGAGCGCGCGCAGGACGGTCTGCCGCTCCTCCTCGGTGCACCGCTCGTCGAGCGCGCGCGTGAACCACGCGTGCGCGGCGCCCCAGCTCTCCTCGCGGTGCGCGCGGCCCCGCTCGGTGAGGGCCACGAGCTGCTTGCGGCCGTCCGCCGGATCGGGGCGGCGCGCGACGAGCCCCGCAGACTCCAGCGCCGCGACGATCGTCGCCATGGACTGCGGCCGGACCCGCTCCCGTCGCGCCAGCTCACTCGACGAGGCGTCCCCCTCGCGTGCGAGCCGCGCGAGCACGGACGACTGCCCGGCGGGCATCCCGCTCTCCTCGCCGGTCAGCTCCCGCAGCCGCCGCCGCAAGCGGCTGAAGACGACCCGCGTGTCCACGGCGATCTGCTGGGCGGAAGGGGAGGTCCCCGGGGGAGGGGAGAGCGCGTCACTCATACGGGCACGGTAAGACCTTCAGGCTGGACTGTCCAGTTTCGGCTGAAGGTTCGCGTCGAGCGCCCGGCACCCCATATCTTCACGATTCCTCCCTGTGGCGGTGGCCGACGATGTGTCACCTTGGTTCGGCTGGTGACGCGTTGCCCAGAGATTGCGCAAGAGGAGCTCTCATGCGATTCCGTGCTGCCGCGGTGTCCGCGGCGGTCGTCCTGTCGACCGCCACCGGTATCGCCGTCTGCTCCTCGTCGAGCGCCGCCGACTCCGGCCTGGCCGACCGTCAGGGCGTGTCCGTGAAGACGGCCTCGCACCCGGACGCCGAGGGCGGCGCCGGGACGAGCGCGCCCCTGACGGACGCCCCTTGGGAGAACGGGGGCGAGGAACTGGACCCCTCCGCCTGTGCGACCTCCGCCGCCGAGATCCCCCCGGAGTGCGCCGTCGACGCGACATTCGCCGACATGACGGAGGGCGACACGAGGGGGGAGCCGCCCTCGGCGCCGTGACGCGGACGGGGCCCACGGCTCCGTGACGCCTACCGAGGGACAGCCGTCCGCGACGCGGTGACGAGGCGACAGGTCGCGTACCCCACGCCTCCCCGTCGTTCCCGGAGGCGGCCCCCGGCGGCGAACAGGCCGTTCCCCGGCTCGCTTCCCACCCCACCCCTACCAGTGGGCAAATGCAGCCACTACCCTCACATCTCGTTCACATGTCGTGGGAATGGCTTCGCGCGCGAGGCCGGGGTGGGGGAGACGGCCATGCGCAACAAGTGGCGCGCGAGACTCGGCGTGCTGACCGGTGCTTCGGCGCTCGTCCTCTCGGCAGTCACGGCGTCGCCGGTGGCGGCGGACGAGGCGCCCCCGGCGACTACGCGTGGGGACGAGGGCCCGCCGGGGTGGCGCGAGGTCGAGATGCCGCCCGGCACGAAGATCGCCGAGGGCGTGGCGACCGCGCAGGACGCTCCGCTCCCCGACGCGAAGGCCGCCGCGGCGGCAGCGGCCGGGCCGCCCAGCTCGTGTCTCGGCGCGACCGCCGCTTACGGCGCGGGCGGCTGCTTCGTGCCCTACGGCGACATCTTCTGGGTCGGCGACCTGCGGAAGGACGGCATGTCGGCGGCCGTGGGGATCTACACGGACTACGGCCGCGCCCCCGACGTGTGCCTCAACAAGAACGGCGTGAACACCTGGGTCACGTGCGACAAAAACTACCGCGAGGACGGCAACGTCCGGCTCCAGGTCTGGCGTTACGACAGCGGCACGGGCAAGTTCTACCAGCCCGAGGCGTGGTCCTCCTGGATTCCGGTCGACGGGCAGTACTGAGGCACTGACAGTACTGAGGGGGAGCGCCGAGGGGCGGCACCGCGCGACGGCGCGCCGAGCGACGCGCCCTCAGCACCTCGCCACCCTCAGCACCCCACCGCCTCAGCCCCTCGGCGCCCCCCGTCCCAGCCACCTCCGCGGCCCCCCGCGCGGCGGCACGGGACCCGAGCGGTCCGCGTGCCAGCGGGTGAGGGCGCGACGGGTGCGGGCGGGCAGCGGCGGGTCCGCGTGCTCCAGTACGTGCGCGGCGAAGTCCAGCGCGTCGCGGCGGTAGCCCCCGGTCAGCGGCCTTGTCGTCGCGTAGGCGCGGAACGCCGCCCGGTACCGCGCGCCGAGCAGGCGCGGCAGTTCGGGCGCCACCTTGCCGACGACCTGCCCCCGCTTGCCCGCGAGCGCCCCCGCCTGCACCGCGAGGCGCCCCGCGTCGAAGCCCCCGGGCACGGGCCCGCCCGCGACGAGCGCCGCGAGCAGCGCGTACTGCTCCTCGGCGAGGCGCGTCCGGGCGGCCTCGGGCACGGTGGCGCCTCCGGCAGGGGGCACGACGACGTTCCCGCGCACGGCCGCCGCGCTCCCGCGCACCGTCTCGCGGATCGCCCGCAACTCGCCCTCCAGCTCACCGGCGGGCGGGAAGTCGTCATCCCGTTCGAGCAGCACCCCCGGCGGCTCGGCCCGCGCGCACAACTCGCCGAGCAGCGCGAGGACCTGCGGCGGCACGGGGTGGGCGTGCGTGTCGTGCCAGACCCCCTCGCGCAGGACGCCGCCCGCGACATGCACGTACGCGAGCGCTTCGAGCGGCAGTTCGTCCAGCGCGCGCACCGCGTCCTCGCCGCTGTTGACCTGGTTCGTGTACAGGTTCGCGACGTCGATGAGGAGCCGGACGCCGGTCCGCTCGACCAGCTCGTACAGGAACTGCCCCTCGGTCAGCTCCTCGTCGGGCCACGTGAAGAGCGCCGCGATGTTCTCGACGGCGAGCGGTACGGGGAGCGAGTCCCGCGCGATGCGGATGTTCTCGCAGAGCACCGCGAGCCCTTCGCGGGTGCGCGGGACGGGCAGCAGGTGCCCGGCCTCCAGGGCACCCGCCCGTACGAACGCGATGTGCTCCGTGACGAGCGGCGAGCCCAGGACCTCGGCGCGCTCCGCGAGCGCCGCGAGCCGTCCCGGGTCGGGCCGCTCGGCGCCCCCGAGCCCCAGCCCGACGCCGTGCGGCACGACGGTCACGCCGCGCGCCCGCAGCCGCAGCAGCGACTCCGGTACGTGCCCCGGGCAGACGTTCTCGGCGACGGCCTCGACCCAGTCGACGTCCATCCGCTCCACGGCGTCCGCGATCTCGGGCCGCCACCCGATCCCGGCCCCGAGCCGAAGCCCCGCCACCGCCCGCGCCTCCACGGTCATCCCCGTCCCCCTCCTGCCGTCCGTCGTCGCGAAGGGGTGATGACCGGCCGGGGAGCGGGTCAACCGCACAGGGGACTTTCTCAGAGCTGTACTTGAGGTTCGAGGGCGCCCGCCGCCCCGGCCAGGGGTGCCGCCACGGGCCGGGTCAAGCGGATGGAGAACCCGGCGCCCGCTGTGCCTCGCCTCCCGCGTCCACGCCGCGAGCGCCCCCACTGCCGCCGGTCAGCGCCCGAGGTGCCGCCGGTCAGCGCCCGAGCTGCCGCAGGTCCGCGACCGCCGTCGCGGAACCGGGCACGACCTCCGTGAAACCCGCGTCGTGGACCACGGGGAGCCCGGCCGCGACGAGCTCCCGCCACCGCTCCTTGTCCGCCGTCCGCACCGCGAGCGGGAACCCGGCCTCCGCCCACGCGGCGCGCCGCTCGCCGTCCAGCTCCCACCACGCGAGCTGCACGGCGTGCCCCGCCTGCGCCATCGTCTTGCCCGCCGACATGTCGACCTCCGGGTTGAGCCACACGACCGGCGTGCCGGGCGCGGGGGCGGCGGGCGGCTCCGGGTCGCTCAGCTCCGTACCCGACACCTGAAGCTTCGCGAGGTCCTTGGGCCAGCCGTCGAGCGGGATCGGCGGGTAGACGCGGACCTCGGCGCTCCCGCCGCTCAGCGTCAGCCCGTCCAGCGCCTCCGCGCGCCGCCACTCGGCGCCCCGCGCGCGCCGTACGACCTTGCGGATACGGGCGTCCTGCCAGTCCCGCACCGCCTCGGCCCACGGCCCCTCGCCCTCGGCGCGCGGGTCCGAGAGCAGCGCGAGCACCGCGCGGGCCGCCGTCTCCAGGGCGTCCGTACGGGCCGGGGGCGCCGTCTTCTCCAGGTGCAGCACGAGCGGGAGGACGAACTGGGGGGCCTCGTCACGGGGCGAGTGCGCGTCGGCGAAGGGCGGGGGAGGGAAGTCGCTGCTGGTCACGCCCCCCAGTCTGCCAGGGCCCGGCAACGCCCCGCGCACGTCCCGCAACCCCTTGGCGCACCGCGCGGGCCCCGCCATGATGGGCGCATGAAGAGCGATCTGTTCGGTGCCGACTTCCTCGCCCGCTCCGCCGTCCCCGGGCTGACCGTGGAGAACCCCAAGACCCTCAAGTACGTCGTGCGCGGCGAGATGCTCGCGCGGCAGGGCGCCATGATCGCCTTCCGCGGCGACCTCCGCTTCGAGCGCAAGGGGCAGGGCATAGGGGGCCTGCTCAAGCGTGCCGTGACCGGCGAGGGCCTTCCGCTCATGTCCGTCGCGGGCAACGGCGAGGCGTGGTTCGCGCACGAGGCGCAGAACGTCTTCGTCGTCGAGATCGAGCAGGGCGACCAGCTCACCGTCAACGGGCGCAACGTGCTGTGCTTCGACCCGAGCCTCGGCTACGAGATCCAGACGGTGAAGGGCGCCGGCATGACCGGTGGCGGGCTCTTCAACAGCGTCTTCACCGGGCAGGGGAAGCTCGGCCTCATGTGCGAGGGGCACCCGCTCGTCATCACGGTCGCCCAGGGCGAGCCCGTCTTCGTCGACACCGACGCCGTCGTCGGCTGGAGCGCCCACCTCCAAACGAGCCTGCACCGCTCGCAGAGCGTCGGCTCGATGCTGCGCGGCGGCTCCGGCGAGGCGGTCCAACTGCGGCTCGACGGCGAGGGTTTCGTCATCGTACGGCCGAGCGAGGCGAAGCCGGAGCAGAAGTCGGGCTGAGTGCGCGGCCCCGCGGCCGTTACCCCGAGCAGGCGGTGCGCTGCCCCTCCAGCCAGGCGCAGCGCGGGCACAGCGTGATGCCCCGGTGCGACTCGGGGTACTCGCTCGGCTCCTGGCACAGCACGCACGCGGCGCGCGGCTCCTCGGCGGTACGCGACCGCTCGGTGCTCGGCGCGGCGCTCGCGGGGGACTGCGGGGTGTCGGGCATACGACCAGGCTACGACGGGCGGGGCGCCCCGGTCGCCCCGCCCGGTGGCCGCCCCACCGCCCGCGCCCTCACCCCTCCGCCGACGCCTCCACCAGCGGCTTCGCGTCGCGGGCCAGGGCCGTGAGCCGGGAGATCGCGCGGAAGTACTTCTTCCGGTAGCCGCCGTTCAGCATCTCCTCGGAGAAGAGCCGGTCGAAGGGCAGGCCCGAGGCGAGGACGGGGACCTCGCGGTCGTAGAGCCGGTCGGCGAGGACGACGAGGCGCAGCGCCGTCGACTGGTCGGGCACGGGAGCGACCCCGGTGAGGCACACGGCGCTCAGCCCGTCCGTGAGCGCCCCGTAGCGGCTCGGGTGCACGCGGGCGAGGTGGCCGAGGAGCGCGGGGAAGGCGTCGAGACTCGCGCCGGGCGTCGTCTCCGCCGCCCGTACCACCCGCTCCTCGGTGAACGGCGCGGGCGCCTCGGGCAGGCCCCGGTGCCGGTAGTCGTCGCCGTCGATGCGCAGCGCGCGGAAGTGCGCGGACAGGCCCTGGATCTCGCGCAGGAAGTCCTGCGCGGCGAAGCGGCCCTCACCGAGCTTGCCGGGCAGCGTGTTCGACGTCGCGGCGAGCGCCACGCCCGCCTCGACGAGCCGCGCGAGCAGCGAGGAGACGAGCACCGTGTCGCCCGGGTCGTCCAGCTCGAACTCGTCGATGCACAGCAGCCGGTGGCCGCTCAGCGTCGTCACCGTCTGCTGGAAACCGAGCGCGCCGACGAGGTTCGTCAGCTCCACGAACGTCCCGAACGCCTTCTTCTCGGGCGGCGCGTCGGTCGCGTGCCACAGCGAGGCGAGCAGGTGCGTCTTGCCGACGCCGTAGCCGCCGTCGAGATACACCCCGCGCGGCGCGGCCGGAGCGCTCGTACGGGCCTTGCGGCCGAACCATCCGCGCTTCCCGGCGGCCGGGGCCGCGTCGAGCGAGGCGGCGAACGCGGACAGTTCCCGCACGGCCTCCGCCTGGCTCGGCTGCCGCGGGTCGGGTACGTACGTGCTGAAGCGGACCGAGTCGAAGCGCGGCGGCGGCACCAGCTCCGCGACCAGGCGCTCCGGGGGGACGCGGGGCTCGCGGGCGCACAGCGACAGGGGCTGCGCCTCGGCTATGGGCGTGGAGGTCGACACGAGTACCCACTGTAAGCGCCGTGCGAGACTGCCGGTATGCGACGCCTGTTCCCCGTGACCGACCCGGCACCGAACGCGACCGACGCCGACCGCGAGTGGCCGCTCGCCGAGCTGGCCGCGCTCTACGCGTACCCCGAGCCGCTGCCCGAGGCCGGTGTACTGCGCGCCAACATGGTCACGACGCTCGACGGGGCCGCCTTCCACGACGGGCGCTCGCAGGGCATCTCGGGGCCGGGCGACATGCGGGTCTTCGGGGTGCTGCGGGCGCTCGCGGACGTCGTGGTGGTCGGTGCCGGAACAGCGCGCGGCGAGCGGTACCGCCCGGCGAAGGCGCGGGAGGCGTTCGCGGCGGCGCGCGCGGAGCGGGGACAGGCACCGGCGGCGGCGATCGCCGTCGTCTCGGCCTCGCTCGACCTGGACTTCACCCTGCCCCTCTTCACCGAGCCCGTCGTCCCCACGCTCGTCCTCACCGGCGCGGAGGCCCCCGCCGAACGGGTCGCGGCGGCGCGCAAGGCGGGCGCGGAGGTCGTCGTCGCGGGGAGCGGCCGGGGCGCGGAACCCGCCCGCCTGCGCGCCGAGCTGGCCGCGCGCGGCCTGCGCCGCCAGCTCGCCGAGGGCGGCCCCGACCTGCTCGGCCGGCTCATCGCCGCCGACACGGTCGACGAGCTGTGCCTCACCGTCTCGCCGTTCCTCACGGCGGGCGAGGCGAGCCGTATCGCCCACGCGCCCCAGGCGCTCACGACCCCCGCCCGCCTGCGTCCCGCCTCGATCCTGGCGGAGGACGGCTTCCTCTTCACGCGGTACGTACGGGACACGGCGGCCTGAGGCGCGCGGAGGGCGGGCCGCTCCCGGGAGGAAGCGACCCGCCCCGCCGCTCAGCGGCCCCTCACAGGTGCACCGCCGCCGTCACCACGAAGCCCCCGAGGGCCACGAACCACACGTACGGCAGCGTGCGGACCATGACCTGCTGCGGGCTCACGCCCGCGTACTGCGCGGCCCACACCGTCTGCGTGCTCGTCGGGTCGGCGACGCCGAAGACCTGGTTGTACGAGGCCGTGATGCCGAGCACCGCGATCGCCGGGTAGATCCCCGTCGCGATGAGCACGCCCGCGATGCCCGCGCCGAGCCCGTACACGTTGAGCGGGCCCCGGTACAGGCACAGCGGCACGAGCAGCGCGAAGACGACGACGAACAGGACCGGGTTCTCCGGCGTGACCGCGCGCACGAGCGGTTCGAGCGCGTCGATCGCGCCCGGCAGCTTGACGGCGGCGAGCAGGATGCCGATCGCGACGAACAGCGTCATCGGCGCGGCGGCGACCTCGAAGCCGCTGTACAGCGTGCGCAGCAGGCGGCGGTTCATCTCGCCGGGCCGCGTCGTCGTCACGAGCGCGTACAGCACCCCCGCGAGCAGCGAGGGGATGATCGCGACGTCGAACCCCAGCGCGAGCACGAGCGGGACGAGCGGCGTGAGCAGCGCGTACCACGGCGCGTCGCCCAGCTCGGCGCGCCGCCGCGCCGCCTTCGAGCGCGGCGCCTCGGTGCGGAAGGCCCACGCGTGCTCGACGCCCTTGCGCCGCGACTCGATCAGCACGAACATCACGGCCGCGAAGAGCGCGAACGGGAAGAGCTGGATCATGAAGTGGCGCACGTCGTGCACCGGCATGTCGAGCGCGCTGGAGAAGAACTGCCACACCGGCAGCTCGAACGGCATCCCGGCGGCGATGCCCATGAGGACCGTTCCCGCCGCCGTGACCTTCGGGATGCCGACCGCGATCATCGCGGGGATGCCGATGATGCCCGCGAGCATCGCGGCGGGCGCGGACCCGGTGACCGTGCCGATGAGCGTCGAGACGACCAGGACGCCGAGCGCGACGATCGTGGGCCGGTCGCCGCCGAACTCGACGATCTTGCGGACGAGGGTCCCGGCGATGCCCGTCTCGTCGAGCAGTTTGCCGAGCCACGAACCGAGCAGGATCGCGATCATCGTCGCGGCGAGCGCCGGGGCGCCCTCCTGGAGCACGGTGTCGAGGACGCTGTTCTTGCCGGTGAGCGGCGCGCCCGAGACGAGCGCGATGACGACACCGAGCAGGACGAGCGCGAACGCGGTGGGGAGCTTGCGGGTGAGCATCGCGGCGACACCGGCCGCCATGATGATCAGGATGATGATGCCCATGGCTTACTTCTCTCTGGCCGAGGCTGCCGGGGCGGGCACTTCGGCGGTGTAGGACGCGGCGAGCGCGGCGGACAGCAGGAGCGGGCTGCGGCCGAGACCGCAGACGGTGCGCGCGTAGGCGTGGGCGGCGAGTTCCTCCGCCCCCGCGACGTGCGCGGGCACGCGCAGCCGCCCCAGACGCAGCGCGGTGTGTCCGAGGGCCTGCTTGAGCGCGGCCCGCCCGGGACCGTGGTGGAGCCGCTCGTGCACGGCCTCGTGGGCGAGCGCGGCGGCCCGCACCGAACCGGCGGGGAACCACGCGCGCCACCCGAGCCGGGCCACGAGCCGCTCGGCGGCGGCGATCGCGTCGGTGTACAGCTCCACGGCCTGCGGACGCGACGTGTACCGGGCGAGGAGCCCGCGCTCCAGTCCGCCCGTGCTCTCCACGACGTGCGCCGGTGCGGGCGCCGGGGTGCGCGCGAGGTCCGCGCCGAAGCGGTCCGCCGCCTCGGCCCAGCGCCGCAGCACGGCGGGGTCGCGGTGCGCGTGCAGCGGCAGCGAGGCGAGGAAACGGGCCCCGTACGCGAGGTCGTCCACGGCCGCGAGATCCGCCGCGGACTCGGCGGCTTCGGTCAGGGTGCTCATGAGCGCTCCTCCACGAGGGCCACGACCCGCTCGTCCGCCGGGCGCCCCTCCAGTTCGGTACGGGCCAGGGCGAGCAGCGGCCGCGGGTCGAGCACCCCGGACAGGTCCGCGATGCGCGAGCCGATGAGCAGCCGCAGCGCCGGGGCGCGCACCCCGCCGTCCCCGTACGCCGTGGACTCGTCCACGAGCGTCGCGAGGGTGTGCGCGGCGGCGCCCACGGTCGTCGTCTCGATCCGCGCGTCCGGCGCGTGCAGCCGTACGACGCCGTCGGCGTCCACGACCCGCACCGGGTGCCTGGTGCCGCGCAGCCTGCGGTGCTTCTCGGTCCCGTAGACGGTGTACGCGTTCGTCCGGGCCAGCTCGCGCACCTCGCCCTCCGGCGCCTTCAGGCTCGTCGCCGCGAGGCGCAGCCGCTCCGCGTCGTCGGCGCGGTGGGCCCGGTCCTGGGTGCGCAGTTCGGTGGCGCCCGTCGCGACGGCCCGCACCGTGTTGGTCTGCGGGTCGACGGTCACCTCGACCTCGACCGCGTCGGCCGCCGCGCCCTGCGCGACGACGGCCCGTTCGGCCTCGGCGCGTACCGCGAGGATGTCCTCCTGGCCCGCGCCGGGGATGATCCGCTCGACCTGCTCGCGCACGAGCGCGAGCGCGACGCCGATCGGGCTGATGACCTCGTGGTGGCGCGCGAGCCGGCCTTCGAGGCCGGTGGCGACCGCGAGGTGCGGCGTGACCGAGGCGGCGCCGCCGCCCCCGCCGACGAGGAGGACGGCGTCCTTGTCGAGCCGGTAGTCCGAGATCATCGCGTCCACGACCTCGCGCACCCGCGCGGTGCCCGCGTCGAGGACCGCCGTCGCCGCGCCGTCCACGTCGGTGCCGAGCGCGGCGGCGAGCGGCGCGAGCGCGGTACGGGCCGTCTCGCGGTCCGCGTGCGCGAAGTCGTCCTCGGGGACGCGGCCGAGCGCGTTCGCCGCGCACGTCATGGTGAGCGCGTAGCGCCCGCCCGCCGCGTCGATCACGACGTGGTCGTCCGCGTCGTCGGGGGTCGGGCGCATCGTGGCGAGCTTCGCGCCCGCCAGCTCGCCGGGTGCGGCGAAGCACGCGTAGGGGAGCCCCGCGATGTGCGCGCTGCGCGGCCCGACCATGGTCACCTTGCCGCCGCTCATCCGCACCATCGAGCCCCCGCCGACCCCCACCGTGCGCACGTCGAGCGCCGACAGGTACGAGGTCTTGCCGAGCAGCGTCGCGTGCCGTACCGCGACCTTGCCGCGCCGCACGACGCTGATGTCCGTCGACGTGCCGCCGGTCTCCAGGAACACGCCTTCGCTGACCCGCTCCTGCATGAGCGCGCCCGCGACCCCGGCCGCCGGGCCCGAGAGCACCGTGAGCAGCGGGCGGCGGCGCATCTCGTCGAGCGACATGACGCCGCCGTCGCAGCGCATCACCATGAGCGGCGCCTCGACGCCCGCCTTCGTGATCGCGGCGTCCACGAGGTCGGCGGTCGCGAACATGCGCGGCAGGATCGCCGCGTTGACGACGGCGGTGCGGGTCCGCTTCTGGAGCCCGTAGAGCGAGGTGATGTCGTGCGCGGCGGTCATCGGGACGCCGCGCGCGGCGGCGGCCTCGCGCACCGCGTCCTCGCCCTCGGGGCGGTCCACGCTGAACGGCTGGCTCGCGACGACCACTTCGGCCCCGGCCCGGACGACCTCCTCGACCGCGCGCTCGACGGCGGCGCGGTCCGCGGGCTCGGCGACGTGCGCGTAGACGAGCGGGAAGTGCTTGCCGGGGATCAGCTCGGTCTTCGCGAGCGAGGCGAGACGCTTCGTGAAGAGCGCGCCCGCGCCGCCGCCGAGCCCGATGAGCCCGACGGTCGCCACATCGCCCTCCAGCAGGGCGTTGGTAGCCTGTGTCGTGCCGTGGGCCAGGAAGGACACGTCCTTGGCGGAGTGCCCGGTCTCGGTGAGCAGCTTGTCGAGCGCGGTCACGATGCCGTGCGCGACCCCGTCCTCGTGATGGTGGCTGGTCGGGACCTTCACCTGGCCGACGAGGGCGAGCGTCGCGCTGTCCACGGCGACGGCGTCGGTGAAGGTTCCGCCCACGTCGATGCCGACGCGGATGCGGTGGGTGGTCATGGTCTGGGCACCTCCTTGTGCTGGGTCGGCGCTTGCGTGGGCGGTGGGCCGGGCGGGACAGGTGGAGCTGTCCCGCCCGGCGGTCTCCGCCCCGGGTGGCCGGGCGCGCCATGGAGCTTCCCGGGCCCGGTGGGGTCAGTAGCCGCGTACCTCCGGCCAGTGCCGCTCGACGCCCGAGCGGTCGAGGAGCCCCGCGAAGTTTGCGAAGCGCCCGTCGTCCGCCTGCACCTCGCGCGGCGTCAGCCCCTCGTCGAGGCAGTGCGCGGCGAGCGCGCCCGCGACCTCTCCGATGTTCCACTCGACGGGGTGCAGCCGGTAGCAGCCGTTGGTGAGGTGCGTCGTGCCGATGTTCTTGCCGGCCGGGAGCAGGTTGCGCACGCGGCGCGGCACGAGCGCGCCGAGCGGGATCTCGAAGGGCACCGAGCCGATGTCGACGTAGTTGTCGCCGCCGGTCGAGGGGTGCAGGTCGATGCGGTAGCTGCCGACGCCGACCGCGTCCCGGTAGCGGGTGCCGCCGGTCGGGCCGACGAGGTCGATCGCGACGTCGTGCTCGGTGACGGTCGTGACGGCCTTGATGCGCCGCGACTCGCGCACGTACGGGGCCTTCGCGAGCCCGTCCTCGGTGCCCATGACGTCGGGGCGCAGCCGCAGCCCGGGGAAGCCCTTGCCGCCGTCCGCGCGCGGGGCCTCGGTCTGGAGCCAGTAGAGGACGGAGAGCGAGAGCTGCTTGGCCTCGCGGACCGCCTCCGCCGTCGTCTTCTCGCCGCCGCCTATCAGGGGCTTGAGCCAGTAGTCGTTGAGCGGCCAGTTGACGAGCGTGATGTCGGAGCCGAACGCGCCCTCGCGGTGCAGCTTGCGGGCGAGGATGCGGCGGAAGCCGAAGAGCTCCTTGTCCCCGGCGTCGGCCGACTGGTCGGCGCTCACCGCGAGCGGGTCCTGCTCCGGGTTCGGCACGAAGGTGCGGGGCACGGCCTCCAGGCTGCGCGGGTCGGGCGCGAGGAAGCCGAGGAGCGGGCCCGGCCAGAAGTCCGGCCGGTAGGAGCGCCAGAAGTCGTAGTCGGCGGGCTTCTCGATCGTGTGGTCCTCGCCCTCGTGGTGCGAGAGCGCGAAGCAGAAGGTGATGCCCTGCTGGTTGAGCGGGTCGGCCTGCTCGGGCGCGTGCGGCTCGCCGGTCTCGGCGCGCGACTCGGCGCCGAGCACGTGCTCCACGTCCGCGAGTGCGAGCAGCTCGCCGGTCTCGGTCGCGTCGAGCACGTACGGCGCCGCGAGCGTGCGACGGCTGCCGTCGCGCAGGTTCTCGACCGTGACCGAGGTGACGTTGTCGCCCTCGGTCGTCGCGGCGACGGGACGGTGCTCGGTGAGCAGCGTGAGGAGCCCGGCGGAGCGGTACGGGGCGAGCATGCCCTCCAGCGCCGCGAGTCCCGCGCGCGGCTCCGCGCACAGCTTGCTGACGCGCCCGGCGCCCGGGTTGAGCGTCGGCTGCGCCGCCGCCTCTGCGCGCAGTGGGTACAGCGTGCGGTAGTAGTCGCGGATCGCCTCGCGCAGCGCGCGGTACGAGGCCGTGACGCCGAACTGCTCGACCCACGGGTGCTCGTCCGGGGGCACGGCCTGCGAGGTGAGCTGGCCGCCGACCCAGTCGGTCTCTTCGGTCAGGACGACGGTGCGCCCCGCCCGGCAGGCGGCGAGGGCGGCGGCGACCCCGCCGAGGCCGCCGCCGACGACGAGGATGTCCGGTTGGCTGGTCACAAACTCTCCTAGGTGGTGCTGGTGGTGCGTGTCCTGCGGCCTGCGGTCCTGCGGTCCTGCGGTGTGACGGGTCCCGCCGTGTGACGGGTACGGGGTCCGGCGGCGTGTCAGGTCGCCGCCAGGTCCCGTACGGCTTCGGGCGCCGGTCCCGCGGTCGCCCCCGGCCGGAAGGCGCAGGGCACGAGCGGTTCCTCGGCGACCTCGCCCGCGACGAGCGCGGCCAGGAGCCGTACCGCCGCGGCGCCGAGGCGCGTGCGCGGGATGGCGAAGCCGGTCGGCACCGGCTCGCCCGCGAGGTCGGGGGGCGGGTCGCCGAGCAGCGCGAGGCTCAGCTCGCGCGGGCAGTCGTACCCGGCCGCGGCGACGGCCGCGCGCAGCGCCCGCCAGGCGGCGCCCGTGTCCGTCTCCTCCGCGACGAACGCGGTGACACCCTCCGCGCGCCAGGCCCGCAGCCGCTCGGGCGTCAGGTCCGCGTCCGGCGCGGCGGTACGGAAGACGGCGCCCTCCAGGGGCAGCCCGGCCTCCTCCAGGCCCGCGAGGAAGCCGCGCTCGCGGTCGGCCGTCGCGGGGGCCTCGTCGTCCTCGCGCACGAGCACGATCCGCCGGTGCCCGAGCGCGAGGAGGTGCCGTACGACCTCGCGGCTCGCGGGGGCGTAGTCGGCCCCGACCCACGCGAGCCCGTCCAGCTCGTCCCTGCGGCCCAGGTGCACGACGGGGAAGCCGTCGGCCACGAGGCGCCGCAGCTCCCGGGCGGGCGCGTGCCGCCCGAGGAAGAGGCAGCCGTCCGCGAGCCGTACGCGGCTCAGCGCCTCGGGGCCCGGGGCGGCGCCGTGCGCGCTGGACCCCGTGAAGAGCACGAGGTCGAAGCCGCGCGCGGCGGCCTCCCGCTCGACGCCCACGAGGAACGGGTAGTACGAGTGCTGCACGTCCGTCGGGAAGGTCGCCGTGAAGCTGAAGACGCCGAGCAGGTTGTTCCCGGCCCCGGCGAGGCTGCGCGCTGCGGGGTCGGGGACGTAGCCGAGGGTGCGGGCCGCGTCCATGACCTTCCGGCGCGTCTCGTCGGAGATCGTCGCGGCCTGCGGCTTGTTGCCGAGCACGAGCGAGACGGTCGCCTGCGAGACCCCCGCGAGACGCGCCACCTCCGCCTGTCGCGGACGCGCCCGTTTCGCGGACTCGCGCGGCGTTCTCGCCGACTTGCCCGGCTTGCCCCGACTGCTGTCGTTCACGTGTCGACCTCGCTCACTAATGCGTATTAGTAATGCGCATTAGTGAGCACTCTGCGACTCGTATGGGCGGACGTCAAGGGGGTGCTCGCGATTTCCTCGCGCGGGAGGTGTGGGCTGCGCCACGGGGGCGGGGGAGCGGGGGCGGCCGAATACGGCCGGAGGGCCCGGGTCCCCGGGCCCTCCTTACGGAATGTCCCGTTCCGTTTACCGTCCGCTGGGCAGACTAGGAACGCACGCCACTCCGTTCACGGGGTAGCGGGAGACCGTAGGACCGGTGAGCGCCGGTCCGTGGAGAGAAGAGGCGCCCCGAGGTGTTCACGAGCGTATTGATGATCGAACAGGCCCTGTCCACGGTGGACATCGAGTTCGTCACCACCCTGCACGGCGAGGAGGCGGTGTCCTTCCACGTCCTGATGCAGCCCCGGGGCGACCAGGACCGGCTGCTGCGCGCGGTGGACGACGTGGCGCTCGGCGAGCTGACCGACGCGGTGCGCGAGGCGGAGGTGCCCGAGGGCGAGTCCGCGGTGCCGCCCGCGAAGATCGCCCTGGAGCACTCGCTCCAGTCGCTGCGCGCGGCGGGCGCCGTGGCCGTGGGCCACGTCGTCGAGAACCACCCGCTCGATGCGGTCGCGACGGCGGTCAAGGAGACGGGGGCGGACGAGGTGATCGTCCTGACCGCGCCGCACTACGTCGAGGAGTTCTTCCACCGCGACTGGGCCTCGCGCGCCCGCCACAAGGTCGGCGTGCCCGTCCTCAAGCTCTACGCGCACACCCCGGACACCGAGAACTGACGTCCCGGCCGGGGCCCGCCCGGAACGCGAGGAGACCGGCGGCGGTGCTCGCGTTCCGGGGCGGCCGTGCCGCTGTGCGCGGCGCGCGCCCGGACCGCCTGGTCGCCGGGCATTGCCCAGCCGCTCGGCCTCGCGAAGCCGCTTGGCATTTCGTTCTAAGGTGGCCTCGAAGATTCCGTTCCGGGACGCACCGCGGTGTCCCGGCCCCCACCCCTGGAGACGCACCAGATGGCAGCCGGCCTTCCCCCCGCCCTCGACCGACCGCACTTCATCGGCATCGGTGGGGCCGGGATGTCGGGCATCGCCCGGATTCTCGCCCAGCGCGGGGCGAGCGTCGCGGGCAGTGACGCGAAGGACTCGGCCACCGCCGCCTCGCTGCGCGCCCTCGGCGCCACCGTCCACATCGGCCACGACGCGGCCCACCTCGCCGAGGACACCTCCGCCGTCGTCGTCTCCTCCGCGATCCGCGCCGACAACCCCGAGCTGGTGCGCGCCCGGGAACGCGGCATCCCCGTCGTGCACCGCTCCGACGCCCTCGCCGCCCTCATGGCCGGCACGCGTCCCCTCGCGATCGCGGGCACGCACGGCAAGACGACGACGACCTCGATGCTCGCGGTGTCCCTCACGACGCTCGGCCTCGACCCCTCGTACGCGATCGGCGGCGACCTCGACGCACCCGGCTCCAACGCCCACCACGGCACGGGCGAGATCTTCGTCGCCGAGGCCGACGAGAGCGACCGCAGCTTCCACACGTACGCGCCCGAGGTCGCCGTCGTCCTCAACGTCGAACTCGACCACCACGCCAACTACGCGTCGATCGAGGAGATCTACGAGTCCTTCGAGACCTTCGTCGGCAAGATCGTCCCCGGCGGCACGCTGGTGATCTCCGCCGACCACGAGGGCGCCCGCGAGCTGACCCGCCGCGTGCGGGACCGGGCGGACCTGCGCGTGCTCACCTACGGCTCCGCCGAGGACGCGGACGTACGGGTGCACAAGGTCACCCCGCGCGGGCTGACGAGCGAGGTCACGGTCTCGCTGAACGGCAAGCTGCTCACGTTCACGGTGTCCGTGCCGGGCAGCCACTACGCGCACAATGCGGTCGCGGCGCTCGTCGCGGGCGTCTCGCTCGGCGTCCCGCTGCACAACCTCGCCTCCGCGCTCCGCAGCTACACGGGCGTGAAGCGGCGCCTCCAGCTCAAGGGCGAGGCGGCGGGCGTGCAGGTCGTGGACTCGTACGCGCACCACCCGACCGAGATGGCCGCCGACCTGGAGGCGATGCGCGGCGCCGTCGAGGGGCGCATCCTCGTCGTCTTCCAGCCGCACCTGTTCTCGCGCACGCAGGAGCTGGGCAAGGAGATGGGCCAGGCCCTCGCGCTCGCCGACTCCTCGCTCGTCCTGGACATCTACCCGGCCCGCGAGGACCCGATCGAGGGCGTCACGAGCGAGCTGATCATCGCCGCCGGGCGCGCGGCGGGCGCCGACGTGAGCCCGCTGCACGCGAAGGACGAGGTCGCGGAGGCGGTCGCGGGAATGGCGAAGCCGGGTGATCTCGTTCTCACCATGGGAGCGGGCGACGTCACGGACCTCGGCCCCGCCGTCCTGGACCGGCTCGCCGCCGGACCGCACCACCCCGAGCAGTGAGGAGCAGGCCATGGCGTACAACGTCGAGAAGTCGGACCAGCAGTGGCGCGAGGAGCTGACGCCCAACGAGTACGCGGTGCTCCGCCAGGCCGGTACCGAGCCCGCCTTCGTCGGTGAGTACACGGACACGAAGACCAAGGGCGTCTACAACTGCCGCGCCTGCGGTGCGGAGCTGTTCACCTCGGACACGAAGTTCGAGTCGCACTGCGGCTGGCCGTCCTTCTTCGACCCGAAGGACTCCGACGCCGTCGAGCTGATCGAGGACCGCTCGCACGGCATGGTCCGCACCGAGGTCCGCTGCGCCAACTGCGGCTCGCACCTCGGCCACGTCTTCGCGGGCGAGGGCTACGCGACGCCGACGGACCAGCGGTACTGCATCAACTCGATCTCCGTGAAGCTCGTCCCCGGCGACGAGAGCTGACGCGGGAGGCCCGGGAGCGGGGATCTCTCAAAAGGCCCTGGAGCACGGGAGGGGCGGGACGGCCTGACGCCGGCCGCCCCTTCGCTCTAGGCTCTTCGGGTGACTGCAACGGGCAAGACACTGCGGGCCGTGAGCGACCTGCACATCTCGTACGAGGAGAACCGGGCCCTCACCGAGGGAATCCGCCCCTCCCACCCCGATGACTGGCTCATCGTCGCGGGCGACATCGGCGAGCGCCTCGCCGACATCGACTGGGCGCTGCGCCTCCTCGCCGACCGCTTCGCGCGCGTCGTGTGGGCGCCGGGGAACCACGAGCTGTGGACCCTGCCGGGCGAGCCGGACCAGGCGCGCGGGGTGGCGCGGTACGCGAAGCTGGTCGCGCTGTGCCGCGACATCGGCGTCCTGACGCCCGAGGACCCCTGGCCGGTGTGGGACGGGCCCGGCGGCGGTCCGGACGGCTCCGGCGGCCCGCTCCGCGTCGCCCCGCTCTTCACCCTGTACGACTACTCCTGGTACGCGCCGGGCACCACGACCCCCGAAGCCTCCCTCGCCCGCGCGCACGAGGCGGGCATCGTCTGCACCGACGAGGCCGTGCTCCACCACGAGCCGTACGCGGGCCGCGCCGAGTGGTGCGCGGACCGGATCGCCTACACCGAGAGGCGTCTCGCCGAGGTGGCGGGCGGTCCGCCGCTCGTCCTCGTCAACCACTGGCCGCTCGTGCGGCAGCCGACCGAGATCATGACGCACCAGGAGTTCGTGCAGTGGTGCGGCACGGTCCGCACCGCCGACTGGCACACGCGCTTCGACGTCCGCGCCGTCGTCTACGGCCACCTGCACATCCCCCGCTCCACCGTCCACGACGGCGTGCCCTTCGAGGAGGTCTCGCTCGGCTACCCGCGCGAGTGGAAGCGCTACGGGCGCCGCGCCGAGCTCGCCCGTCCCGTCTTCCCCGGGGCGGCCTCGTGATCGCCGCGGTCCTGCCCGAGGACATCAGCACCGCGCACCACCGCGGCACGGACCCGCACGCGACGCTTTTCCCCGAGGAGGAGCCGTTCGTGGCGCGCGCGGTCGCGAAGCGGCGGGCGGAGTACACGACGGTACGGGCCTGCGCGCGCCGCGCGCTCGCGGCGCTCGGCCGCCCGCCGGTCCCGCTCCTCCCCGGCGAGCGCGGCGCCCCGCGCTGGCCCGCCGGGATCGTCGGCAGCATGACGCACTGCCCCGGCTACAGCGCCGCCGCCGTCGCCCCCGCGCAGAGGTGGCGCAGCCTCGGCATCGACGCGGAGGAGAACGCGCCCCTGCCCCCCGGCGTCCTCGACATGATCGCCCTCCCCGCCGACCGCGAGGCCCTCGCGACCCTCCCCCCGGGCGGCCCGTCCTGGGACCGCGTCCTCTTCAGCGCGAAGGAGTCGGTCTACAAGGCGTGGTTCCCGCTGGCCCGCCGCTTCCTCGACTTCTCGGAGGCGGAACTCGTCCTGTCGGAGGACGGCACCTTCGTCGCGCGGGTGCTGGTGCCGGGCCCCGTACGGGAGTTGGGCGGGAGGTGGGCGGTGGGGGACGGCCTGGTGGTGACGGCGGTGACGGTACGGGCGTGAGGACGCCCCCGCGGCCGGGGCTCAGCCTCCCAGCAGGCGGCGCCAGCGGCTCGCGCGGGTGCGCTGGTGCCACGTCTCGAACGCGCTGACGCGGTGCGGACCGCCCGCCGCGAGTGCCGTGGTGAGCGCGGTCAGGTGGGCGCGTGACGCGGACCGCAGGGCGGGGCGCAGCACGTCGTCCAGGAGGGCCGTGCTCGTCGCCTCCCAGGCGGGGCCCGCGCCGGGGTGGGCCGTCCAGTCGACGAAGCAGCCCGCCGCCGTGGCCGGGTCGGCACGCAGGCGTTCCCCGAACCCGGCCGACTGCGCGGCCTGTCGGTAGGCCGCGAGGAGCTCCGGGTCGCCGGAGCGCGCGAGCCCGTACACCTCTCCCTCGGGGCTTCCCGGTTGCCGCAGCACGGCGGCCCCGAGGACCGCGTACACGTGCGCGAGCAGTCCGGAGGACTCCGCGACCTCGCCCGGCTCCCGCAGCGCGACGGCCTGTTCGGCCCAGTCGGTGCCGCGGCCCTCGGCGATGTCCCCGGCCAGTTCGAGGAGCCGCAGGCGGGCGCGGGTCCGCGGGGTCAGCTCGGCGGGGAAGGAGCGGAACAGGTGGGCGGCGAGCGCGCGACCGGCCGCCGCTTCCGCCTCCGTGCCCGTGCCCCCGCGTTCCGCCGCCGCGACCGCCTCGCGCCAGGTGCCCGCCGCACGGTGGCTGTCGGAGTCGGCGGCCTCCAGGATGTGCGCCATCTCGGCAAGCCCCGGGGGCTGTTCGGTCCACACGAGCCGCAACGCCGTGTACAGCAGGGCGGGTTCGGTCGACCAGGACGGGCGCGAGGTCCGCAGCAGCTCGTCCCAGGCGGCGACCGCGTCGAGCGCGAGCGCGCGGGCCGACGCGGCGCCCGCGCACATGCGCAGGTGCGGCACGGGCCTGACGGCCGCGTCGAGCGGCACGTCGACCACGTCCAACAGGGCTTGCGCGGCGAGCGGTTCGCGTGCCGCGTACCGCTCCAGGCGGGGCAGCAGCACGGCGCACAGCTCGGGGAGTCCGGCGAGCGCCCCGGGCACGGGGAGTGCTTCCTCCTCGGCGGGTACGCGCGTGAGGGCGGCCACGAGCCGGTCGGCGACGTCCGCCAGCACCGGCCCCGCGATCTCGACGCCCAGCACGGCGGCGGCCTGGAGCAGCGCGACGGAGCGGCGCGGGCCGAGCGTGGGCTCGGCGACGGCCTCGCGCAGGCGCGGCCCGAGACGCGCGGCGAGTGCGGCGCGGCCGGAGGCGGTGAGCGAGGTCGCGCCGGGCACGGGGACCCCCGTGGGCCGGTCCGCGACGAGCGCCATGAGCACGGCCCCGGCGAGCGGCGCGGTGACGTGGAGCGGCGCGCGGTCCTCCAGCCGGGCCCACACGCGCGCGAGACCGGCGGCCTCCGCGTCGCTCGCGGGCGTCTCGGCGCCGAGGAGGTCGGCCAACGCGCCGACCGCGTGCGGCAGTTCGCTGGCGGGCAGCGCGTCGAGCGCGTCGGGCAGCAGGGCCCGTACCGGTGCGGGGATCGTGAGTCCTTCGCGGTGCGCGGCGGCGACGAGGGCGAAGCCGTCGAGCGCGGGCCGCGCGCCCGCCGCGAGCGCGGGCCGTCCCTCGCGCCACAGCCACGCCGCGCCCGCCGCCCACAGGTCCGTGACCGGCTCGCCCGGGGGCAGCGCCCCGTCGAGCAGCCGCTGCCCCGCGACGGCGGGGGCGCTCCCGAGCGGCACCCCGACGACGAGCCGCCCGCTGCGCGCCGCCTCCCGCGGCCCGTACGTCGTGAACGACAGCGACCCGGCCCGCTCCGGGGGCAGCACGGCGCAGGCGAGGGCTATCCACCGCGCGACGAGCGAGGGTTCCTTCTCGGCGACGAGGAAGGGCACGCCTCCCTCGTACGCCGTCCCCTCCGCGTCCGGGGCTCCCGCCCCGTCCCGCGTCAGCACCTCCCGTACGCCTTCGAGGAACGCCGCGACCCACGGCGCCCGCGCCCGCGCGAAGTCGCCGAGCGAGGACGAGAGGGGCGGCTCGGCGCCGAGCGGGTCACCGCTGCCCCACCCCGGCGCGTCGAGAAAGGCCACGGGAGCCCTGCCCCCGGGCAGCCGCGCCCCGGCGGGCAGGTGCACGCAGTGCGCCGCGACCCCGCCGCCCTGCGCGCTCAGCCGCGTCAACACCCTTGCCCCGCCCGGCAGCACGTCGAGCACCCCCACGCTCGTCCCCGCCTCGGGCACCGGCCACCCCAGCGTGGCCACGGCCCGCACCACCTCGATCCCGGCCGTCACCCGCACCGGGCGCAGAGCGGGCGAACCCCCCGCCGCGGCGGCCGGATCGACGACACCGAGCACCATCCCGTAAGGCCCCGCGTCACCCGATCGCCCGTCCGCCATACCGTCTCCGTGTTCGTCGTACGGGCGTCCGAAAGCGCACCGTGTGCGGGGAATCGTAGCGGGGCCGCGCGACCGGGGTGGCGGGGACGGGGAGCCGACCGGGGGATCGGGCGCCGCGTCCGTCAAATGCCCTGCGGCGCGGACAAGTTGCTGCGCGGCGGGCGGCGGGCGGCGGGCGACGGGCCTGGTCCGGAGACGTGGGGACCGCGCCTCCCGCTTGCGCGAGGGGTTGCCCGGAGCGGGCACGAGGGGGGGGCGGCGTCCGGGCGGACCGCTCGTCCCGCTCCGCCCCGACCGCGACGCGGCCATGTCCCCGTCCCCGGGTGGGGCGCCTCCGGTGCGAGCTCAGCCCGGCGCGCGGTACGCGCACAGGAGGGCCGCGTCGTCGGCGAGGCGGTCGTCGGTGTGCCGGACGACGTCGTCCACGACCCGCCGCGCGAGGCGGTCCTCCTCGCGCCCGCCGATGAGGGCGAGGCGCTGCGCGAGCGGGTAGAAGGCGCCCTCGCCGTCCCGGGCCTCGATCACGCCGTCCGTGTAGAGCAACAGCGTCTCGCCGGGGCGGAAGGCGTACCGCTCCACCGTCCACGCGTCCGGGTCGAGGACCCCGAGCCCCAGCGGAGGGGCCGGGCGGGCGGCCTCCAGCGGCTCCGGGCCGTCCGCGCGGAGCACGTACGGGGGCGGGTGGCCGCACGAGAGGAGCATGATGTCCTCGCCCGCGTCCGGCACGTCCACGAGCAGGGCCGTGGCGAAGTCCTCGCCCGCGCCCTTCTGCGCGTTGCTCCACTCCAGCGCCGCGTCGAGGTGGGCGGCGAGTCCGGGCAGGCTCAGGTCGAGGTGCGAGGCCGAGCGGAAGGCGCCGAGGAGGAGCGCGGTGTCGTCCAGGGCGTCGAGACCCTTGCCCCGTACGTCCCCGATCAGCAGCCGGGTCCCCTCCCGGGTGCGCACCACCGCGTAGAAGTCCCCGCCGATCTGCGCCACTTCACCGGCCGCACGGTACTCGCAGCCGATCCGCAGCGGGCCCAGGCGGGCGGGCGGCGGGCGCAGCAGCACGTCGTTGGTGGCCTCGGCCATGGCGCGCACCCGGGCCAGTTCGGACTCGCGGCGGCTGCGGGCCCGGCTGTAGAGGACGAGGGCCAGCGAGATCACCGCGACGGCGGCCACCTGCACCGCCGTGTTCGGGGTCTCGGTCTCCGAGCGCGCCACGCCGAGCAGGAACTGGAGGGCGACGGCGAGCACCCCCACGCCCGCCGTCGTCCCGGGCCCGGCCGAGGCGGCCGTGAGGGCCGGGGCGACCGCGAGGAGCGGCCCCAGATGGACCGACCGGGGGACGACGAGGTCGATCGCGACGAGCGCCGCCATGGACAGCACCGGGACCAGCACGGCGGGACGCGGGACGCGCCGGTGCCGACGGCGGGAGGCGGGCGGGGTGACCGACTCAGACATGCCCCTATTCGTACCGCAATGCCGCATCCGGGGACCGCCTTGCGCGGACGCCGCGCGGGGCGGGGGTGGGAGGGGCAGGGGTACGGGCGGGTGGCCGGCGCTGGGGGCCGGGTGCGCGGGGCGGAGGGGGTGGGGGAGCGCGTGGCGGAGGTACGGGGCTGCTCCTGCCGGGCCGTCACCGCCCGGCGGGCGTAAGGGCGGGGGAGCGCGCGGCGGAGGCGCCGGGCCGTCACCGTCCGGCGGGCGCGCGCTCCTGCCCCGCGCGCCCCCGCGCGGTCCTCACCCCTCCACCCGCGCCCGCCCTCCCCGTGTCGACTCCCGCTCGACCAGCCAGTGCGGTGCGTGGTGCACCTCGAACGGGGGTGGGATCGTGGCGCTGATGCGGTCGGCCAGGCACTTCACGGCGAGTGCGGCGATGGCCGCCTTGTCGGGCACGACCGTCGTCAGGGACGGCGTGCCGTAGCGCGCTTCCTCGGTGCCGTCGATGCCGGTCAGGGCGATGTCCTCGGGGACGCGCAGCCCCGCCTCGTAGAGGGCCCGGCGCGCGCCGAAGGCGAGCAGGTCGCTGAAGCACGACACCGCGTCCGGGCGGCTGCCCGGCGGCAGGGCGAGCAGCGCCCGCATCGCCTCCAGCCCGTTGCGCCGGTCGAACTCGCCCACGGGCGGGGCGAGCCGGGGGTCGAAGGGCAGCCCGGCCTCGTGCAGGGCCCGCTGGAAGCCCTCCAGGCGCTGGCGGCTCGTCGCGGAGCCCTTGCGGTCGTGACCGATGGCGGCGATGCGCGTACGGCCGAGCGCGGCGAGGTGCGCGGTGGCCGCGTGCGCCGCGGCGACGTTGTCGATGAGGACGTGGTCGGCGGCGACCCGCTCGCGCGCGTAGCTGCGCTCGCCGAGCAGGACGAGCGGGAACGTGCCGGAGACGGGGGCGAGTTCCTCGGCCGTCGTGTGCAGCGGCGAGAGGATCACGCCGTCCAGGAGCGAGGCGCCCACGCCGCCCGCGAGCCGCAACTCCTCGGCCGGGTCCCCGAGGGTCTCCTCGATGAGGACCGTCAGGCCCAGCGCGGTCGCCTCCGTCCGTACGTGCTGGGCGAGTTCGGCGAAGTACGGGCTCACCAGCTCCGGTACCACGAGCGCGATCATGCCGCTGCGCCCCGTGCGCAGCCGCCGCGCGGTGGGATTGGGCCGGTACCCCAGCTCCTCCACGGCCTTCGCGACCCGCGCCCGCGTCGACTCGGAGACACGCGGCGCACCGCGTACAACGTTGGAGACCGTTTTGATCGACACTCCCGCGCGCTGCGCCACGTCCTTGAGTGTCACCGCTGCCACAACCCGTGTCCTCTCTCGGGAAAAGGCCAGTCTAGAGCCCTGATGACAGCCTGTGCCAGAGCCGTCCCGAGCGGAAGAAGTCCGCTGCCGAAGGGTTGACCCCGGCGATATACGGCGGTTACAACGTGGGAACAGCAAGCGGTTGCTGTCCGGAATCCACCGGCGGTCGCCGCCTCCCGGGTCCCCCCTGCCCGCTCCCGGGCAACGGGACGCCATCACGCCGGGTCCGCCCCTCGGGGGCCTCCACCGCCCCGTACGCACGCCGTCCGCAGAGAGGCCGCATGTCTTCGCCCACCCGCACCCCCGCCAGCCCCCCGCCCGCACCCCTGCGCACCGCGGTCGTCGGGACCGGCGGCATCGCGCGCTCCAGCCACCTGCCCGCGCTGCGCACCCTCGCCGAGGAGGGCGCGACCGAACTCGTCGCGGCGGTCGACCTCGACGCCGCCTCCGCCGCCTCCTTCGCCGCGGAAGCGGGGATCGCGCACTCCTCCACCGACCTCGAAGCGACCCTCGCCGCCGTCCGCCCCGACCTCGTCGTCCTGAGCACGCCCCCCGCCGTCCACCGCGAGCAGGCGATCGCCGCGCTGCGCGCCGGGGCCTGGGTGTGGTGCGAGAAGCCCCCGTGCCCCTCCCTCGCGGACCTCGACGCCATCACGGCCGCCGAGCCCGGGGGCGAGCGCGACCCGTACCTCTCCATCGTCTTCCAGCACCGCTTCGGCTCCGCAGCGCGCCACGTGCGCCGCCTGTTGCGCGAGGGCGCCTTCGGCAGGCCGCTCGTCGCCCACTGCCAGACCACCTGGTACCGCGACACCGCCTACTACGCGGCGCCCTGGCGCGGACGCTGGGCCACCGAGGGCGGCGGACCCGCGATGGGCCACGGCATCCACCAGACCGACCTCCTCCTCGACCTGCTCGGCCCCTGGGAGGAGGTGCGCGGCATGGCGGGCCGCCTCGTCCACGACGTCGAGACCGAGGACGTCTCGACCGCCCTCGTCCGCTTCGCCGACGGCGCCCTCGCCACCGTCGTCAACAGCGTCCTGAGCCCCGACGAGGTCAGCCGCATCCGCATCGACTGCGCCCTCGCCACCATCGAGGTCACGCACCTGTACGGCTACCGCAACGCGGACTGGCGCATCACGCCCGCCCCCGGCGTCCCCGAGGAGACCGTCGCCGCCTGGCGCGACTTCGGCCCCGACGAACCCAGCTCCCACCTCGCCCAGCTCCGCGCCCTCACCACCGACATCCTGGCCGGGCGCAGGCACCCCACCAGCAGCGAAGGCGCCCGCCGCACGCTGGAGTTCGTCACCGCCCTCTACAAGTCCGCCTTCACCGGGGACGCCGTGCGCGCCGGCGAGATCGCGCCGGGCGACCCCTACTACACCGCACTCCACGGCGGCGCCCCCGGCTGGGCCCCCGCCGAGGCAGGAGAGAACGCCGCATGACCCTCGTACTGACCCACACCCACGGCGACCGCGTCACCCTCGCCCACGAGGCGAGCGGAACCGAACTCCTCGCCTACGTCTACAAGCCCGAGGACCCCTGGGAGGCGCCCAAGCCGTACCTGCACCCGCTGCGCACCCTCTCCGGCGCCCTCGTCACCGACTACCGGCCCAACGACCACCGCTGGCACAAGGGCCTGCAACTGACCGCCTCGCACCTCTCGGGGCAGAACCTGTGGGGCGGCAACACCTACGTGCACGGCGAGGGCTACCTCGCCCTGCCCGAGCGGGTCGGCTCGATGGCCCACACCGGCTTCGGGACCGTGCGCGCCGAGGGCGACCGCGCCCTCATCGAGGAGACGCTGACCTGGCACCCCCACGACACGGCGGTGCACTGGGCCGACGAGCGGCGCCGCATCGAGGTCGTGGCCGGCACCGACTGCTGGTCGCTCACCTGGACCTCCGCCGTCACCAACCGCCACAGCGAGCCGCTGCGCTTCGGCAGCCCCACCACCCACGGCCGCCCCGACGCCGGGTACACCGGGCTCTTCTGGCGCGGCCCGCGCGCCTTCCGGGGCGGCGAGACCTTCACCGCCGAGAGCCCCGCCGCCACGACCCCCGGCGACGAGGACGGGGACCGGGACCTGATGGGCACCCAGTCCGACTGGCTCGCCTACACCGGCGAGCACGACGGCCGCGACGGACACGCCACGCTCGTCTTCGCGCACGCGCCCGGCAACGACCACCGGGGCGAGGCGGGCACGCACCCCGCCCACTGGTTCGTACGCAGCGAGCCCTTCGCCGCTGTCGCCCCCTCGTGGGCCTTCCACGAGGAACTCGTCCTCGCGCCCGGCGACTCCTTCGCCCGCACCTACCGCGTCACCGTCGCCGACGGCCGCTGGGACCGCGACCGCGTCCTCGCCCACTTCGAGGAGCAGCCGTGGTGAGCGACACGTACGAGGGCTTCCCCGGCGCCGTCGCCGTCTCCCGGCTCAGCGTCTACGACTGGCCCACGATCGACGGCCACCCCGGCGGCGGCACCCCGCACCTCCACCTCGCCTGCACCGAGGGCTACGTCGTCGTCTCCGGGCGCGGCAGCGTGCAGACCCTCACCACCTCCGGCTACCGCGAGGACCCCCTCGAAGCGGGCGCCGTCGTCTGGTTCACACCGGGCACCATCCACCGCCTCGTCAACGAGGACGCGCTGCGCATCACCGTCGTGATGCAGAACAGCGGCCTGCCCGAGGCGGGCGACGCGGTGCTCACCATGCCACCCGAGCTGCTCACCGACCCCGCCACGTACGCGGACGCCGTCCGCATCCCCGCCGAGGGCACCGAGGAGGAACGGGCCGGGACCGCGCGCCGCCGCCGCGACCTCGCCACCCGCCGCTTCCTCGCCCTGCGCGAGGCCACCGAGCAGGGCGACCCCGCCCCGCTCGCCGCCTTCCACCGCGCCGCCGCCGCCCTCGTACGGCCCCAGCTCGACGCCTGGCGCACCCGCCTGCGGGAGGGCGCCGAGGCGGCCACCCGCGCGAGCGGCGCCCAGCTCGCCGCGCTCCGCGAGGGGAACGCCGAACACCTCGCCCACGCCCGCGTCACCGCGACCGGGCCCACCGCACGCGGCCGCTTCGGCATGTGCGGACGCCTCGACGTCTACACCGGAAGCTGACCCGCCCCGTACGCGCGCCCTCACGGCACTTCGCCTCCCCCGCCACCCGCACCCCTGGGACCACCCATGCCCGAGCCACCCGTCCTCCGGCCCCGCCGACGGACCTTCCTCGCCCTGAGCACCCTCGGTGCCACCGCCGCCCTCGCCCCGCTCTCCGCCTGCTCCTCGGACGACGCGGGCGGCGGCAAGGGCGTCACGCTCACCTTCTCCTGGTGGGGCAACGACGACCGCGCCTCCCGGACGAACAACGCCGTCAAGCTCTTCGAGAAGGAACACCCCGGCATCACCGTCCGCACCTCCAACGCCGACTTCGGCTCCTACCTCACGAAGCTCGCCACCCAGGCGGCGGGCGGCGGCGTCCCCGACGTCGTGCAGCTCGACTACCGGCAGATCTCCCAGTACGCGGCGGGCGACGCCCTCGCCCGCCTGGACGAGCCGATCGACGCGGGCACCATCCGCACCGACGAGATGGACGACTCCTTCCTGCGCACCGGCACCTACCAGGGCCGCCAGTACGCGCTGCCCATGGGGCGCGGCATCACCGGCTACGCCTACGACTCCCACCTCTACGCCAAGGCCGGGATCACCACCCCCGAGCCCTCCTGGACCTGGGAGGAGTGGGCGGACGCCAACGTGCGCATCCACCGCCTCGGGCTGCACGGCCCCGACGGACGCACCGTCACGGGTTCCAACGACGGCGGCACCAATGAGGACGTCTTCGAGGACTGGCTGCGCAGCCGGGGCGGGCAGCTCTACGAGGACCAGCGCCGCCTCGCCTTCAGCGAGCGCGACCTCACCGCCTTCTGGACCTTCTGCGACACCCTGCGCAAGGAGGGCGCCGTCGCCGCCGCCCGGGACACGACCCAGGCCAAGAGCACCGAGACGAGCCCGATGGGCCGGGGACTGGCCGCCGCCGACTTCACGTGGGACGCGCCCTTCCCCGGCTACCCCGCCCTCCTGGGCGAGCAGGTCCACTACGGGCCCGTCCCCACCACCGGCGGACGCGCGGGCGCCTACTTCAAGCCGTCCATGCTCATCGGCATCGGTGCCCACTCCGCGCACCCGAAGGAAGCCGCGCAACTCGTCGACTTCCTGCTCAACGACCACCGCGCGGGCGACATTCTCGGCTTCTCCCGCTCCACCCCGCCCAACCGCGCCGTCGCCGCCCGCGTCGCCACCACCCTCAAGGGCGCCGAACGCGAGATCTACCGGTACGCGCAGGCCATGGAGAAGTACGGCCTCGCCGACCCGCCCACCGCCCCGCCCCGGGGCGACCTGGCCGTCCAGGCCGCCTTCGGGCGTACGTACCAGCGCGTCATGTTCGGCCTGTCCACCCCCCGGCAGGCCGCGCGCGAACTCATCGACCAGGCCAACCGGGAGCTGAGGCAATGAGCGTCCTGACCACCCGGCCCCCGGACCGCACCGCCGGGCCGCCCGCCCCGAGGAAGGGCCGCGCCCGGCGCCGCCGCGAACAGCAGTGGCCCGCCTACGTCTTCCTCTCCCCGTGGATGATCGGCGCCGTCGCGCTGACCCTCGTCCCGATGGCGGTCTCCCTCTACCTGTCCTTCACCGACTACAACCTCTTCGACCCGCCGCACTGGGTCGGGCTGCGCAACTACACCGAGATGCTCACCGAGGACCCCCGCTACTGGCGGTCCGTCGGCACGACGCTCCTCTACGTCGTCGTCGCCGTCCCGCTCAAGCTGGGCCTCGCCCTCGGCGTGGCGATGCTCCTGAGGAACCTCGGCCGGGGCCGCGCCTTCTACCGCTCCGCGTTCTACGCGCCCTCGCTGCTCGGCGCGAGCATGTCCATCGCGCTCGTGTGGCGCGCCCTGTTCAACGACGGCGGCACCGTCGCGCGCGTCCTGGACGCGGTCGGCATCCACACCGGGGGCTGGGTCGGCAACCCGGACTACGCCGTCTTCGCGGTCGTCCTGCTCACCGTGTGGCAGTTCGGGGCACCCATGGTCATCTTCCTGGCCGGGCTTCAGCAGATCTCGCCCGACCTCTACGAGGCGGCGGCCCTCGACGGCGCCGGCCGCTGGCGGCAGTTCCTCTCCGTCACCGTGCCGATGCTCTCGCCCGTCGTCTTCTTCAACCTCGTCCTGGAAACCATCCAGTCCTTCCAGGTCTTCACCCCGGCCTTCGCCATCAGCGGCGGCGACGGCGGCCCGGCCGACTCGACGCTCTTCTACACCCTGTACCTCTACGAACGCGGCTTCACCGCCTCCCACATGGGCTACGCCGCCGCCATGGCCTGGATGCTGCTCCTCGCCATCGGGGCCGTCACCCTCATCCTCTTCCGCACCTCGCGGTCGTGGGTCTTCTACGCGGACGAGGAGGACCGGTGAACACGCTCACGAAACGCTGGCTGCCGCACACCGTCGCCCTGGTGTGCCTGCTCCTCCTGCTCTACCCGCTCGGCTGGCTCGCCGCCACCTCGCTCAAACCGGCCACCGAGGTCGCCACGAGCCTCAAGCTGTGGCCCAGCCACTTCGAGTGGTCCAACTACACGACGGCGCTCGACGGCGTCTCCGGCGTCCCGGTCGGCCGCCTGCTCGGCAACAGCCTGCTCATCGCGGGCGGCGCCGTGCTCGGCAACGTCCTGTCCTGCTCGCTGGCCGCCTACGCCTTCGCCCGGCTGCGGTTCCGGATGCGCAAGCCGATGTTCGGCTTCATGGTGGCGACGCTCATGCTGCCCCACCACGTCGTCCTGATCCCGCAGTACATCATCTTCAACCGGCTCGGCCTGGTGGACACCTACTGGCCGCTCATCCTGCCGAAGTTCCTCGCCACCGAGGCGTTCTTCGTCTTCCTCGTCGTCCAGTTCATGCGCGGACTGCCGCGCGAACTGGAGGAGTCGGCGCGCATCGACGGCTGCGGCGCCTTCCGCACCTACTGGGCCATCACGCTGCCGCTGAGCAGGCCCGCGCTGATCACCACGGCCATCTTCACCTTCATCTGGACCTGGAACGACTTCTTCACGCAGATGATCTACCTCTTCGCGCCGGAGAAGTTCACCATCACGCTCGCGCTGCGCAGCTTCGTGGACCAGTCGAGCACGTCCGCCTACGGGCCGATGTTCGCGATGTCCGTCATCTCCGTCCTGCCCATCGTGCTCTTCTTCGCCGTCTTCCAGCGCTACCTCGTCCAGGGCATGGCCACCTCCGGACTGAAGGGCTGAACACCATGAGCCGACCCGCACCCGCTCCCGTCCGCGCACCGAGCCGTCGCGCTCCCGCGCCCGCCCCCGCAGCCGCTCCCGCACACACCCCCGCGCCCACCGACCGCCGCGAACCCGGCGAGGTCTTCGGCCCCGCCTTCACGCTCTTCGCCGACGTCCTGCTCGTCAGCCTCCTCACGAGCCTGTGCTGCCTCCCGGTCCTCACCGCGCCCGCCGCCTTCGCCGCCGCGTCCGCGACGCTGCGCGAGACGGCGGCGGGCGGCAGGAGCGCCTCGGCCCGTACGTACCTCCGCGGCGTGCGCGCCCGCCTCGTCCCGCGCTCCCTGCTCCTGGGCCTGCTGGTGCCCGCCTTCGTCGTCGCCGTCCGCGCCGACCTCGCCCTCGCGGGCGGGGAGCTGCCGGGCCGGGCGCTCGTGGGCCCCGCCCTCGTCGTGCTCGCGCTCGGCGCCGGGGTGCTCCTGCTGCGGGCGAGCGCCGCGGCAGGCCCCGTCACGGCGCGTACCGCCTGGCAGCGGGCGGCGGCCGACCCGCACGGCAGCCTCCTCCTGGTGGCCGCCCTCGTGCTTGCCGCGCTCATCGCCTGGTCGATGCCCCTCCTGCTGCCCCTGCTCCCCGGGCCCCTCGCCTTCGCCGCGACCGCCGTCGACCTGCGCGCCGCCCCGCAGGCCGAGAGCTGAGTGCCACCGTCCCACCCGCCCCCTCCCCACGGAGTTCGTTCATGCACAGCCACCTCGACGTCGCCGGCCACCCCCGGCCGCAGCTCGTCCGCGACCCGGACTGGCGCGACCTCTGCGGTACGTGGCAGTTCGCCCACGACGACGCCGACCAGGGCCGCCGCGCCCGCTGGATGGCCCCGGAGACCACCGCGCCGTGGACCCGCGCCATCACCGTCCCGTACCCGCCCGAGTCGCCCGCCTCGGGCATCCACGCCACGGACCCGCACCCCGTCCTGTGGTACCGGCGCACCCTCGACGTGACCGCCCCCGCGCCCGGCCGCCGCCTCCTGCTCCACTTCGGCGCCGTCGACCACCGCGCCGAGGTGTGGCTCGACGGGCACCTCGCGGGCCGCCACGAGGGCGGGCACACCGGCTTCACCTGCGACCTCACCGACCTCGTGACCGCCGAGGGGCCGCACGTCCTCGTCGTGCGCGCCGAGGACCGGCCGGACGCGGCGCAGCCGCGCGGCAAACAGGACTGGCGCGCCGAGCCGCACGTCATCTGGTACCACCGCACCTCCGGCATCTGGCAGCCCGTCTGGCTGGAGGAGGTCCCCGAGCAGCACCTCACCGCGCTGCACTGGGAGAGCGACATCGCCCACGCCCGCGTCCGCTGCCGCACCCGCCTGGACCGCTGGCCCGACCAGCCCCTCGACCTGACGCTCCGGCTGCGCCTCGGGGACCGCCTCCTCGCCGAGCAGCGCGTACGGCTCGAAGGGCCCGAGAACGAAATCGACATCGCCGTGCCCGCCCTGCGCCACGGCCAGGACCTCGACGACCTGCTGTGGAGCCCCGAGCACCCGCACCTCGTCGACGCGACGCTCGAACTGACCGACGCGGGGAGCGGCGCTCTCGTCGACCGGGTCCACTCCTACCTCGGGCTGCGCGACATCGGCTGGGACGACGGGGTCTTCCTCCTCAACCACAAGCCGTGCTTCCTGCGCTTCGCCCTCCAGCAGGGCTACTGGCCCGCCTCGCACCTCTCCGCCTCGGCGGCCGAACTGCGCGAGGAGGCCGAACTCGCCAAGTCCATCGGCCTCAACGGCCTGCGCCTGCACCAGAAGATCGAGGACCCGCGCTTCCTGTACTGGGCCGACCGGCTCGGCCTCATGCTGTGGGGTGAGATGCCCTCCGCGTACGCCTTCGGGACGCCCACCGTCGAACGTGTCACGGCCGAGTGGACCGCCGCCGTCCTGCGCGACGTCAGCCACCCCTCCCTCGTCGCCTGGGTACCCGTCAACGAGTCCTGGTCGGTGCCGCACCCCGCCGAGGTCCCGGCCCAGCGTCACTTCATGGACGCGCTCTACCACCTCACCAAGGCCCTCGACCCGTCCCGTCCCGCCGTCTCCAACGACGGCTGGGAGATCTCCGCCGCCGACATCTGGGGCGTGCACGACTACACCCAGAACGCGTGGGACCTGCGCGAGCGCTACGGCAGGCCCGTCCGCGCCGGCGCCTTCGGCGAGCAGTGGCCGGGCGCCCGGCGGCTGCTGCTCGACGGGGTGCGGCACACCGGACAGCCCGTCGTGCTCAGCGAGTTCGGCGGGGCGACCTTCGTGCCCGAGGAGAGCGCGCCGTGGTTCGGGTACGACACGGTGGAGAGCCCGGAGGACTTCGCCGAACGCCTCGCCTCACTCGTCTCGGCCGCCGAGGACTCCGGGCTCGCGGGCTACTGCTACACGCAGTTCACCGACACGCTCCAGGAGACCAACGGACTGCTCGACGCCGCCCGCCGCCCCAAGATCGAACGGGAGACCCTGCGCGCCATCCTCTCCGGACGCGCGCGCTCCTGACGGCCGGGGGCGCCCTTCGCGGGGGACGGCCCGCGCCTCCCGGTGTCCGCGCGGAGTCTTGACGCCGCCCCGGGCCGTCCCTACGGTGACCCACCGACAGCTCTGCAACGTTGTAAACCGTCCGTCCAGCCCGGCCGCAGGCCGGGACCGGCGTTTCACGAAGGAGCCCCCCACATGAGCGCGCCCCCGCCCCACGCCTCGCGTTCGTTCCACGCCTCGCGTTCGTTCCACGCCTCGCGTTCGTTCCGCCGCCCGCGCCTGTTCGGAGTCCTGCGCCTGTTCGGTGCTCTCGCCGTCCTCGTCCTCCTCGGCGCGGGTACGAACGCGGTCCGCCCCGACGAGGCCGCCGCCGCGCCGTCCGCCGCCGCCCAGGCAGCCGCCCCGTCCGCCGCCGCCGGGACGTTCCGCAACCCGCTCAACACGGGCCCCGACCCGTACATGACGCACTGGAACGGCAACTACTACCTGACGACCACGCAGGGGAACAGCGTCAAGATGTGGCGCTCCCCGTCCCTGAGCACCCTCCTGACGGCCGATCCCGTCACCGTGTGGACCGACACCGACACGAGCCGCAACCAGCACATCTGGGCGCCGGAGTTCTACCGCTTCGGCGACCGCTGGTACCTCTACTACACGGCCGACGACGGCACCGACGACCACCACCGCGTCTTCGTCGCCGAGTCCGAGCGCGACGACCCCACGGGCCCGTACCACTTCAAGGCGAAGCTCGCCCCGCCGAACCACGCGAACGACTTCGCCATCGACCCCGGCATCCTCCAGGTCAACGGCCGCCTCTACCTCGCCTACAGCGGCATCAACCAGTACCAGCACAACGGCCTGAACATCGCGCCGCTGTCGAACCCGTACACCGTCTCGGGCAACGCCGTCGCGCTCAACGCGGCCGGGGGCTGCCCGGAGGTGCGCGAGGGCCCGGAGTTCCTCTACCGCAACGGCCGCACCTGGATGACGTACTCCACGTGCGACACCGGCAAGCCGGACTACCAGCTGTGGATGATGTCGCTCCCGGACGGAGCCGACCCGCTCGTGCCCGGCAACTGGCAGCAGCACCAGGGGCCCGTCTTCTCGCGCGCCGACGACCACGGCGTCTACGGGCCGGGGCACCACGCCCTCTTCAAGTCCCCCGACGGCAAGGAGGACTGGATCGTCTACCACGCCAAGTCCACGTCGGTGAACACCTACAGCAACCGCACGACGCGCGCGCAGCGCATCGGCTGGAAGGCGGACGGGAGCCCGGACTTCGGCGTCCCGCTCGCGACCGGCGCGACGCAGGACCTGCCCTCGGGCGACCCGGGCCCCAGCGCCTACTGGATCAACGACGACGGCCGTTCCAGCGGCGCGGGCTCCCTCGCCTACACCGGCACCTGGAACTCCGGCACCGGCTGCGGCGTGCAGTGCTTCTGGGGCGACGACCACTGGAGCGCGACGGCGGGCAACACCGCCACGTACACCTTCACCGGCACGAGGATCGCGCTCCTCTCCGTACGGGACACGGGCAACGGCTACGCGGGAGTGAGCATCGACGGCGGCGCCGAACAGCGCCTCGACTACTACGGCACCCCGCGCACCGGCGAGAACCTCCAGTACCTGAGCCCCCGCCTGCCGAGCGGCAAGCACACCCTGCGCGTCCGCGTGACCGGCGACCACGACGGCCAGTCCGGCGCGTCCTTCGTCAGCGTGGACAGGGCGGAGGTCTGGACGAACTGACCGCGCCTCCCCGCCCCGGCCGGACCCCGCGGACGCCGCGCGGTCCGGCCGGACCCGTACCACCGGCCTCATGGCATCCCCGTAATCCCGTGGTGCGCCCGGCCGCCATTGGCGAGGATCGGGCCATGCACATCCTCCTGGAGACCGACCGCCTCACCCTCCGCGCCGTCGCCGAGGCCGACACGGACGATCTTCTCGCGCTCGACAACGACCCCGCCGTGACGCGCTTCATCAACGGGGGGCGCCCCACGACCCGTGAGGAGATCCGGAGCGGTTCGCTGCCGCGCCTCCTCCGCGACTACCCGGGCCTCGGCACGCGGGGCTACTGGGCCGCGCAGGGGCGGGAAACGGGCGCGTTCCTCGGCTGGTTCGCCTTCCGTCCCCTCGCCGAGCACAGCCCCGCCGAGGTCGAACTCGGCTACCGCCTGCGCCGGGAGGCGTGGGGGAGGGGGTACGCGACGGAGGGCTCCCGCGCCCTGATCCGCAAGGGCTTCAGGGACCTCGGCGTGCGGCGCGTCACCGCCAACACCATGACGGTCAACGCGAAGTCCCGCCGCGTGATGGAGAAGTGCGGCCTCACCTTCCTCCGCCACTTCACCGAGGAGTGGCCGGAGGTGATCGACGGCTCGGAGCACGGGGACGTGGAGTACGCGCTGACGCGGGCGGAGTGGGAGCGCGGCGCGGGTACGGGCGCGGGGAGCTGAGACCCCGCCCGCCCGCCGGCCACGGCACGCGCCCGCGCCGGAGGCCCGCCGACTTGACCGGCGCGGCGCGCGTCACGCCGCCGTGAAGCCGCCGTCCGCCGCCACCACCGCCCCCGTGACGAACGCCGACCGCGGCGAGGCCAGGAAGCACAGCACCTCCGCGATCTCCCCCGGCCGCGCCACCCTGCCGAGCGGATGCGCCCCGCCGAACGAGGCGAGATAGGCGCGGCTGTCGGGGCGGAAGGTGTCGAGGAAGTCGGTCTCGACGACGCCCGCGGCGACGAGGTTCGCGCGGATGCTCAGCGGGCCTCCCTCCAGTGCCAGCACCTTGGTCAGCTGCGCCAGCGCGCCTTTCGACGCGCTGTAGGCGGCGCCCTCGGGGAGGCCGACGGTGGCCGCGTAGGAACCGGTGGCGACGATGGAGCCGCCGCCCCGCTCCGCCATGACGCGGAACGCCTCCCTGGCGAAGAGGAAGGCGCCGCGCGCGTTGACGGACAGCACGGCGTCCCAGTCCTCCACCGTGGTGCGCGTGACGGGCTTGTTCAGGGTGCGGCCCGCGTTGTTGACGAGGATGTCGAGCCCGCCGAAGGCGTCCAGGGCGGTCCGTACGCCCCGTACGGCGGTCTCCTCGGCCGCGACGTCGCCCCTCACCGTCACGACGCCGGGGAACTCCTCGCGCAGCGCGTCGACGTCCGCCCGCCTGTCGAGCGCCACGACGCGGGCTCCGCGTGCGTGGAGCAGCGCGACCGTCTCCTTGCCGATGCCGCGCGCGGCGCCCGTGACGAGCGCGGTCAGTCCGCCGAACTCGGGAGCGGGGAGGGAGGACGCTGTGGTCACGAGGGATCTCCTTGCGTGGTGCGAGGGGCGTTCCGGAGGAGGAGGGCGCAGAGCAGCCCGGCGAGGACGGTGCCGACGACGACCGCCGTGCCCGCTCCGTGACCGGCCATGGGGTCCGCCGGGTTGGCCCGTCGCCCTGCCTCGGACACCGCGGTGACGAGGGCGAGGACGACGGCGCCGCCGATCTGCGTGAAGGTGTTGAGCAGGGCCCCCGCGAGGCCCTGCTCGCGGTCGGGGATTCCGGCCACGGCGCTCATGTTCAGCGCGGGGAACGTCGCCGCCGTACCCGCTCCGTTGAGGACCATGACGGGAAGGATCACGGTCAGGAACGAGCTGTCCGGACCGGCGCGGAAGAACAGCGCGTACGAGGCGGCGAGGAGCAGCATCCCGGTGGCGATCGTCCGGCGCGCGCCGAAGCGCGCCGTGAACCGGCCCGCGAAGGGGGCGAGCGCGCCGTTGGCGAGGCCGAGCGGCACGAAGGCCCCCGCCGTTTGGAGCGGTGTCCAGCCGAGGACGTTCTGGAAGTGCGGTGTGGCCAGAAAGGCGAACGCCGTGTACGCGCCCCACATGGCGAAGATCGTCAGGTTCACGCCCGCCGTCGTGCGCCGCCTGAGGAATCGCGGCGGGACCAGCGGCTCGCGCGCGGGACTCGACGCGCACGAACAGGGCGAGCAGGCCGACGGCCACGGCGAGGAGCACCACGGTGCGGGCGGAGAGCCAGCCGTGCGCGGGCGCCTGCGTGAGCCCGTACACGAGCACGACCAGGCCGCCGGTGGCCGTCAGCGCTCCGGGCACGTCGATCCGCGCACGGGTGCCGGGGGCGGGGTCCGCCGGGAGCAGTCGCCGCCCCGCGATCAGGGCCACCGCGGCCAAGGGCACCGGGAGCGCGAGGACGAGGCGCCACGACCACTCGGTGAGCACCCCGCCGAGCACGAGCCCGCCCACGAAACCGCAGGCGCCGGCCGTCGTGTACCAGCCGAGCGCGCGCCCGCGCCGCGGACCCTCCGGCCAGCGCGTCGTGATCAGCGAGAGGGCCGCGGGGGCCAGGAAGCCCGCCGCGATTCCCTTCACCGCGCGGGCGGCGACCAGGAGCCCGCCGCTCGGGGCCAGCGCCCCCAGGGCGCTCACCGCGCCGAAGACGGCGACGGCCGTCAGGAAGGCGCGCCGCCGCCCGTACAGATCGGCGACCCGGCCGCCCAGGAGCAGGAAGCCGCCGTACCCGAGGGCGTAGGCGGAGACGACCCACTGCAAGGACCCCGGCGCCATGCCGAGGTCGCGCTGCACGGCAGGCAGGGCGACGCCCACGTCGGAGAGGTCGATGGCGTCCATGAAGTGCGCGGCGCACAGGACGAGGAGAGCGGCCGTGCCGGGTGCGGGCGCCGCCCCCGGCCCCGCCGCGCTCTTCGCGGGGGCGGGTCGTCCCGCGCGGCGTCCGGGGGCGGCAGCCCGCCTCATGCCTCCTCCCGGTGGAGCACCAGATGCTCGTGGTACAGCACCCCGTCCCGGACATCTCCCGTCGCGGTGAAGCCGGTGTCGTCGACGTACTCGATGTGCGCGCCCGTGACGGTGTAGCTGCCGGTGTAGGCGCTGCGCCGGGTGCCGCGCGCCTCGTCGTAGCGGCCGTCCGGGAGGAGTTCCTGGCGGATGCGGCCGTCGGCCGTGACCCACATGCCGACCACGTCGACGTTCCCGGTGCTGTCTGTCATCAGGTGTCCCTTCTCGTCGGGATCACCGAGTCTGCGCAGCTCACGCGGGGGGTACCAGGCCGTTCCCCGCCTGGGTGCGGCACACCCGGGCGGGGCGGCGGGCGGGCGCCTAGCCTTGGCGGCATGGAGGAGAACCACTTGGGCGAGTTCCTGCGCGCGCGCCGCGCGGGGCTGCGCCCCGAGGACGTGGGGATGCCGAGCCACGGGGTGCGCAGGGTGAGCGGGCTGCGCCGTGAGGAGGCCGCCGTCCTGGCCGGGGTCAGCGCCGACTACTACACGCGCCTGGAGCAGGGCCGCGAACGCCACCCCTCGGCGCAGGTCCTCGGCGCCCTCGCCGGAGCCCTCCGCCTCGACGCGGACGCCCGCGCGCACCTGCACCGTGTCGCGGGGGTCGCCCCGGAGGAGGCCACGCACGTCGCGGAGCGGGTCGCGCCCGAACTGCGCCAGCTCCTCGACGGATACGCGCACACGCCCGCCCTCGTCCTGAATCGCACCCTCGACCTCCTCGCCACGAACGCCCTCGCCGACGCCCTCTACGCCCCCTTCGCCCCCGCGGACAACCTGGCCCGCATGACCTTCGCCGATCCGGCGGGCAGGGAGTTCTTCGCCGACTGGGACCGCTCGGCCGAGGCCGCCGTCGCGAATCTCCGCCAGGCGAGCGGCTACGACCCCGACCACCCGCGGCTGCGCGCCCTCGTGGCGGACCTCGGCGCGCACAGCGCGGCCTTCCGCCGCCTGTGGGCCCGGCACGACGTACGCGGCAAGACGCGGGCCGCGAAGCGGCTCGTCCACCCGGAAGTCGGCGCCCTCGCCCTGACGTACCAGTCCTTCGACGTACGCGAGGCCCCGGGCCAGCAACTCGTCATCTACCACGCCGAACCGGGCAGCCCCTCGGCCCAGGCCCTGGCCCTCCTGGGCTCCCTGCACGCGCACGCCGAGCCGTGGCACCGGTCCGGCTGAGCACGGCGTGGGCCCGCGAGCTTGGTGGGGTGCCGCACCGGCGTCTTGGATGGGCGGCATGATCCGGAACAGTGAGAGACACCCCAGCCGCCGCGCCCTGCTCGCCCTGGGCGGAGCCGGAGCGCTCTCCGCGGCGGCCGTCCCGCTCGCGACGGGCGCGGCGGCTGCCGCGACCTCTCGTACGACCGATACCGCGGCCCCTCGTCCGACCGGTGCCGCGCCCTTCCGTACAGCTGCCCCCGCGGCCTCTCGTGCGGCGGCTGCCGCGGCCCCTCCCGCCCCCGGCTCGGCCCTCCTGGTGGACTCCCCGCGGCTCGACCTGAACAGCCCGGCGGAGAACTGGATACGGGAGAAGGCCACCAAGGACCTCACCATCATCCAGTCCTTCGGCTACGACAACGCCAACGGCCACCTCTACCTCCTCCAGGTGACGCCGGGCGGTCTGCGACTGGACGGGGAATCCGCTCCCGTGAGCGCCGTGGACCGCAGCGTGCACGGCGACCTGACCCTCACCAAGTGGGACCTGTCCGGCGAGGTGCTCGGCCACATGTACCTGCGCGGCTTCGGGCACGGCATGAACATCGGCGTCGAACCGGTCGGCGGCTCGGCCTACTTGTGGACCGAGGTCGACGCCGTGCCGCTGCACGCCGCACCGCCCAACGAGAACTCCAGCCGCGGCACCCGCCTTGCCCGGTTCCCCTTCACCGACGGCAAGGTGCTCGACTCCACGGACCCCGGCCTCACCAAGCACACCCCGGTGCCCGGCTCCACGACCAACACGGCCACCGTCGACCCGGTCTACGGCCGCCTCGCCGTCCGCTACGTGGACAAGGACGGCCGCACGAAGTACCAGGTGCACGACCTCGACCTCGCGCGCCTCGGCATCTGGAGCACGCCCCTCGCCACGATCGACGAACCGAAGCCCCACGCGGTCCCCGGCTGGCCGCTCTCCACGTACGGCACCCCCTACTTCCAGGGGTACGCCGTCGTGGGCCGGTACCTCTACATGCTGCACGGCAACGCCTACGGCGACACCCAGGAGATCAACGGCGAGACGGTGGTGATCTCGCGCCCCGGCGTCGGCAACACCTTCCTCAGCGCGGTGGACCTCACCACGGGCGCCTTCGCCCCCGCCCCGCGCTCACCCTTCAACGCCCACGTCAACCCCTGCTACACCGCCGCCGCGAACAGCCTGATACATCGCGAGCCGGAAGGGCTCGGCGTCCGCGTCCCCGATCCGGCCAGGCCCGGCGTGTTCAGCATCGGCATCGGCTTCGCGGGCGGCGAGAAGGGCGAGCGCACGGCGACCATCTACGGCAAGTCCGGTCTGATCGCCCCCTCCTGAGGCCCTGCCCCCGGCGAACGCGCTCAGCGCACGGGCCTGAGCGCGTTCCTCCGCATCGACTGCCGCGCCCACAGCGCGATGACGAGCAGCACGGCCCCGCACCCGCTCCACCACCACGCGTGCGCCGCCCCGCGCACGGCGCCGACCGCCCACAGCACGGCCCACAGCGCGAGCAGCACGCAGGTCGTCGTCCAGGCGATGTCCCAGACCCGCCGCCGCGCCCCGACGCGCTGCGGCGTCCCGGGCTCCAACGGGCCGAGAGCGGTGGGGTCCTTGCACGGTCCATGCTGTGTCGTCGTCATGCCCGACGGGTACCCCGGGCGGCCCGCCCTACGTGTCGGAGGCGCTCCGCCGCCGCGGAGCCGCGCCCCCCGCCCTTCCGTCCCGCTCCAGCGGTGCAGGGCACGGGGAATCGCCTCCACCCCAGGTCAGCGTCCTTCGCCGAGCGCCCATCCGGCTAGGACGCGAGCGGAGCGGACGCCTTCCGCGCCGGAGTACCGCAGGAGACCCGTAGGTCACTCTGCCGACGGGAGACGTGCCTCGTTCGCGCTCACCGCACGGGCTGTCGTCAGGTGTTCGACGCTCGCGCTTTCGCCGTCGAGATCACCGGTCTCGCGACAGATGGCGAGGGCCTGTTCGTGTGCGGCGACGGCTCTCTCGTAGCGCCGCAGCTTACGCAGTGTGAGGCCGAGATTGTCGAGGGTCTCGCTTTCACTTTTGCGGTCGCCGATCTGGCGGTAGATGGTGACGGCTTGTTCGTATGCGAGGACGGCCTTCTCGTAGCTCTTGGCCTCGTGCAGGGCCAAGCCGAGAGCACCGAGGGTCAAGGCCGCATTCTCGCGGTCGTCGGTCTCACGGTGGACGGCGAGTGCTTCCTGATGTGCGGTGATGGCTTCTTCGAAATCTCCCGCCATGAGCAGTGCGACGCCGAGTACGTTGAGAGTCACTCCCGCGAAATGCGGCTCATCGGTTTCGCGAAGGAGCGGGACGGCTTTGTCCAGGGGAGAGATGGCCATCTTGTAATGCCCGGCTTCGTAGTGAGTAAAGCCGAGCTGGAAGAGAGCCAAGCCTTCGCTGTGGTGGTCGTCGGTCTTGTGAAGGACGGTACTGGCCTTTTCGAATGCGGTGGCGGCTTCGTCGTTGCGTCCAGCCTCTCGCAGTGCGATGCCCAGAAGGAGGTGGGCCACACCTTCGCTGTGGTGGTCGTCGGCGTTGCGGAGGATGGGCCACGCTTCTTTGAAGGCGGTGACGGCTTCTTCATAGTGTCCGGACTCGTACAGCGTTCTCCCGAGGTTGACGTAGGCGAGACTTTCGCTGTGGCGGTCGCCGATCTCGCGACAGATTTTGAGGTCCGCTCGGTGCGCCGCGAGAGCTCCCTCGAAGTCCTCCGTCTCGCCCAGGGCAAGTCCGAGGTTGTTCAAAGCTTTGCTTTCGCCTCGGCGGTCTTCGATTTCGCGGCAGATGGCGAGCGATTCCTCGTGCGCGGTGATCGCGTCGCTGTAGCGCTTGACTTCTTGCAGGGCGAGTCCGAGGCGATTGAGCGCTGTGCTTTCGCCTTGGGCGTCCTCGATCCCACGGCAGACGACGAGGGAATCTTCGAGGACGGTGATGGCTTCGTCGCAGCGTCCGACTTCTTGCAGGGCGAGCCCGAGGCCATTGAGGGCCCTGCTTTCACCTCGGCGGTCGCGGGTCTCGCGGCAGATGGTGAGGGATTCCTCGTGGGCGGCAACGGCTTCGTCGTGACGCCTCAGGTTGTACAGGGCGTTGCCGAGACAGTTCTGGGCCGCGCCTTCGCGGGCGCGGTCGCCGGTGGCGCGAAGGACTTCGACGGCCTGGCTGAAGACAGCGACGGCGTCCTCGAAGCGCCGGCGGTAATCGAGGTGCGTCGCCAGACAGAGGGCGAGGCGCGCGGTGGCGGGGTTCCGCCGTTCGCGGATGACGGCCAGCAGGTTGACACATTCGACGTCCATCCAGGCCAGGGCTTCGGCGTGGCCGGGAAAGGTGTCGGGCACCGGGGTGCCGGGCAAGGCTCGCAGATGCTGGTCGGCCGCGTCGGCCAGCACACTGTAGTGAGCGAGCAGCCAGGCGCGTGCCGCCTCGTCGTCCGGCCGGCCGTCAGGGTTGCCGGCGTCGGTCTGGTGGGCGGCGTGGTCGCGCGTGAGGTCGTGCATGGCCCAGCGGCTCCCACCCGCGACCAAGTCGTGGGTGAGAAGGTGGGCCCGGGTCAGCTCTTCCAGCTCCCGGCGGACTTCTGCCGGCTCTCGCTGAGCGAGCGCGGCCGCCGCGGGCAGGCCGATATCGGCGCCGGGTGTGAGGGCCAACAGGTGGAGAAGCTGCCTCGGGCGCGGCCGGAGTTGGTGATGGGACATGTCGAAGGTGGCGCGCAACGCGCGTTCGGAGTCGGTGCTGTGGACGTACGCGTCAAGGGCGTCGACACGCGAACGCTGCTCCTTGAGGTCTCTTAAGAGGTCACCGACGGTGAGGCTGGGGTTCAGGACGAGGACGGCGGCGCAGATGCGCAGGGCCAACGGGTGCCCCGCGCACCAGGTGACGAGGGCGCAGGCGTCCGGGTGGGCGTTGTCCACGCGTCCATCGGCAGGGCGTGTTTCCAGAAGCCTGGCCCGGAGAAGTGCGATACCCGCCCCGTTGCTGAGCGAGGCGATGTCCACGAGACGGGCGCCGAGGTCGGGGTGACTGTGCCGAGAGGTCACCAACAACCGGTGACGGCCACCGACCGGCACCAGTGGCCGGATCTGGGCTGAGGAGGAGGCGTTGTCCGCCACCAGCAGCACGCTCCGCCCCTCGCGCGCGAAGGCGGCCATTTTCGAGCTCAGCAGTCCCGCCCGCTGAAGCTGTGTCGGAGGGACATCGACCGCTTTCGGGTCCAGAGCGCGCAGAACGACTTCGAGTGCCTGGTCGGCGCTGAGGGGATCGCGGTCGTACCCACGCAGGTCCACGAACACCACATCCGTGTACCAGCCCTCTTCGTAGGCGAGATGCGCGGTGTGCAGGGCCAGGGCTGTCTTGCCGATCCCGCCCAGCCCGGTCAGCACGCTCACCACCACGGCACGCGCACGGTCGCCCTTCGACACCGGCGCGAGGACGTCACGCACCCGTGCGACCTCGTGTTCACGACCGACGAATACGGAGGGAGCTGCCGGAAGCGTCATCACCGGGCCGGGCTCGCCCGTGATCCCGTTCGCGTGGAAATATGCGTGCATCCCACCGTTGACGTAATTGGCCGCCATGCTGCGCTCGAGCGCGACGACATTGGCGTCCCTGGTCGCGCGGCTGGGAAAGGCGAATGCGCCGGGTGCGGTCAGCCCTCTTGGTTCCGCCCCGGCTGAGGAGGGGTTGGCCCTCCCGCGATCCTCACATTGCCCATGTTCACCGCCGCCGCCGAGCCGCCGTCAGCGCGCACGTGCAGGTCCCGGCCGACTACGACCCCTTTTCCCTCGGCGTTGAGCCCGCCCGGGATGTGTCCGGCGATCAGGGATCGCAGCTCTTCGGACGCGGTTGCCCGTTCCTCGTCGGACAGTCCCTCCAACAGGGTCTCCATGCGAGCCTGCCACGCGCTTTCCTGGCGCATCGACTCCCGCTCCACGTCGTCGGCTCCGCTCTGCCGGAGGGCGGTTTCCGTGCGGGTCAGCCGCTCCAGTTCCGCGTTCTCCCGTTCGGTGTCCCCGCGGCCGAACCACCGCGCCACCGCCTCGCGCACCAGCTGCCAGGCGTCAGTGCCCACCGCGGTCACTACGGCGGTTCCGCCCGACGCGGCCAGGGCCAGCAATTCCTGCTCCAGCACCGACAGTCCTCCTGACTGGACATCTTCCCCGTGTGCTGATGCTAACGGGGGAGACATGTCTGCAACGTCACTTCGGCGGGGTGGAGTTGAAATGACCGACGGCGGTCGGAGAGGGGTGTCCCACGTCCTTTGGCCGTGCGGCAAGGGGCGCCTCTCTCATCCACCGTGCCGGACACGCGCGCTGAAACGGTCAGCAGGTCCGGCGATTCCTGTTCACCGTCAGCGTGCACGGACTGCTTCGAGGAGGAAGTCGGCCCACGCGGTGGGGGCGGCGGTGAAGCCGGGGCGTGTGGTGTCCTTGGAGTCGCGGACGTGGACGGCGGCCGGGGTGAGGGCGACCTCTACGCAGCTGTCGCCCTCCGAGCTGCTGTAGGTGCTCTTGAACCAGTTGAGGGTGCTCATGTCGCGTCTCGCATTTCTTCGATCAGTCGCTTCGAGTCGGATTCGCTGAGGGCTTGCGCGGACAACTTCGCGTAGCGCTGCTTGAGGCGGCTGACCGGTTCGGGGTCGGAGATGAGCGCGCCGCTCAACTGGCCCTCTGTGTAGGCGTGCCAGCGGTGGTCCGCAGCCTCCATGAGGTGCACCGGGCCGTCGAGACCGGCGTGCTCGGGCTGGTAGCGCGGGATGATCTGCACGGACACGTTCCAGTTGTCCCGGATGACGTCGAGCAGGTGGGTCAACTGCTCCTGCGCCACACTCACTCCGCCGAAGCCCCTGTCCAGCACGCTCTGTTCGATCACGAAGCCGTAGGTGGTGGGCGGGTCGCGCTTGGTGCTGAGGAGTTCCTGCCGCGCGAGACGGCTCTCGACGCGCTCCTCGATCACCTCTTGGCGGGGCGTCGGCGGAACGGCGCGCAGCAGCGCGCGAATGTACGCCGGGGTTTGCAGGATTCCGGGCAGGAGGCGGGACTCGTACGTGTAGACGCCGAGAGCGGACCGCTCCATCGCCGCCCACTCCTGGTACCAGTTCGGCATCCCCCGGCGGCGTGAGAGGTACGGGACGAAAGCCTCCAGGACGCCGCGCGCCTCCAGCACCGCTTCGGACCGCCCGATGAAGTCCTCCGGCGGCATCCGGCGCCCCTGCTCGATCGAGGAGACCGTGGCGGGGGAGAAGCGCACCCGGTCCGCGAACTCCTGCTGCGTGAGCTCCCGCAAAACACGGAGCCTCTTGAGCACGGCCCCGAAAGCCAGCAGCACCTCCGAGCGCTCCGGCTCGCCCGTCGTCATCATCCGTGGCATCCAAGGGCCTTCCGCTCACCGCTCGTTCGTCAGCCATGGTGCGGTGATCCGGCTCGTACTGTCTACGTCCCGCACTCGTACGCTCACCCAGCGTACGCGTCCAAATCTGGTCCCACCCAGGTCAGGACGTCAGCCTTACCGCCATGACCTCCACTCAGACGCCCCACCAGTCCGCCCCCACCCCCTTCGTCCAGCGCTTCAGTTCCACCCTGCTCGGGGCCCGGCTCGCCCGGCTTCTCGTTGTGCACGAGCTCGGGACGTGGGGGTTCGGCAGCGGGAGTCCTCTCGTGCGGCGGGTCGAGACCGTCGTCGGGGAACTGGCCGCCAATGCCGTCACGCACGGCAAGGTGCCGGGGCGGGACTTCGAGGTGCCGGCGGAACTGCGCGTGACGGAGGGCGTGCTGCGGGTCGATGTCGCCGACGCGCGCGGGGAGTGCGGGCCGCCCCGGCGTCCCGCGCCGCGCGGGCCGCTCGCGGAGGGCGGCTACGGGCTCGTGCTCGTGGACGCGTGCGCCGACCGGTGGGAACTCGTGGACCGGCGCCCTGTCGGCAAGACCGTACGGGCCGAGTTCGCCGTGGACGGCGTGCTCTGAGCGGACGGGGCCGCGCCGTCGCCGTACGCTGGCGCTCGCCGTACCCGTACCGCGAAAGGCGAGCCCATGGCGACCGAGACCCCCGACCCCTTCACCCCCGCCGAGTACGAGAGCCGGATGCGGCGGGCGGCGGGGAACGCGCAGGCGGCCGGGCTCGACGGACTCATCGTGACGCCCGGCCCCGACATGGAGTGGCTGACGGGCTACCGGGTGCCCGCCGTCACCGAGCGCGCCACGATGCTCGTCCTCGCCGCCGGACGCGAACCCGTCCTCGTCGTACCCGCGCTGGAGGCGCCCGACGCCGAGGAGGCCCCGGGCGCCGGGGCGCTCACCTTCGAGGGCTGGCGCGACGGACAGGACCCGTACCAGCTCGTCGTCCCGCTCCTCCCGCTCGGCGGCCGGCTCGGCGTCAGCGACAACGCCTGGGCGCTGCACCTCCTCCACCTCCAGCGCACCCTGCGCGGCTCCGCTTTCGACTCGCTCACCGAAGCGCTGCCGATGCTGCGCGCGGTGAAGGACCAGGCCGAACTCGCCCGGCTCGCCGCCGCCGCCGAGGCCGCCGACGCCACGTACGAGGAGATCAAGAGCGTCCGCTTCGCCGGGCGCCGCGAGAACGAGGTCGCCGCCGACCTCGCCGCGCTGCTCCTCGGCCACGGGCACTCGCAGGTCGACTTCACGGTGGTCGGCTCCGGCCCCAACGGCGCGAACCCGCACCACGAGGCGGGGGAGCGGGTCATCGAGGAGGGTGACACGGTCGTCCTCGACTTCGGGGGCCTCAAGCACGGGTACGGGTCCGACACGACCCGTACCGTCAGCGTCGGCGAGCCCTCCGCCGAGGTCCGCGAGGTGCACGACATCGTGCGGCGCGCGCAGGAGGCCGGTTGCGCGGCCGTACGCCCCGGGGCGACGTGCCAGGACATCGACCGCGCCGCGCGCGCCGTCATCGACGAGGCCGGGTACGGCGAGTACTTCATCCACCGCACCGGGCACGGCATCGGCGTCACGACGCACGAGCCCCCGTACATGATCGAGGGCGAGACCCGGGAGCTGGTCCCGGGCATGTGCTTCTCCGTCGAGCCGGGGATCTACCTCCCGGGGCGCTTCGGCGTCCGCATCGAGGACATCGTGACGGTCACGGAGACCGGCGGCGAACGGCTCAACAAGACCTCGCGGGACCTCGTCGTCGTGCACTGAGCCGCCCACTCGACCCCTCCGCGAGGTGGGTGAGTGCTCACTCACCTCGCAGAGAGTGTCCCCGCCCGGGTGTCCTCGCCCGGGTGTCCCCGCCCGGGTGTCCCCGCCCGGGTGTCCCCGCTCAGGCGTCCTCCGCCAGCACCACGCACGAGCGCCCCGGCACCGTCACCGTCCCGCCGCCGTCCGGCTCCGCGACGTCCTCCCACGCCGCGAGGACCTTCACCGGGCCCGGCTCGACCGGCACGTCGACCGGCTCGGCGCCCAGGTTCACCGCGAGCCGCACGTCCCCGCGCCGTACCGCGAACCAGCCCGCCTCCGCGTCGAACGCCGTCTTCACGGCCGTCAGGTCGGGGGACTGGAGGTCGGGGCGCGTGCGGCGCAGGTCGATGAGCGTGCGGTACCAGGCGAAGAGGCGCGCGTGCGGCTCCTCGGCCAGCTCCGCCCAGTCGAGGCACGAGGCGTCGCGCGTCGCGTGGTCCTGCGGGTCGGGGATGTCCTCCTCGGCCCAGCCGTGCTCCGCGAACTCGCGCCTGCGCCCGCGCCGCACCGCCTCCGCCAGCTCCGGATCGGTGTGGTCCGTGAAGAACTGCCACGGCGTCGACGCGCCCCACTCCTCGCCCATGAACAGCATCGGCGTGAAGGGGGAGGTCAGGACGAGCGCCGCCGCGCAGGCGAGCACGCCCGGTTCGAGCTGGGCGCTCAGCCGGTCGCCGCGTGCCCGGTTGCCCACCTGGTCGTGCGTCTGCGCATAGCCGAGGAAGCGGTGCGCGGAGGCGTGCGCGCGGTCCACGGGGCGGCCGTGGTGGCGGCCCCGGAAGGACGAGTACGTGCCGTCGTGGAAGAACGCGCCGGTCAGCGTCTTGGCGAGAGCCGCGTACGGCTCGCGCGCGAAGTCCGCGTAGTAGCCCTGCGCCTCCCCGGTGAGCGTCGTGTGCAGCGCGTGGTGGAAGTCGTCGTTCCACTGCGCGTCGAGACCGAGGCCGTGCTCCGTACGGGGCGTGACGAGGCGCGGGTCGTTGAGGTCGGACTCGCCGACGAGGAAGAGCGGGCGGCCCGTCGACTCGGCCAGCTCCGCGACCGCTCCCGACAGCTCCTCCAGGAAGCTCAGCGCGCGCTCGTCGCGCAGCGCGTGCACGGCGTCGAGGCGCAGCCCGTCGATCCGGTAGTCCCGCAGCCAGGACAGCGCGCTCTCGCGCAGGTACGCGCGCACCTCGTCCGAGCCGGGCGCGTCGAGGTTGACGGCCGCGCCCCACGGCGTGCTGTGCCGGTCCGTCAGGTACGGGCCGTAGAGGGGCAGGTAGTTCCCGGAGGGGCCGAAGTGGTTGTGCACGACGTCGAGCACGACACCGAGGCCGAGCCCGTGCGCGGAGTCCACGAACCGCTTGAGCCCCTCGGGACCGCCGTACGGCTCGTGCACGGCCCACAGCGACACGCCCTCGTACCCCCACCCCCACTTCCCCGGGAAGGGGGACACGGGCATCAGCTCGACGTGCGTGACGCCCAGCTCCGCGAGGTGCGGAAGCCGTTCGGCCGCCGCGTCGAAGGTGCCCTCGCGCGTGTACGTGCCGACGTGCATCTCGTAGAGCACCGCGCCGGGGAGACCGCGCCCGGTCCACTCCGGGTGCCGCCACTCGTACGCGCCCTGGTCGACGACGGCGCTGAGCCCGTCGGGCCCGTCCGGCTGCCGCCGCGCGCGCGGATCGGGGTACGGGCCCGTCCCGTCCACGACGTACCCGTACCGCGCGCCCTGCCCGGCCTCCGCCTCGGCCGTCCACCAGCCGGGGCGGGTGGGGTCGCGCTCCATGCCGTGCGCCGACTCCTCCACCTGGAGGCGGAGCTGCTTCGCCTGCGGGGCCCACACTGAGAACTGCACCGGATCTCCTTGGTCGGGGGAGGAACGGGGGCAAGACACCGGCCCGGCCCCGGGCCGGCGCCGATCGGTGACGCTCGGTGTCCATGGTGGCGCAGATCAGCGCGATTCGGGGGGCTTTTGAGCGGGGGCGCTGTGTCGGGGGCGGGGCGGGGGCGTGAGGCCGGGGGTGCTTCCGCCGGGACGTGCGCGCGGGATCGCGTCGTGGCCGGTTCCCGCACCGGGCCGGGCGCTCGCGCGTGGACCGTGCGCGGCGCGGGCGCTTCCGCTGGCCCGAATGCCGTACCCCGGCGTCCGCCCGGTCGTCATGCCCCGCTCGGGGCCCGGCTCAGGTCGACGACGCAGAAGAGGTTGTCGTCCGGGTCGGCCAGGACGACGAAGTCGGGGTTCTCCGGATAGAGGGGCCAGTCGACGCGGCGGGCGCCCAGGGCGAGGAGGCGGGCGACCTCCGTGGACTGCTCCCCGGGGGTCTCCGTGAAGAGGTCCAGGTGGAGGCGCGGGCGGGGCTCCGGCGGGGACTGGCTGAGCATCAGGCCCAGGGCGCGGCCCGAGCCGTCCGCGTGGTGCAGCGTGCTCCAGCTCTCGCTTCGCCACTCCTCGCTCTCCACGAGAGGCAGCGCCGAGGTCCAGAAGGCGACCGCGCGGGTGAGGTCGGTGACGCCGATGACGGGAATTCCGAGGGTCAGCATGGGGGCGAGGGTAGTGGTCGCGGGGCGCGCGGGCGGTGCTACGCGTCGGGGCCAGGGGCGGAGGGCGGAGTTCGGGGGCGGCGCCCGCCTTCCGAGGGAGGGCCGTCCTGCGGCTGGGGAGGCAGGCTCCTCGCACGGGTGGCGGGGGTGGGCGTTGGCGCGGCCCCGGACGGCCGGTCGGGGATGCGGACGGCCGGTCGGGGACGCGGACGGCCGGTCGGGGACGCGGGCGGCGCTCCCCGTACGCAACGTGGCGTTGCTCCCGTACGCGATGCCCCCACGACGCGCCCGCGCCCCGGTCCGAGGAGGCCGGGGCGCGGGCGGTGGCGGGGCAGTCAGCGCATCGCTGCCGCCGCCGCGCGGGCCAGCGTGCCCGCCGCCTCGGAGCGGGCCTTCTTGGTCGCCTTGCGGTCCGCGAGGGTCTTCGCGGCGGCGGTGAGGACCTTCTTGCCCGGTTTCTTCTTCGTCGCCGGGGCCTGGGAGAGCGCGCTCGCCGCCGCCTTCTTCTCCGCCTTCGTCGGCTTGCTCGCCGCGACCGTCTTCCCGGCCGCCGAGGCGGAGCCGGAGCGGGTGGCCTTCTTGCCGGAGCCCTTCTGCGCGAGGGCGCTGCCCGCCGCCTTCTTGCCCGAGGCGGTCTTCGCCTTCCCGCCCACCGTCTTCCCGGCCGCCGAGGCGGACTTCTTGCTCGTCGTGCCGGACGCCTTCTTCGTCTTCGTCTGCGTCATCTCGTCCTCCGTGATGGTGCGTTCGTCGTGCGTGCGGTGATGCACCGTCGGGTTCCCACGGGAGGGCGCGGCACGCCCCCGGAACGCGTCCGTCAGTCCCGGTACCTGTCGAAGACGCGGTTGCCGTCGCGGACGAGCCGCGTGCGGAGGGTGTCGAGGCCGATCGCGCCGCTGTAGTACTGCTGGAGCGCCGGGGTCGCGATCTTGTCCATCCACTCGGGGTAGCCGCGCGCGCCGAGGGCCGGGGACGCCACGAGGTGCCGCGCGACCCGCGCGCCCGTGCGCCAGCCGTTCTCCTCGGTGTTCAGGGACGGGTCGCGCAGGGACGTGGTGCCGGTCGGCAGGAGCCAGTCGCCGCGCGCGAGGCGGGTGAGGGACGCGGTACGGGTCAGGAAGGCCAGGAACGCCACGGCGGCCTCCTTGTGGCGGCACGCGCGCGAGACCGACAGCGTCTGCGGGCTCACGCCCTGCGCGCGGCCTCCGTCCGGCGCCCCGCGCCCCACGGGCAGTGGCAGCGTCACCCAGTCGAAGCCCTTCGGCGCCTGCTGACCGACCTGCTGGCGGTACGAGAAACCGAGCGGGACCATCGCGTACCGGCCCGCGAAGAAGCCGGGCAGGGTGTCCCCGCCGCCCATGCCGAGCCCGCTCGCCGGGGCGGTGCGCTCGTCCCGTACCTGGCGTCGGATCAGCTCGGCGACGGCCGAGTCCGCCGCATCGAAACGGACCCGTGTGCGGCCGTCCTCGCGGTGGATGATCCGGCCGCCCGTCGTCACCGCCATGTTGACCGTCTGGTTGACCGGCTCCTTCATCGCCCAGACGACGCCGTACCGGCTCTCGCGGCCCTTCTCGTGCCGCGTCAGTTCCCGGGCCGCGTCCTCGAACTCGTCCCACCTCCAGGGGTGTGCGGCGGTGGGCGCCGCGATGCCCGCTCCGGCGAGGAGGGCGCGGTTCGCGATCAGGACACGCGGCTCCTGGAGGAACGGCACGCCGTAGAGGCCGCCGCGGAAGCGGGCCGTGTCCCAGGAGGCGGCGGGGATACGGGCGCGCAGGTCCGCCGGGAGCAGGTCGCTCAGGTCCGCGAGGTCGCCGCCGTGGCCGAAGTCGGTGAGGTCGTTCGCCTCGTCGTGGATGATGTCGGGCGCGGCGTCCCCCGCGAAGGACGTCAGCAACTGGTCGTGCACATTCGTCCACGAACCCTGTACGTAGCGGACGCGGACGGCCGGACGCGACCTGTTCCACTCCGCGACGAGCGCCTTGTTCGCGGCGACGGACTCCGCCTGCCAGGCGAGCGACAGGAAGTCGAGCGTCGGGCGCCCGTCGTCGCCCGAGCCGCAGGAGGACAGCAGGCCGGTGGAGGCGACGGCCGCCGCCCCGAGCACCGTACGGCGCCGCATCAGCCCTTCACCGCCCCGCCGAGCATCCCGCTCGCCAGGCGCCGTTGCAGAAGGCCGAAGAAGAGGAGGCTCGGCAGCGTCGCGAGGATCGACGCGGCGGCGAGCGGGCCGAGGTCGGCCGCGCCCTCCGCGCCGATGAAGTGGGTCAGGATCACGGACATCGTCTGCTTCTCCGGGGACTTGAGCAGGACAAGAGCGAAGAAGAACTCGTTCCAGGCGGTCACGAACGAGAACATGAGGGTCGCGACGAGCCCCGGCGTGAGCAGCGGCAGCACGACACTGCGCAGCGTGCGCCACCGCCCGGCCCCGTCCACGGCCGCCGCCTCCTCCAGCGAGGGCGGCACGGCACGGACGTACCCCTGGAGCATCCACAGCGCGAACGGCAGGTTCCACACGACGTACACGACGATCAGACCCGGCAGCGAATCGATCAAATGCGCGCTCCGCAGCACCAGGAACAGCGGGATGATGATCAGCACGAAGGGGAACATCTGGCTTACGAGTACCCACCCCGTACCGAGCCGGCCGAGCACCGAGCGGTACCGCACCATGACGTACGCGGCGGGGACGGCGACCGCCACCGAGATCAGCGCGGCCGAGCCCGCCACGAGCAGGCTGTTGAGGCCCGAGCGGAGCAGCGGCTGCTGGTCGAAGGCGGCGCGGAAATTGCCGAGCGTGGGGTGCGCGGGGAGCCACGTGGGGTCGACGGAGCCGAGCTCGCGCGGGGCCTTGAACGCCGTGGACAGGAGCCAGAGGAGGGGGAAGGCGAGGAAGGCGAGGTAGCAGAGGAGGGCGAGGTACTGGCCGGTGCGGCCCGCGGCGCGACGCGCACGCCGCCCGGCCGGAACAGCCGCCCGCCCGCTCGCCGGACCCGTCGAACGCTCCCCGCGCCGTCCCGCCGGAACGGAACCGCTCACTGGCCCTCCCCCTTCAGCCGCCCGCGCAGGAAGACGGCCAGGATCACCGCGATCACGGCCGTCATCACGAGCCCCATGGCTGCCGCGTAACCGAACTGCCCGTACCGGAAAGCCTCTTCGTACGCGAAGAGCATCGGAAGCCGCGTCTTCCCGCCCGGCCCCCCATTGGTCAGTACGTAGACAAGACCGAACGAATTGAAGTTCCAGATGAACTGGAGCGCGGTGATCGCGACCGCGACCGGTCGCAGCGCGGGCCACGTCACCGTGAGGAAGCGACGCCACATCCCCGCCCCGTCGAGCGCCGCCGCCTCGCGCAGTTCGAGCGGCACGTTCTGCAGCCCCGCGAGCAGGACCACCGTCGTCTGCGGCATCCCCGCCCACACCCCCACCGCGATCACGGCGGGCAGCGCGAGCGAGAGGTCCGTGAGCCAGTCCGTGTGGCCGCTCGTCAGGCGCAGATCGCGCAGCGTCGTGTTGAGCAGCCCCGCGTCCGGGTGGTAGACGAGCCGCCACATGATGCCGATGACGACCTCCGGCATCGCCCACGGCACGAGCGCGAGCGTCCGCGCCAGCCAGCGGAAGCGCAGGTTCTGGTCGAGCAGGAGGGCGAGCCCGAGCGACAGGACGAACTGGAGCGCCGTGACGGCGAGCGCCCAGGTCAGGCCGATGCGGAACGACTCCCAGAAGAGCGAGTCCCAGCGCAGCGCCGCGAAGTTGTCGAGCCCCGTGAGGGAAGTGCCGCGCGCGCTGCCCGACTGCGCGTCCGTGAAGCCGAGCGAGAGGCCGTACAGGAGCGGCACGACGCTCAGCACGAGGACCGGGATCAGGGCGGGAAGGAGCAGGAACCAGCCGTCGCGGTCGAGGCCGAGGGCGGTGCGCCGCGCGCCCGGACTCCTCGGCGGCGCGCCGCCGCGTGCGCTCGCGCGTGGCTCCGCGCGCCCGCTCGTCACCGTCATCCCGGCCCCTTCCCCCGTCATGGGCCCCGGCAGGGACGTCGGTGTCCCGTGGGTGATCCCCATGGTGCGGAGGAGGAGGGTGCGACGTCTACCCCTCGCTCACCCGGCGTGCGGAGCCGCCTTCCCGATCAGTGCGCGCGCCGCCCGGACGAGTGACGCGTTGTCGTGCGCCGCCGTACCGTCCGGCAGGAACAGCGTGTCCTCCAGACCGGTACGGGTGTCGAGCCCCAGTTCCGCCGCGAGCGCGAGGACCGGCCACGCGCCCTCGTCCTCGCCGTGCAGCAGCACGGGCACGGGCGCGGGCAGCACGGCGCCGAGCAGGACACGGGCCGTCGTGGCGGCCGACGCGGGTTCCTGGTCGGTCACCTCGGCGAGGACCCGGAGCGTACGGGGCGCGAGCGGCGAGACGCGGAAGCGGGCCGGGCCGTCGGTCCCCGACCACAGCCCCGCCTCGACCCCGATCCCGCGCTCCATCAGCAGCGCCGCCAGCTCCTCGGCGCCCGGCTCGTGCCAGTTGACGGAGGCGTGATCGGGAAGCTCCGTCCACGCCCGCACGTGCGCGAGCCGCAGCGCAGGGTCCGGCGCGGCCCACGCCCCCGTCGTCACGCCGACCGCGACCCCCGAGGGCAGCACCCCGCGCACCGCGCGCAGCACCCGCGCCACGTCGTCCGGCGCGAGCGAGTCGGCGCCCGCCGCGTCCTTCGCGTGGACGTGGACATCGACGGCCCCGGCCTCGTGCGCGGCGCGGGCCGAGGCGGCGAGCGCGGCGGGCGTGGCGGGGAACCAGCGGCCGGTGGCGGGGGAGCGGACGCCGTTGAGACAGACCTGAAGCATGGAGCCGATCCTGGCAGACGTGCCACAGGCCCGCCCCGGGCTCGCCCGGAAGCGCCTGTCCCGCTCCGCGAGGGCCCGTCCCGCCCGCGAGCGCCCGCCTCCACCCGTACGGCCGCCTGCGCGCCCTCACCCGTACGGCCGCCCGGCGTGGCGCGCGCGGTCCGCCGGTGGTGCGGTGGGAGGCCGGGACGGGAGGCGGCGGCCGTGGCACGGACAGAGGCGGGAGCGGAGGGCGGGGCGGGTGGCGGCCTCGGGCCCGTGACGGCTTCGGGGCGTCTTCCGCGCAGTCACGTCCCGGCCCTGGCCTCGCTCGCGGTCCGCGTCGCGCGCGACCCCGTTCCGTACTACCGGCTCCTGCACCGCGAGCCGGGGCCCGTGCGGGTCCCCGGCACGGCGGGCGGCGGTGACGGGATCTGGCTCGTGGGCCGCGACGCGGACGTGCGCGCGGCGCTCGCCGAGCCGGGGCTCGTGGCGGACGCGGCGACAGGGGACGTACCGGGACTGGTCGACGGGGCGGGGCTGCTCGCGGGGGAAAAGGTGGAACGTGCGGAGGGAGAGACGGGGCGTGCCACAGCGGCCGGGCACGCTCCGGGAAGGGTGCTCGCCTCCGCCGACGTGCGTGCCGACGCGCCACCGCCGCACGTCGCCGGGGTCGTCGCGCGGGCCGGGCACGTGCTCGCGGGGCGCCTCGGCTCGCGCGCGAGCGCGGACCTCGTACCGGAGTTCTGCGACTGGCTGCCCGCCGTCGCGCTCGGCGCCGCGCTCGGCCTCCCGTACCGCCGCACCGAGGCACTGCGCCGCTGGTGCCGGGCCGGCGGCCCCGCGCCGCTGCCCCTGCCCGACGCGCTCGCGGTACGGGCGCGGGGCGCCGAGCGCGCCACGGCCTACGCCCTCGCCTCCCTCCTCGGCACGCTCCTCACGCGCCCCGCGCACCTCGCGGCGGTACGGGACGAGCCCGCGCTCATCGACGCGGTGTGGGCCGAGACGCTGCGCCACGACCCGCCCGCGCCGTACCTGGTGCTGCGCGCGCGGGAACGGGTACGGCTGCCGGGCGGGGCGGTCGCGGCGGGGGAGCGGGTCCTGTGCCTGCTGGGGGCGGCGGGCTGGGACCCGGCCGGGTACCCGGACCCGGGCCGCTGGGACCCGTACCGGGCCGGGCCCGCGCCCGTACCGGCGCACCCCTGGCCGGACCTCGGCCTGCTGACGGTGCGGTACGGGCTGCCGCCGCTCCTCGGCGTGCGGGGGCTCGCGCTGGCCCCCGGGTTCGCGCCGAGGGCGGTGGGGGTGCGGGTGCGGGGGCCGAGACGGCTGCTGGTGCGGCTCGGCGGGTGAGGACACGAGGCGGGGCGGGGTGCGGAGCGCGGGCCCGCCAAGGGGGGACACGGCGCGGCCCCGCCGCACGGGGAAGCGCGGCGGGGCCGGGACCGGGCTCAGACGGTGACCGCCTCAGCCGGTGTTGCTCGGGGGGTTACTTCTTCTGCCAGCCGATCAGCTCGGGCGGGCCGAGCGAGCCGTAGTTGCCGTAGAACTGCGCGGAACCGAAGTTCGCGAGACCCTTCTTGACGGCCCAGATGGTCGGACCGTTGTGGAGCGGCATGACGCCGTAGGTCTCCATGGCCTTCTTCTCGGCAGCGGCACCAGCCTTGAGCTGCTTGTCCAGCGTCGGCAGGTCGGTGACCGCCTTGACCTCCTTGTCCATGCTCTTCGGCACGGAGCGGGAGACGTTCAGCTGGGAATCGGAGCAGTACACCTGGCAGATGTAGAGCATTCCGTTCGGGTCGCTGGAGATGAAGCCCATGCCGAAGATGTCGAAGGCACGCTCGGAGAAGACCTTGTTGAAGTCGGCGGACGGGTGCGCCTTGATCTCCAGGTGGACGCCGATGTTCTTCATCATCTGCGCGATGGCGGTGGCGCGAGCCTTGACGGTGGAGCTGTCACCGATCGTGGGGAACGTCAGGTCCAGCTTCTGGCCGCCCTTGGCGCGCACGCCGTCCGAGCCGGCCTTCCAGCCCGCCGCGTCGAGCTCCTTCTTCGCCTTGTCGGCGTCGAACTTCACGAGCTGACCGAACGAGTCCTGGTACCCCTTCTGGAAGGGGAACAGGGTCAGCGAGCCCGGAAGCGGCTCGGTGTAGCCGAGGCCCTGGAACGTGATCTTCGCGAGCTGCGCCCGGTCGATCCCGTCCATCAGCGCCTTGCGCACCGCCGCGTCCTTCAGCTGCGGCGAGGTGCTGTTGAAGATCAGCAGGTTGTTCGACGTCGTGGTGCCCCGGCGCAGCTCGCTGCCCTTGACCGACTTCACCTGGTTGAGCTGCTCGGCGTTCCCGGCGTCGACCGCGTCGATCTGCCCGTTCTTGAACGCGTTGATGCTGGCGCTCTCCTCCATCTGCACGAAGGTGAACTCGTCCAGATGCGGCTTCGCACCCCACCACTTCGGGTTGGGCTTGTAGGTGACGACACCGCCCTTGGTGTCGAACTTCGCGATGGTGTACGGGCCGGCACCCCACTCGGGGTGCGCCTTGTTCACGTACGCCTTGTTGAAGTCGTCCGCCTTCGCGATGTGCGGGTTGACGACCTGGTAGAAGAGCGACTTCCAGTACACGAACTCGCCGGAGAAGGTCACGACTGCCTCGTCGGCGTCCTTGCCCTTCTTGACCGAGGCGATGCTGGAGTACCCGTCCGTGGAACCGACGACGTACTTCTTGTCCTTGCCGTTGAGCGCGTTCCAGGTGTCGCGGAACACCGTCCAGTCGAAGTCCTGGCCGTCGTTCCACTTGGCCTTGGGGTTGATGTCGTACGTCACCTGGGTCTTGCCGTCGACCGTCGTCTGCTTGACGTCGGTGAGGTAGTCCTTGTTGAAGGTGATGTTGCCCTTCGGGTCGTTGAAGGACAGCTGCGGCTGGTAGAACCAGGCGATCTTCGACGTGTACAGGGACGCGTTGCCGTGGAAGGAGTTGAGCTGATCGGGGATTTCCACGATCGGGAGGGTCATCTTGCCCCCCTGCTGAAGGTTGCTCGCGGGCTGGGGGTTGTACGAGGTCAGCACCTCGGCCTCGGTGGTGGCGTTCTTCTGCTGCTTCTCACCGGACTTGCTGTCGCTGTCTCCACCCCCTCCACAACCGGAGAGGACGAGCGAAGCGGTGGCGGCGAACGCCACCGCGCTCAGAACGAGCTTTCTCATGACTGCCTTTCAGTGGGTACGTCGGCGGACGTGGTCAGGTCCGCCGGTGTCAAGTCCGCGAAGTGGCACGCGGAGGAGTGGTCCGGGGTGGCCCGTTCCGTGAGTTCCGGGGTGATGTCCAGGCACTGCCGCTTGCGCGACTCCGGCAGCGTCAGGTGCAGCGGGCACCTGCTGACGAAACGGCAGCCGGGGCTGTCGTCGGTCGGGCTCGGAAGGTCGCCCTTCAGCAGGACGCGCTCCCGGTTCCGCTCGGCGACCGGATCGGGCAGCGGGATCGCGGAGATGAGGGCCTTCGTGTACGGGTGGCTGGGCTGGTCGAAGACCGAGTCGATGTCGCCGATCTCGACGATCCGGCCCAAGTACATGACCGCGACCCGGTCGGAGATGTGCCGCACGACCGACAGGTCGTGAGCGACGAAGAGGTACGAGAGCCCCAGTTCCGCCTTCAGCTCGTTGAGCAGGTTGATGACACCCGCCTGCACCGAGACGTCGAGCGCCGAGACCGGCTCGTCGAGCACGAGCAGCTTGGGCCGCGTGGCGAGCGCCCGCGCGATGCCGATGCGCTGGCGCTGGCCGCCGGAGAAGGCGGCGGGGAAGCGGTCGCGGTGCTCGGGATCGAGACCCACGAGCTCCATGAGTTCGCCGATCTGGCGGCTGAGGTCCTCCTTGTCGTGCCCGCCGGCCGCCCGGAGCGGTTCGGCGAGGATGTCGAAGACCGTCATCCGGGGGTCCAGGGCGCCCATCGGGTCCTGGAAGACCATCTGCATCTCGCGGCGGACCGCGCCGATGTCCCGCTTGCCGCGGAGGTCGGCGGCGTTCTTGCCCGCGACGGAGATGCTGCCCCGTTCCGGCGCCTTGAGCCCCATGATCTCCAGGAGCGTCGTCGTCTTGCCGCACCCCGATTCGCCGACGAGACCGAGGGTCTCGCCCTCGCGAATGTCGAGGTCGATGCCGTTGACGGCGAAGACGGTGCCGACCTTGCGCTTGAGCAGGCCGCCCTTGGTGAGCGGGAAGGTCTTCGTGAGTCCGGAGAGTTCGAGTACCTTCGGGCGCTCCTCGCGGGGCACCGCGGCGGCCTCGGGCTCCCGCAGGGTGGGGACGGGGAAGACGGGCTTGCCGTCGATGAGACCGTCGCTGATCTCGGTGGCGCGGCGGCAGGCGACGGAGTGCGCGGCCCCGGGGACCTCGACGGCGGGGGAACCGCCCGGCTCACCGCGGCCGATCGTTAGCAGTTCGGGTTCGGCGGTGAGGCACGCGTCCTCCGCGACCGGGCACCGCGCGGCGAAGGGGCACGCGTCGGGCAGGTCCACGAGGAGCGGCGGCGTCCCCGGAACGGGGGTCAGGGCGTCCCTGGCCCGGTCGTCGAGCCGGGGGATCGCGCCCATCAGGCCGATCGTGTAAGGCATCCGGGGGTGCCCGAACAGTTCGTCCACCCCGGCCCGCTCGACCGGCTTGCCCGCGTACATGACCATGACGTCGTCGGCGGAGCCCGCCACGACGCCGAGGTCGTGCGTGATCATGATGACCGCGGCCCCGGTCTCGCGCTGTGCCGTCTTGAGCACGTCGAGGATCTGCGCCTGCACCGTCACGTCGAGCGCGGTCGTCGGCTCGTCCGCGATGATCAGGTCGGGGTCGTTCGCGATCGCCATGGCGATCACGGCCCGCTGCCGCATCCCGCCCGAGAACTCGTGCGGGAAGCCCTTGGCCCGCCGCTCCGGGTTGGGGATGCCGACCAGGTCGAGGAGTTCGACGGCCCGCTTCCAGGCGGCGGCCGAGGAGATGTCCTGGTGGATCTGGAGCGCCTCGACGATCTGGGCGCCGATGCTGAAGATCGGCGTGAGCGAGGAGAGCGGGTCCTGGAAGATCATGCCGATGTGCTTGCCGCGCACCTTCGACATCGCCCGGTCGTCCAGGGCGAGGATGTTGTTCCCGCCGAGGGTGACCTCGCCCGTGACGGAGGCGTACTCGGGGAGCAGCCCCATGACGGCCATCGAGGTCACGGACTTCCCCGAACCCGACTCGCCGACGATGCCGAGGGTCCTGCCGCGGTGCAGGTCGAAGGAGACGCCGCGCACGGCGTCCACGCGGCCCGCCTCCGAGGGGAAGCTCACCCGCAGGTCCCGCACGGACAGCAGCGGCTGCCGCGTGTCCGTGGCGGTCGTGATGGTGCTCTGCTCGGTCATGCGCGGCCTCCGGACTGCGAGGTGGGGTCGAGGGCGTCCCGCAGGCCGTCCCCGATGAGCGCCATTGCGACGGTGAGCAGCACCACCAGTGCGGCCGGCAGGTAGAACAGCCAGGGAGCGGTGGACAGGGTGCCCTGACCGTCGGCGAGCATCGCGCCCAGCGAGATGTCGGGCTGCTTGACGCCGAATCCGATGAAGGACAGGGCGGTCTCGGACTGCACGGTCGAGGCGACCCCGAGCGTGAACGTCACGATGAGCAGCGAACCGATGTTGGGGACGAGGTGGCGGACGATGGTGCGCATCGGGCTGACGCCCATGAAGCGTGCCGCCATCACGTACTCGCGCTCGCGCAGCGACGTGGCCAGCGACCAGATCACGCGGGCCGTGAGCATCCACCCGAAGATGGTGAGGACCACCACGAGGACCTTCCAGTCGCCGCGGTAGTGCGTCCCGACCAGCGCGATGATCAGGAAGGAGGGCAGGACGAGCAGGAAGTGGACCACTCCCAGCATCACTTGCTCGACCTTGCCGCCGAAGTAGGCGGCGGTGGTGCCGAAGAGCCCCGCGATGGCGGTGGTCAGGAGCGAGACCACCACGGCGATGATCATCGACCGGCCCAGGCCGTGCACGAGCTGCGCGTAGACGTCGTTGCCGGCGGTGTTGGTGCCGAGCAGGTGACCGCCGGTCCCGGGCGAGACGGTGAGCGCCGCGAAGTCGGCCTCGGTGTAGTCCCAGTGCGTCAGGAACCGGCCGAACGCGGCGAAGAGGACGAGCAGGACGAAGAGGACCATCCCGATGAGGGCGCCCTTGTTGCGGGCGAATCGCCGCGCGTAGAGCTTGAACGGGGAGATGCGCTTCCCGGCGGCCCCGGTCTTGGCGGGGTCGGGCGTCGCGGCATCGCCGGTGCGTACCGCCTCGGCGTCCGGTCCGACGCCTGGCATGTTGATGGCCATGTCAGCTCACCCTGATCCTGGGGTCGAGAGCCACGATGACGAGGTCGGAGAGGATCGCGCCGACAGCCGTCATGAGCGCGCCGAAGGCGGCGACGGCGACGACACCGTGGACGTCGTTCGTGCTGATCGTCTTGGTGAAGTACTCACCCATGCCGTGCCAGGCGAAGACCGTCTCGGTGATCACCGCACCCGTGAAGAGCGCCGGCATCGCGAAGGCGACCTGCGTGGCGACGGGGATGATCGAGGTCCGCAGCCCGTGCCGGTAGATGGCCTGCTTCCGGGTCAGGCCCTTGGACCGCGCGGTGCGCACGTAGTCGGAGTTGATGTTGTCCAGGAGCAGCGATCTCTGCAACAGGTGGTAACTCGCGTACGAGATGAACGTCAGCGAGATCGTGGGCAGGATCGCGTGCACGGCCCGCGAGCCGAGTACGTCCAGGAAGCCGGAGGAGTCCGGGCTCTGCGCGCCCGCGACGGGCAGCAGCGTGCTGCCGAGCCGCTGGTTGAGCGCGATGGCGAGGGCCACCACGCCGAGCGAGGCCACGGCCGAGGGCGTGTTGAAGGAGATCACGGAGATCCCCTGCCACACCCGGTCGCCCGCCTTGTACTGCCGCGAGGCGGTGTACACGCCGAGGCCGATGCCGATGACGACCGAGAGGATCGTCGAGGCGATGACCAGCTCACCGCTCACGATGATCCGGTACGACACCTGGCCGTTGACGCTGCCGCCGGTCGGCGACTGGCCCCAGTCCCAGTGGGCCACGATCCCGGTGATCCAGTCCCACCACCGATCCATGATCGGTTTGTTCGGGTTGAGGTTGTACAGCGACAGGGAGTGGTTGATCTCGGCTGGAGTTCGAGGCGGTCGCAGAGCGGTGTAGTTCGACGCGGGCTTCAGGAAGGCGTTGGCGAGGAAGTACGTGAGGTTGGTCGCGACGACGATCATCAAAAACCAGCCGACTGCTTTGCGGGCGATGTAACGCAGCACTGCTAGCCGGCCTTTCGTAAGAGCGCTTCGGCGACGCCCCCGGCGGGTGGGCCGGAGGCGTGGTCGTGTGGGGCGACCGGGCAACGGTTCGCGCGTGCACCGGACGGGACGTGCGAGATGCCCAGGTCAGAAAATGATTGGTGCGCGACAGCTCCGGCGTACGACACTGAGGTCAGCTGACGGGATGGCACCAGTGGTCGAAGCCGGTATGAGCAGTGCGCCGGGCATGGAGCGACAACCTCGCGTGTGAGTCGAGCAGTTCAGGGCAGCCGTGCGATGCGGGCGGCACTGCCGTTGACGATTCCAAGTGGCGAGATATGGCGTCAAGATTCCGCAGGTCGCGATCAGGTTAAATTGCAGGCGCGCACCACTCATTCTTCGCAAAATCTTCGCTTCGGGTCCGGAAACGCGCGGAAAACGGCGGTAGTTGCCGCCGCCACCCCGGCATCGCCGTCCGATATGCGGACGCTCATGACCGGCCCCCAGCCACCGCCGGCAGGATCTTCCCCGTCACCTCGCCGAAGCCGATCACCGTGCCGTCCGCCCCCGGGGCCGTCGCCGTGATCGTCACCTCGTCGCCGTCCTCCAGGAATGCCCGGCTCGTGCCGTCGGCGAGCTTCAGCGGCTCCTCGCCGCCCCACGTCAGCTCCATCAGGCAGCCCCGCTCCCCGGGTTCCGGGCCGCTCACCGTGCCCGAGGCGTAGAGGTCCCCGGTACGCAGCGAGGCGCCGTTGACCGTCATGTGGGCCAGCATCTGCGCGCCCGTCCAGTACATCGCCGAGAACGGGGGCCGCGCGACCGGCTGCCCGTTCAGGCGGACCTCGAGGCGCAGGTCGAGCCCCCAGTCCTCCGTCTCGCGCAGGTAGGGACGCAACGCGTGCGCCCGCTCCGGGGGTGTCACGCGCGCCGCCTCCAGGGCCTCCAGGGGCACGATCCACGGGGACACGGACGTCGCGAACGACTTCGCGAGGAAGGGCCCGAGCGGCACGTACTCCCACGCCTGCACGTCCCGCGCCGACCAGTCGTTGACGAGGCACACGCCGAAGACGTGCTCCGCGAAGGCAGCGGTGCCGACCGGCGTGCCGAGCGCCGAGCCCGTACCGACGACGAAACCGACCTCGGCCTCGATGTCGAGCCGCGCCGAGGGCCCGAAACCGGGCGACTCGCCCGCCGCTCCCGGCTTCTTCTGGCCGCACGGGCGGACGACGGGCGTCCCCGAGGCGACCACCGTGCCCGCGCGCCCGTGGTAGCCGATCGGCAGGTGCTTCCACTGCGGTGTGAGCGGTTCGGCGCCGGGGCGGAACATGCGGCCGACATTCGCCGCGTGGTGCTCGGACGCGTAGAAGTCGACGTAGTCGGCGACCTCGAAGGGGAGGTGGAGCGTCACCGCGTCGAGCGGGTGCAGGTGCGGGGTGACGGCCGCGCGGTGGCGGGCGTCGGTGAGGAGCGCGGTCAGCTCGGCCCGTACCGCCGTCCAGCGGGCGCGCCCCTGCGCGAGGAAGGGGTTGAGCGCGCCGTGCGCGAAGGTGTCGTCCCCGAGCACGGCGGCGACGTCGAGGACGTGCGCGCCGATCGCGACGCCGACGCGCGCCCGCGTGTCCCCGGCGGGCGTGAACACGCCGTAGGGGAGGTTCTGGAGCGGGAAGGGGGAGCCCATGGGCACTTCGGCCCAGGTGGCGGCGGTCATACGGGGATCTCCTGATACGTGTCGGGGGTGCCCAGCAGGTCCGCTGCCTGCCGGAGCGGGGTCGAGGTGCTGCACGAGCCGTACGAGACGAGCAGCCGGCGCGCGGCCCGCGCGCCCGCCTCGCCGAGCGCGTGCGCGCGCCGGGCCAGCCGCGCCGCGTCCTCGGTCTCCAGGACCGCCGTCACCTCGCCCGTCGTCGCGCCCCCGGCGGCGGCAGCGGTGGCGAGCAGCAGGTTGAGGTAGCCGTGGTGGCGGAAACCGGTCGCGGGCGCGGTGTGCCGCACCGCCTCGTGCAGTCCCGCGGTCGCCTTGAACGGGACGCCCGCGCGGGCGCAGGCCACGATCCACGCGGCGACCTCGGGGGCCGTCGGGAACAGCTCCGCGCGGACCCCGCCGCAGCGGAGCTTGGCACCGACGGGCCGTTCGAGCGCGCCCAGTTCGGTGAGCAGGGGTTCGTACGCGGCGCGCCCCGCCGGTTCCGCGTACACCGGTACGTCACCGGGCAGGGCGTCCAGCGCCTCGCGCACCCCGCCGGGGAACGCGGCGAGCGGCACCTCCACGAGCGCGAGCCGCAGCCTCGGATCGGCCGCGACCGCCGCGCAGTCGGCGGCGAGGCCCTCCGCGCCCCGGTCCGCGATGAGCCCGAGCGCGAGCGAGTCGCCCGGCTCCAGGCGCGCCCGCAACTCGCCGAGGCGGCTCGCGGGGACGAGGAAGCGGTGCGTGTGCAGCGGGTGTGCGGCGGCGAGGTCCGCGCGGTGGCGGGCGAGCGCGCGGTCCATCGGGAGCGCGGTCGGCGGGAAGAGGCCCGCGTCGTCGACGAGCGCGGCGAGCAGCGCGGCGGGCACGGTCATGCCTGCGGCCCCCGCCCCGCCCAGGTCCACGCGTACGCGCCGTCGTCGCTCGCCCGCCCGCCCTCGCCCAGCTCCAGGGGCCGGAACGTGTCGACCATGACGGCGAGTTCGTCGAAGGACTCCACGCCGATCGAGCGCGCGTACGCGCCCGGCTGCGGCCCGTGGCTGTGCCCGCCCGGGTGCAGCGAGACCGAGCCCTGCCCGATCCCCGAGCCCTTGCGCGCCTCGTAGTCGCCGCCGCAGTAGAACATCACCTCGTCGCTGTCCACGTTCGAGTGGTAGTACGGCACCGGGATGGACAGCGGGTGGTAATCCACCTTGCGCGGCACGAAGTTGCAGATGACGAAGTTGTTCCCCTCGAAGACCTGGTGCACGGGCGGCGGCTGGTGGACCCGCCCGGTGACCGGCTCGAAGTCGGCGACGTTGAAGGTGTACGGGTAGAGGCAGCCGTCCCAGCCGACGACGTCGAAGGGGTGCTCGGCCTGCGTGAAGCGCGTCCCGACGACCTCGCCGCCCGCGCCCCGGTGCTTCACCAGGATCGCGACGTCCTGCCCCCGGCCCTCGACGAGTTCCGTGGGGCCGTGCAGGTCGCGCTCGCAGTACGGGGCGTGTTCGAGGAGCTGCCCGTACCGCGAGAGGTAGCGCGAGGGCGGTGCGATGTGGCTGTTGCCCTCGACGCAGTAGACGCGCAGCGGCTCGTCCCCCTCGGGCAGCCAGCGGTGCGTCGTCGCGCGCGGCAGCACCACGTAGTCCCCGGTGCGGGCGTTGAGCCGGCCGAAGACCGTCTCCACGACCGCGCGCCCCGACTCGACGTACACGCACTCGTCGCCGAGCCCATTGCGGTACAGCGGCGAGGGCGCGCCCGCGACCGCGTACGAGATCCGCACGTCGCCGTTGCCGAGCACGAGCCGCCGCCCCGTCACGACGTCCGCGTCCCGCCAGCGCTCGCCCTTGACGAGGCCGTGCAGCGCGAAGTGGCGCGGCAGGAGCGGGTGGTTGGGGACGGTGCGCTGGTCGGGCAGCTCCCACACCGCGGAATCGGTGATCGCGGAGGGGATGTGGCGGTGGTAGAGGAGCGAGGAGTCGGACGAGAAGCCCTCCTCGCCCATCAGCTCCTCGTAGTACAGACCGCCCTCGGGGGTGCGGTGCTGGGTGTGGCGTTTGGGGGGAATGTCGCCGAGGGCGCGGTAGTGGGGCACGGGGTCTCCTCTCGCCCGGGTGCGGGCGCTCTGCCGGTACGGCTCGTCGGATATGCGAGCAGACTTCCCCGTCCTGGCGCGCGGGGTCGCCGTGGTGTCACCCGGACGGGGCGGCAATGCGGTACGGGTGGTGCGGTTCGGGCGCGGGGTCGCGCGGTGTTGCGATTATCGAGACACGTGGGATTGAATGTTGCAACACTGTGCGGAGACGGGCCGTGCCGCGTCAAGAGCCCGGGACGAAAGTGACGGCGAAGGAGTACCGATGACGGCGCGTGAGGCCGACCCGGGGCCTGAGGGCCCGCCCGCGCGCCGGGCGGACGGGGCGCAGACGCTGGAGCGCGGGCTCGGCGTACTGCGGATGCTCGCCGAGGCGCCGCACGGACTGCGCGCCTCGGAGGTCGCCGCCGCGCTCGGGGTGCACCGCTCGATCGCGTACCGGCTGCTCACCGCGCTGACCCGCAGCCACTTCGCCGCGCGCGACGCGGCCGGTCGCTACCGCGTCGGCGTCGCCTTCTACACGCTCGCCCAGCGCGCCCGCCCGCCGCTCGTGGACGTCGCGATGCCGGTGCTGCGCGCCCTCGCGGTCGAACTCGGCGCGACCGCCTGCCTCGTGGTGCCGGACGGCGCGCACGCGGTCGCCGTCGCGGTCGTCGAACCCCCGGGCCCGGGACCGCGCTTCTCGTACGGGGTCGGCCACCGCGACCCGCTCGACCGGGGCTCGGCGGGGCTCGCGCTGCTCTCGGCGGGGGAGCCGCTTCCCGGCGAACCGGAGCGTGTCGCCGAGGTCCGCGCGCGCGGCTGGGCGATCACCCACGAGGAGGTCACCCCCGGCACGATCGGCGTCGCCGCCCCGCTCCGCGTCCCCGAACCCGCCGACCCGGCGGCGGTCAACGTCATCACCCACCGCCGGTCCGTCGCGGACCGCGCGGTCCCGCTGGTCGTGGCGGCGGCGAGGCGGATGGAGGAGCTGCTCGCGGGGGAGGACTGAGACGGGGCCCGTGGGATGATCAGGGCCCCTGCGCGAGCCGACCGCGCGAGCCGACTGCGGAGACGACAAGGAGCCCGGAATGCCAGGGTTGTTCGACAATCTCAAGAACTTCAAGGAGAAGGCCGAGGAACTGGCCGGGGAGCACAGCGAGAAGATCGCGGACGGCCTGGAGAAGGCCGGCGACTTCGTCGACGCCCGCACGGACGGCAAGTACAGCGCGAAGATCGACACGGGCGTCGACAAGGCACAGGACTTCGTGGAGAAGCTGGGCGAGAAGCAGCGGACGGACGAGAAGCACGTCGAGGACTGAGGAACGGGACCGGCCGCTCGGCGCGGCGAGCACGCCCCCGCGCGAGTAATCCAGACCGCGCGTTTTCGCCGGGCAGGGAGAGAGCGGTGGGTGGCCGGGTCCTTGCCCGGCCACCCACCGTTCGCGTGTTCAGGGGCTCCGCTGTGAGCGGGACCCGCTGTCGGGAGCGTCCTGCGTGCCCGCCGTGCTTCCGCTCAGGAGCAGGGCGAGTGCCATGAAGACGGCGGCAGCCACTCCGATGGCGGTGGCCACGTCGCCTCGGCGCGTCTCCGGGTTCACCGAGCGGTGGTTGACATAGAAGCCGGTGGCCACGGCGAGGAGGAGGGCGATCGCGAAGCCGGGGCTGAGGGAGAAGGTCATGCGCTCGGCTCCTTCCGCTCCGGTGCGGGCTGCCGTTCGGCCTCGCTCCACAGCGGCATGGCCTCCGCCGGGGAACCACCCAGGGTGGCGACGAAGGCGCTCACGACGGGCCAGGGGCGCAGCTCGCGCCGAAGCAGGGCTGTGGCGTCGTCCCCCCTGACCCGTCCCGCGCTCCGCCGCTCGATCACCTGCGGGCTGGGCCGCCCCGCGCTCAGGTGCAGTCCCCGCAGCAGCCCCCAGAGCGTCGCTCGGGCCTCGCCGCCGGCCGCACGGGTGCTGTCGGCCCGTACGGCCGCCTCCCACAGCGCCCGGATCGTCTCCACATCCCCCTGGCAGGCGCGCGTGACACGCTCGGTCTTCTCCCACGAGGGACGCCGTTCGCCGGAGAGCATCCGGGAGAGGTACGAGGGATCGACCCCGGCCCGCCGGGCGATGGCGCGCCCGGAGAAGCTCGTCCCGTAGACGAGTTCGCCGAGCGCCATCGCGAGCAGCCGCCCCGGTTCCTCCGTGGCCGAGGCGCTTGGCGAGTGCGACGCGCTCGTGGGGCCGAAGTCGGTCGCCGGCCCGGTGGCGGCGTGGAGGGCCGCCGCCAGCCGGCGCGAGAGTCGGGCGGGCGCGAAGCGGCGCGCGAGAGTGCCGGTGCTGACGCCCAGTGCGGCGGCGATCTGCGCGGTCGGCGTGCGGGCGGCGCGAGCCTGCTGGACGAGGGCGTCGCGCATGAGCCCCACGTCCCGCTCCACGCTGTTGAGGAGCCGCAGTGAGTTGAGAGTGCGGTCGGCGCGAGCCCGATGAACGAGCTCCTCCGTGTTCTGGCGCAGCCGAGCGGCGGCGAGGTGGGTCTGGTCCCGCTCGTCGTTGCCGCGCGGTACGTCGCGCTCCCTGCGATGGGCGACGCGGCGACACGGCTCGGAGCAGTACAGGCGCGGTCGACCCGCGCCCTTGGCGGGCGGCAGGGGCCGGCCACACGAAGGGTTCCGGCAATGACCAGGAGCCGTGTAGTCATTCCGGAGCAGGTCCCTAGTCATTCCGGACCCTCGCCCTCATCCCTCAGAGGGGCGGAAAAGAGCGGTGTCAGCATTTCCGCACGCGCTGGAAGCCATTGGCATATGCCGTAGCCAAGGCCGGCCGAACTGGGCGGGGTTGCCCTCGCGCGGCGGGGTCGGAGCGGACGCCTGAGGGCTCGCGCCGGGAGAGCGCGAGAGGGGGTGTGGCGGGGTGGAAGGGCGGCGGACGTGGGCCTTTCCCGGCCGGGGGCGGTATTCCGGGCCCGGCGTCCGCCGATGTTCGCCGCGGACTCGGCCGTGCTCATGCGTCGGGGACGGTGTGCGGGGGAGGGGAGGGTCCCGTCGCCCGATACTCCGGGCACTTGGGTTTCGGTGCTGTAGCGACCGACACCACGCATGGCCCTTTTGGGTAACGTCGCATTGTCGCTGTGGAGCACTTGGCGCTTCACGCCAGCGTCGTGCGCAGGATGCATGGGCATCCCTCTCTTCTTTCGGGACGTCAAGTCCCGGGGGCGTACGAAAGGGGGAACCCCGGTGCTCAACTGGTCAAGGGGAGACCGGGGTTCCCGCTGCGACCGTAGCGCCTCACGAGGCGTTTTCCCTTACCCGCAGGGTCGCTAAATGTGATTGTGCGTTTTCTGAATCTTCGCGCGCACGTAAAAGTTTCGCCCGCGATCATTTTTGATCACGGGCTTCTGTGAAACCTTTTTATTTGTCTTACGCGTGGGGTGGGGTGACCTTTGCCTCGCGCCAGGCCCGTGCCACCTCCGCCGCGTTCTCCGCGTGGAAGCGGAAGGCGTGGGCCTCGGCTCGGGTGCCCAGCGGCCGGGTGTAGGTGAGGGGGTCGGTCAGGTTCGCGGTCAGTGTCGTGGTGCCGCCGACCGGGAGGTCCGCCGTGCCCGAGGGGTTCACCGCGCCGAGGCGGGTGTCGGGGAAGGCGCGGGCGGCGCGGAGGGTGGCGAGCTGGGCCGCCGGGACGGTCACGTCGAGCAGGGCTCCGTACCGCAGGCGCAGGGAGCCGTCGGCGCGCAGGACGTGGGGGCGTACGACGCACGAGGCGTGCAGGGCGAGGACGTACCAGCAGCCCCACAGGTCCACGACGAGGGTCAGCGCGTGCAGCCACGGCCAGGGAATGACGAGCGCGAGCGCGACCGTCTCGGCGACCGCGACGAAGAGCAGGCCGTACATCATCGCCGACTGCGCGGGCGCGTACGGGGCGGCGAGATCGCCCTCGCCGACGCCCTCAGGGCCCCGGCGCCCGGCCCAACGGGCGAGGTCGCGCCACAGGGTCAGGTGGTGGCCGACCAGGGGTGTTCTCACGGCGTCCGCTCCTTCAGGAGGCTGATCACGCGGCGCAGGACGGCGGCCTGGGCCGGGGAGAAGTCGGCGTAGACGGCGTCGAGGAAGCCGTTGTCGGGGCCGTTCCCCGGGCCGTCCCCCACGGCGAGGTCCGTGGGCAGGAGCGCGAGGAGTTCGCGGGCCGTCCCCTCGACGCGGGGGTCGTCGGGCGCGGCGTCCGCGAGGTCGTCGAGGCGCCGGTAGAGGGCGTACGCGCGGCGCGTCGTTCCCGGGTCGGCGGTGAACGCCTCGGCGAGCCGGCCGAGCCGGTCGCCCGAAGCGGGGGCGGACGTGTCGAGGAGGGCGAGGAGGCGGCGGTCGAGCGCGAGCGAGGCGGGCTCGGGGCCCGGCAGGTGCGCGGCGGCGCGGTCGAAGTCGGCGAAGAGCGCGGCGAGCGCGGGCGAGACGGGCGCCTCGGGCGGCAGGCCGCCGTCCGCGTCCGCCTGCGCGAGGAGGTCCCGCAGCCGGGCGCGGCGCCGCCGGATCGTCTCCTCCTGGCGCGCGAGGTCGGCGTCCAGCTCCGTGAGGATCTCCGCGAGGTCCTTGCCGGCGTCGTCGGCGAGCACGTCCCGGACCTCGTCGAGGCTCAGGCCCAGCTCCGTCAGCCGTCGCACCCGGGCCAGCTCGACGGCGTCCCGCAGGCCGTACTCGCGGTAGCCGTTGGGCTGTCTGGCGGGCTCGGGCAGCAGCCCGATCCGGTGGTAGTGGCGGACGGCCCGGGTGCTCACCCCGGCCACGGCGGCCAGCTCTCCGATACGCATGAGGTCAGTAGAAACCTTGACGTCGCGACAAGGTCAAGGGACACGGCAGCCGTGTGCGCGGCGGTCACCTGCGCCTTTGTCAGTAGTTTATTTAGACTGGTAGTTTTCGACCATGCCGCGACGTGCTCTCGACAACCCCCTCGTCCCCGATGTCCTCGGCCTCCTCCTGGAGGGCGACGCACACCCTCACCAACTCCTCGCCGCACTCCAGGCGGGCGGCGAGGCCCGCGCCTCGGTCGCCCACCGCGGCACCGTCTACAACACCGTCACCGCCCTCGCCGCGGCGGGCCTCATCGCCCCGCTCGGCCGCGAACGCGAGGGCAACCGCCCCGAGCGGACCGTCTACACGCTCACCCCCGAGGGCCGCGCGGAACTCGTCCGCCGGATCGACGCGCGGATCCGCGACCCGCGCCGCGAGTTCTCCCGCTTCCTCGGCGCCGTCGCCCACCTCGGCGCACTCGGCCCGCGCGGCGGCGCGTCCGCGCTCACCGAACGCGCCGCACGCCTGGAAGCCCGCATCGACGAGGACGGGAAGCGCCTGGCCGCGGCACTCGCCCAAGGGGTCCCGCGCCTCTTCGTCATCGAGGCGGAGTACGCGCTGACGCTCGCCCGCGCCGAACACGACTGGCTGCGCGGGCTCGTCGAGGAGATCCGCGGCGGGACGCTCGCCTGGCCCGCCCCGGCCACCGCACCGACCCCGGAGGAGTCCGCGTGATCTTCGGCATCTACCCCGGCGGCGCGACAGGCGACGACACCGGCGGCCTCGCGACCGGCGCGCCCGACGACCCGGCACGCGTGAGCGAAGCCCTCGACCGGCTCCAGGGCCGCGCGGGCCGCCCCTTCCTCGTCCGCGCCTACGCGCACTACGAGGACGGCGACGGCGGCCTCCTCGCCACCGCGACCCCCGCCGACGCGGAGCGGTACGCCGTACGGGGCCGCCGTCTCGACCTCGTCGCCCAGTACCGCTCCGCCTCGGGCGACGTGGCGGGCTACCGCGCCTGGCTGCGCGCGCTCGTCGAGCGGTACGGGGCGGTGACGGACACGCTCCAGGTGACCGAGGAGCCGAACGTCGTCGGCAACCCGACGCTCGACGGGGACTACCCGGGCGTGCGCGAGGCGATCGTCACGGGCGTGCGGACCGTCAAGGAGCACGCCCGCGCGCTCGGCCACACGCACCTGCACACGGGCTTCAACACGACACCGCTCTTCGGCCCGGCGACCGGCTTCGTCGCGGACCTCGTAGGGGAGGGCGGCGAGGACTTCACGACGGCACTCGACTATATCGGCCTCGACTTCTTCCCCGACGTCTTCCGCCCGGTCCCGGCCGCCGCGTTCGACGCCGCCGTCTCCGGCCTCCTCCGCCACCACCGCGAGGCGGTCCTCGGCCCCGCCGGACTCGCGGACCTCCCGCTCCACCTCACCGAACACGGCTGGCCGACCGGCCCCGGCCGCGGCCCGGAGCGCCAGGCCGAGATCGTCGGGACCGTCGTACGCCTCGCCGCCGCCGCACCCGGAATCGCGGCGTACACCCACTTCGCCCTCCGCGACGCGGACAGCGCCCGGCCAGGGCTCTTCCACCGCTTCGGCCTCATGACCGACACGTACGCGCCGAAACCGGCGTTCGACGTGCTGCGGGGGCTCGTGGAGCGGCACGGCTGAGACGCGCGGGGCCGCTCGGGTACCGCCGCCCCCGGGACGCCGGGGCGCCGGGGTGTGGGCACCGGGGTTCCGGGTCGCCGGGGCGGCGGTGGTCCAGACCGTAGGGAGTCACGGCCCGGGGCGTCAACGACAGGGGACGGGACTGGCGGGAAATGAGGGTCAGTCGGTACGGACGAGCAGGACGGCCGGGCGGGCGGCGAACAGCTCCGCGCAGGGGACTCCGCCCTCGTAGGAGCGGTCCCCGGCCGCCTCCCGCCAGCGGCCCGGGGGCAGTGTCAGCACCGTCCCGTTCCAGCCACCCTGTTCCGCGAGCCGCGCCGCGAGCCGTGTGACGGCGGTGAGGACGCGGTCCGAGCGGACGAAGGCGAGGCAGTGGGGCGCCGCGGGGCCGCTCGCGGGCAGCGGCGCGTACGACGCGTCCTCGCCGAAGCAGTCCGGCAGCTCGCGGCGCAGACGCAGCGCCGCCGCGCTCAGGGCGAGCTTCTCCTCGGGCAGATCGCGCGGCGTGCGGCCCCCGTCGAGCGCCCGCAGCGTCTCCCGCACCTCCGGAGGCGTCCGCCTGTTGTCGGGGTCCACGAGCGTCCGTGACTCCGTCTCGGTGCCCTGGTAGACGTCCGGGACGCCCGGCATCGTCAGGTGCAGGAGCGCCGCGCCGAGGACGTTCGCGCGGATGTGCGGGGCGAGTTCGGCGCGCAGCTCGGCGAGCCGCCCGCCGAGCGGCCCGCACGGCCCGGCCGCGACGAAGCGCCGCACCTCCTCCTCGTACGCGCCGTTCTGCTCCGTCCACGACGTGTGCAGGCCCGCCTCCCGTACGTGCTTGAGCAGCGCCCCGCCGAGCCGCTCCGCGTCGGCGATCCCGAAGCCGAAGGCGAGCTGCCAGGCCGCCCAGCCGAGGTGCGGATCGGGCGCGGGGCAGACGGCGGCGGCCTCCGCGAGGAACGCCGCCCAGCGCTCGGGCACCTCGCTGAGCACCGCGAGCGCCGCGCGCACGTCGGCGCTGCGCTTCGTGTCGTGCGTCGAGAGCACCGTGCCGGTCAGCGGCCAGTCGCGCTGCACGCGCCCGCAGTACGCGTGGAAGACGTCCGGCGAGAGCGCGGGCGCGCCCGGGTCGCCGCCCACCTCGTTCACCGAGAGCAGCGGCACGTACCGGTAGAAGGCCAGGTCCTCGACGGACTTCGCGCGCAGCGCCGACGCGGTCTGCGCGAACCGCGTCCGGAACGCCTCGTACGCGGGCCCGTCGCCGCGCCCGCCGAGCGCCAGCTCCCGCACCAGTGCGACCGACTCCGCCTCCTCGGGCACCGCGAAGACCGCCGAGCCCTCCTCGGCCGCCCGCACCGACAGCACGTCCTCGGGCGCGGCGCCCGCGTCGCGCGCCGGGTAGGGGCGGTAGACGGGGACGCGCACGAGGAGTTCGCGCAGCGCGGTCCGCAGCGCCCACGGCGCGTGGTCGCGCAGCGCGACGTCCGCGCGCGCGATCCGCGCCGCGTACCGCACGAGCGTCTCGACCTCGGCGGCGAGGTCGTGCGTCACGACGCGGTACGCGGCGGCGCGGGCCGTCGCGGGCCAGGCGCCCCCGCGCGCCTCGGCGGGGGCGGCGAGTGCCCGGTAGCGCGTGAGGAGTTCGCCGTGCCCCGCGGGGTCCGTGAACACGCCGTCGATGTGGCGCAGCGCGTCGTACCCCGTGGTGCCCGAGACCGGCCAGCCCTCGGGCAGCGCCTCGCCGTCCGCGAGGATCTTCTCGACGACGGTCCAGTGCCCGCCGGGCACGGCCTCCGCCGCGCGCTCCCCGAGGTGCCGCAGATAGCCGCCGGGATCGGCGAGCCCGTCCGGGTGGTCGATCCGCAGGCCCTGCACGGCTCCGGCCGCCATGAGGTCGAGGACGAGCCCGTGCGTCGCCGCGAAGACCTCCGGGTCCTCCTGCCGCACCCCGATCAGCTCGGAAATGGTGAAGAACCGGCGGTAGTTCAGCTCGGTGCGGGCCAGGCGCCACCACGCGAGGCGGTACCACTGCGCGTCGAGGAGTTCGTCGAGCGGCAGGTGCTCGGTGCCCGCCCGCAGCGGGAAGGCGTGCTCGTGGTAGCGCAGCTCGCCGTCCGCCACGGTCAGTTGGTCCTGCACGTCCGCGAGCCGGCCGCCGAGCACGGGGAGCAGGATTCGCCCGCCGCCGCCCTCCCAGTCGAGGTCGAACCAGCGCGCGTACGGCGACTCGGGCCCGTCGCGCAGGACGTGCCACAGCGCGCGTGTGTGCCGGGGCGAGGCGGCCATGTGGTTGGGGACGAGGTCGAGCACGAGGCCGAGCCCGTGCTCGCGGGCCGTCCCGGCGAGCGCGAGCAGCCCCGCCCGGCCGCCCAGCTCCTCGCGCACCCGCGTCGGATCGGTCACGTCGTAGCCGTGCGCCGAGCCGGGCACCGCCTCCAGGACGGGCGAGAGATGCAGGTGCGAGACGCCGAGCGAGGCGAGGTAGGGGACCAGTTCCGCCGCGTCCGCGAAACCGCGGCCGGGCGTGAGCTGGAGCCGGTAGGTCGCGGTCGGCGGGGCGAAGACCGCTTCGGGGGCGCGGGACGAGTCGGTGGTCATGGGGGGTTGTGTACCCGCGTGGCGGGCGAGTGTGTCATGGGGACGCGCGGACGGATGAATCGGACGCGTGAACGGGCCGGGCGGAAGCCGGGCGACGGCATGGACGGGACGGGCCGGACCCGGGCGCGGGCATGGACGGGACGGGCCGGAGCCGCGCGTGGGCATGGACGGGTCGGAGCCGGGTGACGGGACGGCGGGGGTACGGGGGCGGGCCGGCGGTACGGGACCGGTCACCCCGTACCCGCACCGCCGCCCCGCCCCGTACCCCCGCCCGTGCCTCACGCGGGCCGCTGGAGCACCACCAGGCTCCTGTCCCGCAGTTCGAGCCGCTGGCCCGCGCCCGCCTTGACGCCCGTGCCCGGCGGGAGGCCGTCCGCGCGCGAGGTGTCGACGACGACCTGCCACTCCTTGCCGTGGTTGACGGGGATGACGAATTCGAGGTCCTGCGGCGAGGCGTTGAACATCAGGAGGAAGGAGTCGTCCTGGATGCGTTCGCCGCGCGGTCCCGGCTCCGAGATCGCGTTGCCGTTGAGGAAGACGGTCATCGCGCTCGCCGTCGCCCCGTCCCAGTCGCCGCGTGTCATCTCCCCGCCCTCCGGCGTGAACCACGCGATGTCGGACAGCTCGTCGTGCGTGCCCTCGACGGGGCGGCCGTGGAAGAAGCGGCGGCGCCGGAAGACCGGGTGGTCGCGGCGCAGCCACACCATCGCGCGCGTGAACGCGGCGAGCGCCGTCTCCTCGCCCTCGCCCTCCGGCCACTTCACCCACGCCAGCTCGTTGTCCTGGCAGTACGCGTTGTTGTTGCCGCCCTGCGTGCGCCCGAACTCGTCGCCGTGACTCAGCATCGGCACACCCTGCGAGAGCATGAGCGTCGCGAGGAAGTTCCGCATCTGCCGCGCCCGCAGCTCGGTGACCTCCGGGTCGTCGCTCTCGCCCTCGGCGCCGCAGTTCCACGAGCGGTTGTGGCTCTCGCCGTCCCTGTTGTCCTCGCCGTTCGCCGCGTTGTGCTTCTCGTTGTACGAGACGAGGTCGCGCAGCGTGAAGCCGTCGTGGCACGTCACGAAGTTGATCGAGGCGAGCGGGCGCCGCCCGTCGTCCTGGTAGAGGTCCGAGGAGCCGGTCAGCCGCCCGGCGAACTCGGCGAGCGAGCCCTGCTCCCCGCGCCACAGATCGCGCACCGTGTCGCGGTACTTGCCGTTCCACTCCGTCCACATCGGCGGGAAGTTCCCCACCTGGTACCCGCCCTCGCCGACGTCCCACGGCTCCGCGATGAGCTTGACCTGGCTCACGACCGGGTCCTGCTGCACGAGGTCGAAGAAGGACGAGAGCCGGTCCACCTCGTGGAACTGCCGCGCGAGGGTCGCCGCGAGGTCGAAGCGGAAACCGTCCACGTGCATGTCCGTGACCCAGTACCGCAGCGAGTCCATGATCATCTGGAGGACGTGCGGGGACCGCATGAGCAGCGAGTTGCCCGTGCCCGTCGTGTCCATGTAGTACGTGGGGTCCTCGGTGAGCCGGTAGTACGAGGCGTTGTCGAGGCCCCGGAAGGAGAGCGTCGGGCCCAGGTGGTTGCCCTCGGCGGTGTGGTTGTAGACGACGTCGAGGATCACCTCGATGCCCGCCTCGTGCAGCGCCCGCACCGCCGACTTGAACTCCAGGACCTGCTGGCCCCGGTCGCCCCAGGAGGCGTACGTGTTGTGCGGGGCGAAGAAACCGATCGTGTTGTAGCCCCAGTAGTTCGCGAGCCCCGCGTCCGCGAGCCGGTGGTCGTTGACGAACTGGTGCACCGGCATGAGTTCGAGCGCCGTCACGCCCAGCTCGGTCAGGTGCCCGATGATCGCGGGGTGCGCGAGCGCCGCGTACGTGCCGCGCAGCTCGTCGGGCAGGTCGGGGTGGCGCATCGTCAGCCCCTTGACGTGCGCCTCGTACAGGACCGTGCGGTGGTAGTCCGTGCGCGGCGGGCGGTCGTCGCCCCAGTCGAAGTACGGGTTCACGACGACGGAGGCCATCGTGTACGGGGCCGAGTCCAGGTCGTTGCGCTTGTCGGGCGCGCCGAAGTGGTACCCGTACACCGCCTCGCCCCAGTCGATCGCCCCGCTGATCGCCTTCGCGTACGGGTCGAGAAGGAGCTTCGCCGCGTTGCACCGCTGCCCGCGCGCGGGCTCGTACGGCCCGTGCACGCGGAAGCCGTAGCGCTGACCCGGCATCACCCCGGGCAGATACGCGTGCCTCACGAAGGCGTCGGACTCGCGCAGTTCCACCGCGCTCTCCGAACCGTCGTCGTGGAGCAGGCACAGCTCGATACGGTCGGCGGCCTCCGAGAAGACCGCGAAGTTCGTCCCGGCGCCGTCGTACGTGGCACCGAGCGGATACGCCTCACCTGGCCAGAGCTGCATGAACTCGACTCTTCCGTTTCCGGCCCGGGGGAAGGGCCACCATGGGCCCGAGTCTCCCGGAAGAGGGGCCGCTCCCGTAGGACTTCTGTCCCGCCGGGGCCGCGACCACACCGACGTACGAACGAGGACGGGGCGCGGAAAGGGGCGCCGCAGTGATCCGACCACGGGAAAGGCGTCAAGCCCCCGGTCAAAAATTCAGCCTGATGAGCGATTATGGCGAGATCGCTACGGCCCCGGATCGGCCCGCCTCCGCCTGTACACCGCCGGTCAGGTGATCCCCGCAAGCCCTCCCCGCCCCGCTCACCCCGCCTCCGCCCGCCGTCCACGCCACCCCCGCACCCCCGCCCGGACCCGTTTCGGGGGCCGCGCGAGGGGAAAGGGAGCCAACGCCTCCGGCTGCACCCGGGCCCCCGTCCGGAGTAGTCTTCCTTGATCGTTGAACAGGGGCGGCAAGCGTCGCGGAAGTGGGACGAAGGGGCGGTGTGCGGGTGTCGGGAGGGCTGGAGCTGCCACCTGGCGAAGGCGGCGGCGCGGAGGGCTCCACGGCGGACCGCCCGCCCCCGCCCGTCCCGCTCACGGGCACCGTGGACGTCGCCCCGCAGATAGGCCCCGAGCTGGACTGGGGCCCCAAGGAGTGGGAAGAGGTCCGCACCCGCGCCCAGCGCGCCGGCCGCGTCTACGTGTGGCTCAATCTCGTCGAACAACGGCTGCGCGCCGTCGTCGCCGCGGTGCTGCGCCCCGTCTACGTACCGGTGCACGGCGAGGACTGGGTCACCGCCGCCGCCGGACCCGCCGGACAGGAGTGGGTGCAGCGCGCCATCGCGGTGCGCGAGGTCAGCCGCCGCAAGGGCTACCTCCTCGACCCCGCCGACGACAACGTGCTCAGCTTTCTGACGCTGCCCCAGCTCCGGGAACTGATGGTCAGCCACTGGCCCTGCTTCGAGCCGTACTTCGACGACCGCAGGGACGTCGAGCTGGCACTCGACGAGCTGGAGGTCGCGCGCAACGTCGTCTCGCGCAACCGTGCCCTCAACCCGAGCGTCCTCGCCCAGGCCGAACGCGCCTCCGCCCGGCTCCTCGACATGCTCTCGGCCGGGACCGGTATCCCCGCCACCCGCCGCCTCCCCGTCGACGCCGTCGAGGACCTGGTCGGCGACCGGTACGCGGACGTCGTCGCTGTCCACGCCGACCGCGTCCGCCTCCTGCGGCAGTTCCCCGCCGAGGACCTCTTCGCCGGGGCCCGCAGGCTCGACGCGATGGGCATCGGCCTCAACCTCCTCGTGCAGAACTTCTCCGGACGCCGCCTCGTCCGCCTCGCCGAGGAGGGCTGCCGCACCCGCCTCCTCTTCCTCAACCCCGCGAGCAGCGCAGTCAAGCGCCGCGAACGCGAACTCGGCCTCAAGCGCGGCGAGATGAGCCGCGGTGTCGAGATGAACATCCTCCACATGCGGCGCGTCCGGGCCCGGCTGCGCGACCCCGGCGCCTTCGAGATACAGGTCATCGACGAGACACCCCGCTCCAACGCCTACCTCGTCGACGGCGACACGGCGGACGGAGTCGCCGTCGTCCAGCCCTACCTGCGCCGGGCACGGGGCATGGAGTCCCCGGTCCTCGTGGTGCGCGGCGGGGGACGCCTCGTGCGCGGGGCCGCCGGCGGCGAGGGCGGCCTCTTCGACACGTACCGCGAGGAGTTCGAATCGGCCTGGGCGGACGCCCGGCCGGTCTCCTGAGGGCCCCTTACGGAGGGGCCCCGGGGGGTACGGGGGCACTGTCACAGGCGCGTGCGAGGGTGGGGACCACGCGGCGCCCGGACGGGGGGACACGTCGCCGAACACGCCGAGGGAGACACATATGACCTGGTACGAGGGGCCGCTGACCGGCTTCGACCTGGAGACCACGGGCACCGACGTCGAGCAGGACCGCATCGTCACCGCCGCGGTGATACGCCTCGACTCCTCGGGCGCCGTCGCCCACACCCGTACATGGCTGCTCGACCCGGGCGTCGAGATCCCCGCCGAGGCCACCGCGATCCACGGCATCCCCACCGCGCGCGCCCGCGCCGACGGCGCCCCCGCCCGGGGCGCGGTCGCCGAGATCACCGAGGCGCTCGCCGCCGAACTGCGCGTGGGCACCCCGCTCGTGGTGATGAACGCGCGCTACGACCTCTCCCTCCTCGACCGCGAGTGCCGCCGCCACGGTGTGCCCGCGCTCGCCGAGCTGCTCGGCGCCGAACCGGCCCCGGTGATCGACCCGCTCGTCCTCGACAAGCACGCCGACCGCTACCGCAGGGGCAGCCGCGTCCTGGCCGCCCTGTGCGCCCACTACGACGTCCGCCTCGACACCGCCCACGACGCCCGCTCCGACGCCCTCGCGGCGACCCTCCTCGCCCGCAGCCTCGGCGCCCACCACCCCAGCCTCGGCACCCTGCCCCCCACGGACCTGCACCGCCTCCAGATCGACGCGGCGGCCCGCCAGTCAGCGAGCCTCCAGGAGTACCTGCGCCGCACGAAGCCGGACGCGGTGGTGGAGGGGGCGTGGCCGGTGATACCGCGCCAGCGGACGGCGGCTTGAGGGGGGACCAGGGAGAGGGCGGGCGGGCGGTACGGGTGTAAGCGGTTGTTCGGGGGAACGGTGGGGTGCGGGCCGGGCAGCGGGATGTGGCCCGGAGCGGGGAGTGCGGGATGGGTGGGCGCGCGGGTGCCCGCGGTGGCGTGGGACGTGCGGCGAGGGGTGGGGGTGCGGCACGGGATTGCGGTGGCGGTGAGGCGGATGGCGGGCTGCCGGACGCGGCCGGGTACCTCGTACCGCCTGTGGCAGCCCTTCGCGCCCGGGCGGCGGTCCCGCCCCGGTCTCAGAAGGGGTACCAGCGCACCGTTGTGTCGCCGTCCCGCAGCGAGTTCACGCGGCGGCGGAACTCGGTCAGGGCCGCCGGGTTCGACGGGGCGTGCTGCGCCACCCACGCGCAGCTCGCCGTCTCGCGCGCCCCGCGCAGGGTGAGCCGCCCCTCCCACTCGCGCACGTCCCAGCCGTAGGCCCGTACGAACTCCTCGTACGCCTCGGTGGGGAGGCCGTAGCGGTCGCGCGAGAGGTCCATCACGACGAGGTCGTGCTCGCGCAGGTCGAAGGAGAAGGTCTCCAGGTCCGAGAGGACGGGCCCGTCGGGCCCGGCGAGCACGTTGCGCGGGAGCGCGTCGCCGTGGACCGGGCCGGGGGTCAGGTGCGGGGTGAGGGCGGCGGCGGCCGGGGCGAAGCCGTCGCGGCGCGCGCGCAGGAAGTCCGCGTCGGCCGGGTCGATCGCGTCCCCGGCGAGCCGCAGCCAGCGCTCGACGCCGCCGAGCAGCTCGCGCCGGGGCAGGGCGAAGGACGGGGCGGGCAGCGCGTGGACCCGGCGCAGGAGCGTCGCGAGGTCGGCGGGGGTGGCGGGCCTGCTCGCCTCCGGCAGCCGCTCCCACAGCGTGACGGGATGCCCTTCGACGAGCAGCGGCTCGGAGCGCGCGGCGCGGACGGCGGGGACGTCGCTCTCCTTGAGCCAGTCCGCGATGCGGAGCGCGAGCTGTGCCCGGTCGAGCAGCTCGGGTGCCCGCCCGACCTTGATCACGAGGTCCCCGGAGGCGAAGACCGCGTTCTCGCCGAGCACCATCAGCTCCGCGCCCGCGTCGAGCCCCGCCGAGCCCAGCACCTCGCGCGCCCGCGACTCGTCCATCGTCCGCCTCCCGTGCCGGGCCCCGCGGGGGCCGGTGTGCCGTGGTCACGGCGTCCGGGGTGTCCGGGACGCCGTGACCAGTTTCCCACTGGGTCACCCGCCCCCGGTCAGACCCCCACCGACTCGTCCATCTCCTCCTCCCGCTCCTCGTGCTCCTCCGGCGTCTCGTCCCGCCCGGACGGCGCCGCGTGGTGGTGCGGCGGCTCGGGAGCCGGGGCGGGAGCGGTGCGGTGGCGTCGCTCGTACAGACCGGCCGCCGTCGTCGCGAGCAGGCCGACGACGAGCCAGGCCGCCAGCGTGAGGACGTGCCGCCCGAGGCCGACGTGGTCGAAGTAGACGAGGCTGCGCAGACCCTCGACGAGGCCCGCGCCGTTCCAGAAGGAGTGCAGCGCGCCGAAGAAGCCGTTGAGGAGTTCGGGGCGGTACAGGCCGCCGGACGTCGTGAAGTTGAGCATCACGAAGAGGACCATCATCGTGAGCGTCGTCCACCGCTTCAGGAAGGTGTGCAGGCCCACGCCGAGGAAGAGGATGCCCGCCGAGTAGAGCCAGGCCATGGCCCACACCCCCCACAGCCCGTGCGAGACGACGTGGAAGACGGGTCCCGCGAGCGCCGCGCCGATGAGGCTCACGACGAAGGACGTCACGACGACGAAGGCGGCCCTGGTCCGCATCCGCAGCACGGCCCCCGCCCCGCCGAGCACCGCGACGGACGCGTACGAGCCGATGCTCACGGCGACGAGGAAGAAGAAGACACCCTGCCCCGTGGGGTCGCCGTGGGCGGGCGGGGCGAGGTCGGTGACCTTGAGCGGCTTGCCCTGCGCGGTGGCGAGCGGCGTGAAGACCTTCTCCGCCACTGTGGCGCTCGTGTCGGCGTTCGTGCTCGCGACGAGCAGCTCGGGCGCCGTGCCGGAGGGGACGAAGGCGCCGGAGAGCTGCCGCTCCATGAGCAGGTGGTGCGCCGCGTCGCGGTCGGGGACCGTGCGTACGTCGAGCGACTCGCCCGCCGCCGCTGCCTTGTCGTGGATCGTCTGGGCGAGCGCGGCGGTGCTCGGGCCCGCGCCGACGACGGCGACCGGCATGTGGTGCGGCGAGGGATTGACGAAGGCGCCGAGGTAGGCGAGGCCCATGCCGACGCACATGAGCATCGGGGTCAGCAGGTGGACCAGGACATGACGGGCCGCTGCCAGATCGCGGGCCCTGCTGGGCGCCGGGGCTTCGGCTGAACTCATCGGGAGTACTCCTGTGGAACCGCGCCGTGCCGGGGACGGGCGACGGCGGCCGGGGTGGTTGGCAAATGCAACCATGTGCTTACGTTGTACTGTACAACCAATCGGAGGAGGCGGTGTACGTGGCGCAGGACGAGGCGGGGTACGCGGCAGTCGGCAGGGATGCCGCCCTGGAGATCATTCAGCGTGAAATGACTGCCTTCGCGCGCAGGGCCAGGGGGGTCGCCGCGCACATGCATCCGGAATTGTCGCTCGTTTCCTTCACGCTGCTGAGCCACGTCGAATTTCAGCCGGGTTGCCGGGCGACCGATCTGGCCGCGCATTATCTGCTCGACAAGTCGACTATCAGTCGCCAGGTATCCGTTCTCGAACGGGCCGGTCTCGTCGCGCGCAGCGCCGATCCCGTCGACGCGCGGGTGCACGTGCTGCACCTGACCGACCATGGCGTGGAGGTGCTCGCACAGGTGAACGAGGCGCGGCGGCGGGCCTTTCGGCAGCGTCTCGCCGACTGGGGCGAGGCCGACCTCGACCGCTTCGCGGGCTACCTGCTGCGGTACAACGCGCCGGGCGGCGAGACCGGTGACGAGTCCGGGCGGGAAAGCGTTCCGTCCGTCGAATAACAACGCGGCGCCCAATGGATAACGCCGGAATAACACGCGCGAAAAATGGAGAAATTGTGTGCGCGGGGCGGCGTAATCGGGCGGGGAGACCTGCGGAGTGACCCGAGGGTTGCACTTGAAGACCCTTGTTTCTTCGGTGAACGCGTCCCTACCGTGGGGTGAACTCTCCGCAACGGCAGGAAAACGAGAATGGCTCACGAGCACGAAACGCTCGCCCCCACGGACCCCGCATCTCCGGGCGGCGACGCCGCACCCCACCCCGCCCCGGTCGTGCCGGGACGGCCCGCCGCCCCGGCGCAGGGCCGTCCCGCCCCGTACGACCGCCGCAGCACCCCGCCGGTGCGCGAAGTGCGCAAGCTCGTACAGAAGAAGCGCGACGCGTGGTGGACCGTCCTGCTGGTCGACCCGCTCGCGACCCCCCTCGTCCGGCTCACCGCCCGCTACACGCGGATCACCCCGAACCAGATCACGTGGGCCGCGCTCGTCCTCGGCCTCGGTTCCGCGGCGCTCTTCGCGCTCGGCGACTGGCAGTGGATCGTCCTCGGCGCGGTCGTCTACCACTTCAGCTTCGTCCTGGACTGCATGGACGGGAAGGTCGCCCGCCTCACCGGGCGCGGTTCCGTCTTCGGCGCGTGGCTCGACTACATCTTCGACCGCATCCGCGTCGCCGCCTGTGCCGTCGCGCTCATGTGGGGCCAGTACCACCGCACCGACAACACCCTCTACATCTGGCTCGCGGTGCTCGTCGTCTTCTGCGACGCGCTGCGGTACATCAACGCCCTGGAGACCTTCAAGACCCGCCTCACCATGCGGCGTCAGATCAAGGCCAGGATGCGTGCCGCGCGCAAGGCGCAGAACAGCGAGCAGGTCGCCTTCATGGAGGACCTGCTGCGCGCCAACCCCGAGGCCGACATCGAACAGGACCTCAACCGCGCGGCCGATACGACCGCGCCCACCGATCCCGACGAGGACGGCGCCGACGAGGCCCCGGCCGCCACGCGGTCCCCGTACGCGTACGCCGCCGGGGAGCGCCCCGGCGCGGCCGGGGCCGGGCGCGACGCCCTCGACCTGCCCGGCTCCGAGGACCTCGACGAGCAGGACCCGACCGTCAAGGACCCCTCGGGCGCCGACCTGCCCGGGGCGAGCGGGCTGAGCGACGAGGACACCCCGCCGGTCAGGGCGAAGCAGGTCATCGACCTCCAGCAGGAGTTCCGCCGGAAGTTCCCCCTCTACCTGCGCTTCCGCTCCGCCCTGCTGCGGCACCGCATCCGCCCGCACCTCGTGAGCGGCATCGAGTTCCAGATGGGCGTCTTCATCGTCGGCCCGCTCTTCAACGTGGTCCTCGGCGCGACGCTCGTCTCGGCCGCGCTCATGCTCGTCTTCGAGCTGGCCATCGTCTACAAACTCCTCCTCTCCACGCGCGACTTCGGCCGCACGCTGGAGTCCATACCGCTGCCGCCCCCGGCCCTCGCCGAGGAGGAGCTCGCGCGCGTCGCCGACGCGACCGGCGCCGCCTACCCGGGCGAGCAGGCACGGGAGGAGCAGACGATCGCCTTCGGTACGCAGGTTCCGGCCCAGCGCGGCGAGCGGGAGGCCCCGCGCTCCCCGGACTCGCCCTCCTGACACCCGCTCCCGCGCGGGGCGGAGGAGACCGCCCCGCCGCCGTCGCGGTCCCTCCCCCCCCGGCTGCCCCACGGCGCCGGGGGGAGCGGCTTTTCCGGAGGCCGCCGCGTCTTCCCGGCCGCCTTCCGGCCGTTGTCGGTGGCGGCGGCTACGGTGCGGGGCATGACGAGTGCTTCGGTCGCCCTGCTGCGGGGCGTGAACGTGGGGACGGCGCACAAGGTGCCGATGGCGCGGCTGCGCGAACTGGCCGCCGGGCTCGGGCACCGGGCCGTGCGCACCCATCTCAACAGCGGGAACCTCGTCTTCGTCCCGGGCGAACCACGCCCGCCCGAGGAGCACGCCGCCGCGCTCGCCGCCGCTCTCGAGGGGGAGTTCGGCTTCGCCGTCCCCGTTCTCGTGCTCGACGCGGAACGGCTGCGGGCGGCGCTCGCCGCGAACCCGTACCCCGAAGGCACCTTCCAGGGCTCACGGCTCCAGTTCGTCTTCCTCTCGGGACCCGCCGACCCCGCCCGCTTCACCGACCTCGACCCCGCCGCGCACGCTCCCGACGACTACCGCATCGGCGACCGCGTCCTCTACCTGCACACCCCGGACGGCCTCAGCCGCTCCGCCCTCGCCACCGAACTCCTGCGCCCCGCCCGCCTCCCGGGCCTCTTCACGACGACCCGCACCTGGAACACGGTGGGGAAACTCCTCGCCCTCGCGGAGCAGGCGGAGGAGGATACGGGGCCATGACGGCCGACACGCCCCGGGAGATCGGCTCCCACGACGACGCACCCGGCTCCCTCGACTCGGGCTCCCGTCACGAGCCCCGCCCCCATCACGAGCCCCGCTCGCACGACGACCCGTACCGGCCCCGCGACCCCGATCTCGCCGAAGTCGTCGCCCGCGAGCTGCGGATGCTCCGGCCGGAGGTGCGCCGTGATCCCGCCGCTCTCCTGCGCGACCTCCACCCGGAGTTCCACGAGGTCGGCGCCTCGGGGCGGCTGTGGGACCGTGCCTCGGTCGCCGCCGTGCTCTCGCCCGCGACCGCCGCCCCGGACAGCCCCGGGGACAGGCCGAGCCGGGTCACGGCCATGACCGCGACCCGGCTCGCCCCCGATCTCGTACACCTGCGCTGGGACACCGACGACGGCGAGCGCACCGTGCACCGCGCCTCGCTGTGGCGCCGCGAGCCGGGCCCGGGGGAGTGGCTGCTGTGGTTCCACCAGGGGACGCCGTACACCGTGGAGGCGCCGGACGACGGCGCTCCCTGAGAGGACCGCGGGCGCTCACGTCCGTACGCCGGCAGGACGCGCCCCCGCCCCCGTCAGGCTGCTCGGCCCCCGGGCCCGAACCCTTCCAGCCCCCGCAGCCACGCCAGGCGGGCCGCCTCCTGGTGGGTGCCGCCGCCCTCGTGGCCGTTGAACTCGTAGACCTTGATGTCCTTCTCCGCGACCGGGTACGCGTTGAACGCCGCGTACACCGTCGACGGCGGGCAGACCTCGTCCTCCAGGGCCGTCGAGAAGAGCGCGGGCGCCGTGCCGCGCGCGGCGAAGTGCACGCCGTCGAAGTAGGCGAGCGTGGAGCGCACGGCGGCGATGCGGTCCCGGAAGACGTTGAGGTACGCGCCGATCTCGCGGTACGGGTGCTTGTTGGTCAGCGTCGTGGCGCGCGGGAAGTCGCACAGGAACGGCACGTTGGGCGCGATGCCCGCGAGGTCGGGCACGAGGCCGCCGACCGCGAGCGTGATCCCGCCGCCCTGGCTGGTCCCCGTCGCGACGGTGCGGCTCGCGTCGGTGAGCGGGTGCGAGCGCGCCGCCTCCACGGCCCGCACCGCGTCGGTGAAGACGCGCCGGTAGTAGTACGCGTCCGGGTCGTCGATCCCGCGCGTCATGTAACCGGGCACGGCGGGGCCGCTGCCACCCGGGTCCGGGGTGTCGCCACCGCCCCAGCCCGCGCCCTGGCCGCGCGTGTCCATCACGAAGTGCGCGTAGCCCGCGCTCGCGGTGAGCAGGTGCGTGTGCGGCAGGCCGCGCCCGCCCCCGTACCCGAGGAACTCGACGACGAGCGGCAGCGGTTCGCTCGTCCCTGCGGGCAGGACGAGCCAGCCGCGTATCCGGTCGCCGCCGAAACCGGAGAAGCTCGCGTCGTACACCTCGACCGTCGTCAGCGGGACGTCGACACGCGCGAAACGGGCGTCGAGCGGGTGCGCGCGGGTCTCGGCGAGCGTCCGGGACCAGAAGGCGTCGAAGTCCTCCGGCTCCACGGACGCGCTGCGGTAACCGGGCAGCTTGTCGAGGGACAGGTCGAACAGGGCCATGGGGGCCTCTCCTCCAGCACACGGTGCGTGAACGCACGAAGACGATGCGTCGCTCCCCGGCAGCACGGGGCGACGTGCGACACCCCACGCTATGCCGCCGGGGCCCACCGGGGGAACGGTGTCCGGGGAAAGCGCTTCCTGCGGCGTGAGGTGCGAAGGACCCGCGTCCGCCGCGCGAGGGGGGCCCGCGCCGTACGCGGGTCGCCCGCCCCGGTGCACCGGTCGACGGCCCCGTACGCGGACCGCCCGCCCTTGCTGCGCGCGACACCCGTTGCCGGGCGGCGGTGGGTCACTCCTCGGTCGGCAGCCAGCTCCCGTGCAGCCCGAGCGGGACGCGGACCGGGACACGGACCTCCGCGACCGGTCCGGAGCCAGGGGCCGCGGCGGACAGCACGAGGAGGCGGCTCGACCCGTCCGTGCGGTCGGTCGCGAAGGTGAGCCACCAGCCGCGCGCGCTGTCCCGCGTGCCCGGCTCGGGCGCGAAGACCGGCTCGCCCACCGCGAGGTCGCCCGCGTCCCAGCTCACGGCGGCGATCTCCGGCCCTCCCACCTCGTAGAAGCGCAGCGCGTCGTACTCGCCCGGCAGCAGGTCCCGCGCGCGTCCGCTGCCCGCGGCGACGGCGAGGCGGTCGTGCGGGCGGGAGAGGACGCGGTCGTCGATACGGGGCAGCTCCACGCGCGCGTCGTCGAGCCGCGTGCGGCGCACCGTGCCCGCGACGGGGTCGACGACGGCGCGCGTGAGCCCGTGCGCGGCCCCCGGCGCGGAACGGCGCTCGTGGCGCGCCCCGAGGGACAGTTCCGGCCACTGCACGTAGTCCAGGACGACGTCTCCGTCCCCGGGCCGCTCGTAGGCGTTGACGGTGTGCCACAGCCAGAACGCCTCGTCCTCCGCCCAGCGCACGGGGCCGCCGTCGCGCGGGATCAGCGCGAGGCGCGTGCCGCGCTCGGGGCGCCAGTGGAGGAAGGAACCGCCGCGCAGCGCCTCGTCCAGGGTGAAGAAGGCGGGCGCGAGGACCAGGACGAGGTAGTGCGCGGTGAGCGCCATGTCGTGGATCATGCGGGGCTCGTCCACGCCCGCGACCGGCGTCGGGCCGCGCCGTACCGTCCCGTCCGGGCCGATGAGCGACCACGTGAGGTACGGGGGCTCCAGCGCGTAGCAGAAGGCGGCCAGTTCGCCGGTCACCGGATCGGTCTTGGGGTGCGCGGTGATCCCGGCGGGCAGCCGGCCGTCGAAGGTCTCCCTGCCGAGCGTGTCGAGCCCGGGGGCGAGGCGGTACGGGCAGTCGGACTCGGCGAGCGCGAGCAGCCGCCCCGCGTGCCGGACCACGTTGATGTCGGGCAGCGGCTTGAAGGTATCGGCGAGGTCTTCCCCGACCTCGGACGCGTCCGGCAGGATCAGCGATTCCAGGCCGCCCCACAGCGCCCGCCCGGCGCGCTCCTCGGCGCGCATCGCCTCGGTCCGTACGAACCGGTTCCGGTACCTGGCCCGCCCGCCGGAGAGCCACACGCCGTGCACCATGCCGTCACCGTCGAGCGGGTAGAGGTAGCTGCCGACCGGGGTGAACCGGGGATTGGGCCCGTTGCGCAGGTACACGCCGTCCAGTGCCTCCGGCAGCTCCCCGACGACCGTCAGGTCCACGGCGTCGACCTCGTCCGTGACGGGGGCGAAGGGGCCGTTGAGGTGGGGGACGCGGGTGGGGTCGAAGGCGGTCGGCATGGGCTCATGATGGGGCGATCCGGGCAGCCGCGCACACCGGGCCGGGCCTGCCGGGCCCCGGCGACCGTCCCTGTGGCAGGCTCCCCCGCATGCGATACATCGTGGTCGGGACAGGGGCCGTCGGCGGGACCGTGGGCGCGCGGCTCGCGGGGAGCGGACGCGAGGTGGTGTGCGTCGCGCGCGGGGCGCACCGGGAGGCCCTGGAGCGGGACGGGCTGCGGCTCGTGACACCCGAGGGGGAGCACGTGGAGCGCGTGCGCGTGGTCGGTGGGCCCGAGGAGCTGGGGGAGCTGCGCGCGGACGACGTGCTGCTGCTCGCCGTCAAGAGCCAGGACACCGTGGCGGCGCTGGACGCGTGGGCACCGCGTCCCGTCGCGGGCGGCGGTACGGCGGGGGAGCGGCTGCCCGTGCTGTGCCTCCAGAACGGCGTCGCGAACGAGCGCACGGCGCTGCGCCGCTTCGCTAGGGTCGTCGGCGTGTGCGTGTGGCTGCCGTCCACGTTCCTCGAAGCGGGCGTCGTCGGCGCGGGCGGCGACCCGCTCACCGGCATCCTGCACCTCGGCGCCTACCCGCCGGGCCGCCCCGAGCCCGTCCTCGAAGCCGTCGCGGCCGACCTGCGCGCGAGCCGCTTCGACGCGCCGCTGCCCGCCGACGTCATGCCCTGGAAGTACGGCAAGCTGCTCGACAACCTCCCCAACGCGATCGAGGCGTTGACGGGGCCGGTCGAGGGCCCCGACGCCCTCGCCCTCGTCGACGAGGCGCGCGCGGAGGGCATCGCGGTGCTCGAAGCGGCCGGGATCGCGACGGTGGGCGAGGAGGAGGCGCGTGCCGCGCGCGGTGAGCGGATGCGGCTGCTCCCCGTGCCCGGCGTCCCGCGCGGCGGCGGCTCCACGTGGCAGAGCCTCAAGCGCGGGGCCGCCTCGGTCGAGGCCGACTGGCTCAACGGCGAGATCGTCCTCCTCGGCCGCCTGCACGGCGTTCCCGCCCCGGTCAACGAGACCCTGCGCACCCTCGTCAACGAACTGGCACGCACGGGCGGCGGCCCCGGCGCCCGCACACCCGCCGAGGTCCGCGAACGGATCGCGAGGGCGGCACGGGAGTAGCGAGGGCGGCACGGGGGTAGCGACGGCGGAAGGCGGGAGGCGCGGCCCCGCCCGGGGACGCGCCCCGTACCGGCGGCGGCCCGGCCGCGCGTCGCCCGACTGGCGGCCCCGCCCGCCCGACGCTCTCAGCCGCGCGCCGTCTACCCGGCGGTCTCAGCCGCGCCCCGCCCGCCCGGCGCTCTCAGCCACGCGCCGCCCAGCCTTCCGCCGTCGAGGTCAGCAGGCACGTCACGTGGCCGTCGTCCTCCTTGACCTCGCGGCGGCGCGCGTAGCCGAGGCGTTCGAGGAGGGTGAGGGAGGGGGCGTTGTGGGAGTCGACCGTCGCGTGGACCTCCGCGAGGCCCAGGGTCTCGTGGCCGTACGCCGTGAGCGCCGCCGCGACCTCCGTGCCGAGGCCCCGGTGCTGGTGGCGCGGGGCGAGGCCGTAGACGATCTCGTGCCCGTCGAGCCACGGCGCGGGCGAGGGCTTGATCTCGGCGTGCCCGGCGTACGCCCCGTCGAGCCGCACCGCCCACACGGGGAAGCGCTCCTCGGCGTAGACGTAGCTGAAGATCCGCGCGAACAGGGCGCGGTCCTGCTCGGGCGACTGCATGCCGTCGCCGAAGTGCTCGCCGAAGGCGGCCGTCTGGAAGAGGGAGACGAAGTCCTCCTCGTCGGCTCGGACGTACGGGCTCAGTACCAGGCGCTCGGTGCGCAGTTCCGGAGTCACGCGGCCCACCATAGTGGGGATCTTCGAACGGCTGTACGTCAGGCTGCCGCCGCGAGCCGGGGCCTCGGCGCGAGCAGCGCGTCCTCGTACCGCCGTACGAGGAGCCGCGCGACCTCGGGCGCGGGACCCAGCGCCTCCGCGAGGACGTCCGCGCCGGACTCGCGCGCGCCCCGCGCGATGCGGTCGGGGAGGAAACCGGGGGCGAGGACGTACGGCGCGACCGCGATCCGCGCCCAGCCCGCCGCGCGCAGCGCCCGTACCGCCTCCTTGGTACGCGGCCCGCGCGCCGAGGCGTACGCGAGCCGCACCGCGCCCCAGCCCGCGCCCCGCCACTGCCGCGCGAGCCCTTCGAGCACGGTGGCGGCCTCCGGGTCGCTCGACCCGGCCGCGGCGAGCACGACGGCGGTCGAGGCGCGTTCGGCTCGCCGTACCCCCGCCTCCGCGAGCCGCCGCTCCAGGGCCGCCGTCAGGAGCGGCGAGGGACCGAGCACGCGCGCGAGCCGCACCCGCACCCGCCGCCCCGGCAGCGCGCGGCTCGCCGCGTCGAGCACCGCCGGGATGTCGCTCTTGGCGTGGAAGGCGCGTGTGAGCAGCAGCGGCAGCGCGACGACCTCGCGCGCCCCCGCCCCTGCCGCCGCGAGCCGCTCCAGCGCCTCCGGCACGGACGGCTCGACGAAGTCGAGGAACGCCGTCTCGACGGCGAGCCCCGGCCGCAACCGTTCGACGCGCGCGACGAGTTCACGCACCGTCGCGGCATGGCGCGGATCGCGGCTGCCGTGCGCGACGACCAGCAGGGCGGGGCGGGACGCGGGCATGGCTCAGCTCCTGACGAGCAGCCCGCGCGTGCGCAGCACCCTGCGCTCCAGCGGGCTGAAGATGAGCAGGTCGATCGCGATGCCGACGATCAGGATGAGGAAGATCGCGAGGAACACCATCGACATGCTGCTGTTGGTACGGCCGTTCTCCAGCAACTGTCCGAGGCCGATGCCGAGATCGGGCGAGGACGCGATGATCTCGGCGGCCATGAGCGAGCGCCACGAGAACGCCCACCCCTGCTTGAGCCCCGCGAGGTAGCCGGGCAGTGCGGCGGGCAGCACGATGTGCCAGGTGCCGCGCAGGCCCGTCGCGCCGAGCGTGCGCCCGGCCCGCAGGTACAGCGGGGGCACCTGGTCGACGCCGGAGACGAGGCCGTTGGCGATCGAGGGGACCGCGCCGAGGAGAATCACGGCGTACATCATCGAGCTGTTGAGCCCGAGCCACAGCACGGCGGGCGGCACCCACGCGACCGAGGGCAGCGACTGGAGCCCGGAGAGGATGGGCCCGATCGCCGCGCGCACGAAGCGCACCCGCGAGACGAGCAGCCCGAGCGGCGTGCCGATGACGAGCGCGAGGAGGAAGCCGAAGAGGCCCCGCGAGACGCTCGTCCAGATGTAGCCGAGCAGCTTTCCCTGCGTCCACGCGTCGCTCAGCTCGCCCCACACCGCGCCCGGCGAGGGCAGCTTGTAGGAGTCGGTGACCTTCGCCCAGACGAGGATCTGCCACACGGCGAGGACGAGGACGACCGAGATGAGGGGCGGCAGGACCTTGCGGACCAGGACCTCGCGCGCCCCGGGACGCCCCGTGCCGCCCGCGCCGCCCGCCGTTTCGAGCGCGTCGAGCCCGGCGAGGTCGCCGTCCCCCTCGCTCCCCGGGTCCTTGTTCAGCCGGGTGCTTGTCTCAGTGCTGGCCATGACGGCGGATCTCCCCCCGCAGTTCCTCGGTGATCTCGGCGGACAGCTCCGCCACGGCGGTGTCCTCGATACGGCGCGGCTGCGGGATGTCCACGCGCCACTCGCGCGCGATCCGTCCCGGGCGCGAGGAGAGCAGCACGACGCGCTCCGCGAGCCGCACCGCCTCGCGCACGTTGTGCGTCACGAAGAGCACCGAGAGCCGCGTCTCGCGCCATACCCGGGTCAGCTCGTCGTGGAGCAGGTCCCTGGTGATCGCGTCGAGCGCGGCGAACGGCTCGTCCATGAGCAGGACCCTGCTGTCCTGCGCGAGCGCGCGGGCGAGCGCCACGCGCTGCCGCATCCCGCCGGACAGCTCGTGCACGCGCTTCCCGTACGCCCCTTCGAGCCGTACGACATTCAGCAACTCCTCGGCCTTCGGCCGCCGTTCCGGCCTCGGCACGCCGCGCAGCTTGAGCGCCAGCTCGATGTTCTTGCCCGCCGTGAGCCAGGGGAACAGCGCGTGCTCCTGGAACATGAGCGCGGGCCGCGCGCCCGGCGTGCTGATCTCGCCCGTCGACGGCGCGTCGAGCCCGGCGACGAGGTTGAGCAACGTCGACTTGCCACAGCCGGAGGCCCCGAGCAGGGTCACGAACTCGCCGGGGGCGACGTCGAGCGAGATGTCGTCGAGCACGAGGTGCTGCCCGGCGGGGGTGGGAAAGGACTTGGAGACGTGGGCGAGCCGGGCGGCGGGACCCGCGTCACGCGTACTGCCGTCCGTGGCCTCGGCGTACGTCGTCGCCATGGGACACCTCCTGAAGACGGGGCGGGGGATGGGTACGGGGGGCGGAGGGGCGCGGTGCGCGGACGGCGGCACCGCGCCCCCGCGCCGCTACTTCACGCCGAGTCCGGCGTCGTCCACCGCCGGCCGGCCCTCCGCCTTGAGCACCTTGTTGAGCGGCCCGAGGTCGTAGATCCCCTTGAGCTGCGGCTTCTTGAGGAGCCCGGCCTTGACCGCGTGGTCGGCCTCGGCCTGGAGCGTCGCGGCGAGCGGGTCGTCGAGGATCTCGATGGACTTCCACGCCGGGTCGAGCTGCTCGGCGGGCAGGGCCTTGCCGCTCAGCTTCTTCAGCGCGTCGTTCGCGGCGGTCTTCGCCGCCTCGTCGTTGTCCTTGATCCACTTGTTGGTCGTGACCGAGCCGCGCAGCACCGCCTCGACGACGTCCGGGTGCTCGCTCAGGAACTTCTGCGACACGATGATGTTCGTGATCACGAACTTCTTGTCGGGCCACAGGTCCCGCTCGTCGAGGATCTCCTTCGCCCCCTCCGAAACGAGCTTCGACGCGGTCGGCTCGGGCACCCACGCCCCGTCGATGGAACCGGACTTGTAGGCGTCCGGCGTCACCTTGTTGTCGGAGCGGACGACCGACACGTCGCCCTTGCCGCTCTGCGCGTCGACCTTCCAGCCCTTCTCCGCCGCCCAGTTGAGGAAGGCGACGTCCTGCGTGTTGCCGAGCTGCGGGGTCGCGATGCGCTTGCCCTTGACGTCGTCGAGCGACTTGATCTTCTTCGGGTTCACGACGAGCTTGACCCCGCCGGAGGCCGAACCCCCGATGATCCGCAAGGACTTGCCCTGCGACTGCGTGAAGCCGTTGATGGAGGGCGACGGGCCGATGAAACCGATGTCGATCGAACCGGAGTTGAGCGCCTCGATCTCGGAGGGCCCGGCGTTGAAGGTCGACGGCTTGACCGCGGTCGCGCCCAGCTCCTTCTGGAACAGGCCCTTCTCGATGCCGACGAGGGCGGTCGCGTGGGTGAGGTTCGGGAAGTACCCGATCCGCACGCTCGACGCCGAGAGCTTCTTGGCGCCGGCGGCGACGGGCGCCTTCGACGCCTTGTCGCCGTCGTCCGAGTCCGAGCCGTAGCCGCAGGCCGTGGCGACGAGGGCGAGCAGGGGCAGGGCGGTGGCCGCGGCGAGCGAGCGGCGCAGTCTTGCGGAAGGCACGGGAGGGGGTCCTCTCGTTGGCCCGGTCCTCGTCGGGTCCCCGTGGGGGAGGGTCGTCAGAAGGCTTCGGGGCGGATGGAAGGTCTTCGGTGGTGGAGCGCGGGGAGCGCGTGCGCGTTCCCCCGGGGACGGCGCGGGCCGCGGTTCACACACATCGCGCGACACCCCCGGTCCCGGCGCCCAGGGCGCCGCTGCCCACCCGGCCGCCCTCCTTGGCGAAGCCGCCGTACACGTCCCTGAACACGGGGGAGCCGTCCCCCGGCACGGCGGCGACGCGGAACCCGGCGGCGCGCGCGCCGTCCGTGCCCCGTACCGCCACCGCTCCTTGCGAAGTCATCAGAAGTCCCAGCCCTCGTCGTCGGCCGCCGGGGAGTCGTCCGGTGCGGCGCTCCCGCCGAAGGCCGCGCCCGCCATGCCCGCGGCGAGCGTCGTGCCGTCCGCCGGGTCGATGAGCAGGAAGGAGCCCGTGCGGCGCGAGCCCGCGTAGTCGTCGAGCGCGAGCGGGTCCGCGGTGCGCACCACGACCCGGCCGATGTCGTTGGCGACGAGCCGCCCGGGACCGGCGTGCTGGGTGAGGTCGTCGAGCGAGAGCCGCGAGGGGATCTCCTTGACGATCGCCTTCACGGTCCGGGTCGTGTGCTTGAGCAGCACGCGGTGCCCCACCGTCAGCGGTGTGTCCGCGACATGGCACACCGTCGCCGTCACGTCCCGCGTCACCGCCGGGAGTTCGTCGGCCGGGGCGATCAAGTCGCCGCGCGAGACGTCGAGATCGTCGGTGAGCCGCACGGTCACCGACTGCGGGGCCCAGGCGATGTCGACCTCCTGGCCGAGCGCGTCGATCCCCGCGATGGTGCTCGTACGGCCCGAGGGCAGTACCGTGACGCGCTGCCCGACCCGCAGCGCCCCGGAGGCCACCTGGCCCGCGTAGCCCCGGTAGTCGGGGTGCTCGGCCGACTGCGGGCGGATCACGTACTGCACGGGGAAACGGGCCGGGCAGCCGGTGAGGTCGTGGCTGACCGGGACCGTCTCCAGGTGTTCGAGCACGGTCGGGCCGCCGTACCAGTCCATGCGCGCCGAGGGCTCCACGACGTTGTCCCCGGCGAGTGCCGAGATCGGGATCGCGGTCACCTCCGGGACGCCGAGGCGCGTCGCGTACGCCGTGAACTCCTCGGCGATCGCCGCGAACACCGGCTCCGCGTACTCCACGAGGTCCATCTTGTTGACCGCGAGGACGACGTGCGGGACGCGCAGGAGCGCCGCGACGGCCGCGTGCCTGCGGGTCTGCTCGACGACGCCGTTGCGCGCGTCGACGAGGACGACGGCGAGTTCCGCCGTGGACGCGCCCGTCACCATGTTCCGCGTGTACTGCACGTGCCCCGGCGTGTCCGCGAGGATGAAGCGGCGGCGCGGGGTCGCGAAGTAGCGGTAGGCGACGTCGATCGTGATGCCCTGCTCGCGCTCGGCGCGCAGCCCGTCCGTGAGCAGCGCGAGGTCGGGGCCCGAGCGGCCCCGGTCGAGCGAGGCGCGCTCGACGGCTTCGAGCTGGTCGGTCAGGACCGACTTGGAGTCGTGCAGGAGCCGCCCGACGAGCGTGGACTTGCCGTCGTCGACGGAACCGGCGGTCGCGAAACGCAGGAGCGTCGTGGCGCTCGTGTCAAGGGCCTGGGTGGTGGTCATGGCTAGAAATACCCCTCGCGCTTGCGGTCCTCCATGGCGGCCTCCGAGAGCTTGTCGTCGGCGCGGGTCGCGCCGCGCTCGGTGAGCCGCGAGGCGGCGATCTCCGCGATGACCGCGTCCAGCGTCGTCGCGTCGGAGTCGACGGCCCCCGTGCACGACATGTCGCCGACCGTGCGGTAGCGCACGAGCCGCCGCTCGACCGGCTCGCCCTCCTTCGGCCCGCCCCACTCGCCCGCCGTGAGCCACATCCCGCTCCGCGAGAACACGTCCCGTTCGTGCGCGAAGTAGATCTCGGGCAGCGCGATGCCCTCGCGGGCGATGTACTGCCACACGTCCAGCTCGGTCCAGTTGGAGAGCGGGAAGACCCGGACGTGCTCGCCCGGCGCGTGCCTTCCGTTGTAGAGCTGCCACAACTCGGGGCGCTGGCGGCGCGGGTCCCACTGCGAGAACTCGTCGCGCAGCGAGAAGACCCGCTCCTTCGCGCGCGCCTTCTCCTCGTCGCGCCGGCCCCCGCCGAACACGGCGTCGAAGCGCCGCTCGCGGATGGCCTCCGTGAGCGGCACGGTCTGGAGCGGGTTGCGGGTGCCGTCCGGGCGCTCGCGCAGCGTCCCGTTGTCGATGTACTCCTGCACGGAGGCGACGTGCAGCCGCAGCCCGTGCTCCGCGACGACGCGGTCCCGGTAGGCGAGCACTTCGGGGAAGTTGTGCCCCGTGTCGACGTGCAGGAGCGCGAAGGGCACCGGCGCGGGCGCGAACGCCTTGAGCGCCAGGTGCAGCATCACGATGGAGTCCTTGCCGCCCGAGAAGAGGATCACCGGGCGCTCGAACTCGCCCGCCACCTCCCGGAAGATGTGCACCGCCTCGGATTCGAGCACGTCCAGGTGGCTCAGCGCGAACGGGCTCTCGGTACCGCTCCCCGCGGTCGTCGCCGTCGTCGTCATACCAGTCCCCTCTCCGTGAGCAGCGCGTGCAGCGCGGCGGCCGAATCGGCGACCGGCTGCGTGTGCGACTCGATCCGCAGGTCCGGCGCCGCGGGGGCCTCGTAGGGGTCGTCGACCCCGGTGAGTCCCGTCAGCTCCCCGGCCGCCTGCTTGGCGTACAGGCCCTTCACGTCGCGCTCGGCGCACACCTCGACGGGGGTGGCCACGTGCACCTCCAGGTACGGGGTGCCCTCGGTCCGGTGCCGCTCGCGCACCGCCTCGCGGCTGTCGGCGTACGGCGCGATGACCGGTACGAGTGCCAGTACCCCGTGCGAGGCGAGGAGTTCGGCGACGAAGCCGATCCGCCGGACGTTCGTGTCCCGGTCGGCGCGGGTGAACCCGAGCCCGGCCGAGAGGAACGCGCGGATCTCGTCGCCGTCCAGTACCTCGGCCCTGCGGCCCTCGGCGCGCAGCCGTTCGGCCAGCGCGTAGGCGATCGTGGTCTTGCCCGCGCTCGGCAGGCCCGTGAGCCAGACGGTCGCTCCCGTCACCTCGTACCCCTCCTCGTGCCCGGTCGTCCCTCCGGGCGTCTCTCGCGTCGTCGTCCCGCTCCGTGCGTGCGGTACGGGCCCTGCGTGCGTGCGTGCGGTACGGGCTCCGCGTACGAGCCGTACCGGCCCCGGCGTCAGCCGTGCAGCCCGCACTCCGTCTTCGCGCGCCCGGCCCAGCGGCCCGCGCGCGCGTCCTCGCCCGCGAGCAGCCTGCGGGTGCAGGGCGCGCAGCCCACCGAGCCGTAGCCGTCCATGAGCAACGGGTTGGTGAGCACGCCGTGTTCGGCCACATAGGCGTCCACGTCGTCCTGCGTCCAGCGGGCGATGGGCGAGACCTTCACCTTGCGGCGCTTCTCGTCCCAGCCGACAACGGGTGTGTGCGCGCGGGTCGGTGACTCGTCGCGGCGCAGACCCGTCGCCCAGGCGCGGTAGTCGGCGAGACCTTCGGCGAGCGGGGCGACCTTGCGCAGGGCGCAGCACAGGTCGGGGTCGCGGTCGTGGAGCTTGGGCCCGTACGCGGCGTCCTGCTCGGCGACGGACTGGCGGGGCGTGAGGGTCAGGACGCGGACGTCCATGACGGCCTCGACCGCGTCGCGCGTGCCGATGGTCTCGGGGAAGTGGTAGCCGGTGTCGAGAAAGACGACGTCCACCCCGGGGCGCGCCCGCGAGGCGAGGTGCGCGACGACCGCGTCCTCCATCGAGGACGTGACGCAGAAGCGGTCCCCGAAGGTGCCGGTCGCCCAGCGCAGGATGTCGAGCGCGTCGGCGTCCTCCAGCTCGCGGCCCGCCTGTTCGGCGAGTGCGCGCAGTGCGTCGTCCGTGAGGGTGCCGGGGTCCGTGGCGGGTATGCCGGGGTGGCTCATGTCCGTTGTTCCCCTTCGCCGTTGGGGTCTTCGGTGGTGGTACGGGAGTGGGACGACGTGTCCTCGTGCGCCGTGCCGCGTACGAAGCCGCGCGCGAGCAGGCCCAGGAAGCCGAGGCGGAAGGCGCGGTTGCAGGCAGCGCACTCCCACGTCCCGTGTCCCTCCTCGCCCGGCCGCAGGTCCTCGTCCCCGCAGTACGGGCAGTAGAAGGGCACCGCGCGCTGCGTGCCGCCGCTCGCCCGGCTCACGACAGGGCCTCCTGCGGGGCGCGGCCCGCCCAGGCGGCGAAGCGCTCGCCCTCCTCGCGGTCCGCGAGGTAGCGGCGCAGCACGCGCTCGACGTAGTCGGGCAGCTCCTCCGCCGTCACCTTGAGCCCGCGCACCTTGCGACCGAAACCGGCCTCCAGGCCGAGCGCCCCGCCCAGGTGCACCTGGAAGCCCTCGACCTGGCGGCCCTCGTCGTCCAGGACCAACTGCCCCTTGAGACCGATGTCCGCGACCTGGATGCGGGCGCAGGCGTTTGGGCAGCCGTTGACGTGGATCGTGAGTGGTTCGTCGAACTCGGGCAGCCTGCGCTCCAGTTCGTCGATGAGCGCGGCGCCGCGCGCCTTCGTCTCGACGATCGCGAGCTTGCAGAACTCGATGCCGGTGCACGCCATCGTGCCGCGCCGGAACGGCGAGGGCGTCACCTGGAAGCCGAGCGCCTCCAGGCCCGCGACGAGCGAGCCGACGCGCTCCTCCGCCACGTCCAGCACGAGCATCTTCTGCTCGACGGTCGTACGGAGCCGGTCGGAGCCGTGCGCGGCGGCCAGGTCCGCGATCTTGCTGAGCAGGGTGCCGTCCACGCGCCCGACACGCGGGGCGAAGCCGACGTAGAACCGCCCGTCCTTCTGCCGGTGCACGCCGACGTGGTCGCGCCAGCGCGCGACCGGCTCGGCGGGCGCGGGGCCGTCGACGAGCTTGCGCAGCAGGTACTCGTCCTCCAGGACCTGCCGGAACTTCTCCGCGCCCCAGTCGGCGACGAGGAACTTCAGGCGCGCGCGGGTGCGCAGGCGGCGGTAACCGTAGTCGCGGAACACGGAGATGACGCCGACGTGCACGTCCGCGACCTCCTCCAGCGGCACCCACGCGCCGAGCCGCACGCCGAGCTTCGGGTTGGTCGAGAGCCCGCCGCCGACCCACAGGTCGAACCCGGGCCCGTACTGGGGGTGTTCCACGCCGACGAAGGCGATGTCGTTGATCTCGTGCGCCACGTCGAGCAGCGGCGAACCGGAGATCGCCGTCTTGAACTTCCGGGGCAGGTTGGAGAATTCGGGGTTCGCGATGACGCGGCGCTGGATCTCCTCGATCGCGGGCGTGCCGTCGATGATCTCGTCCTCCGCGATCCCCGCGACCGGCGAGCCGAGCACGACGCGCGGGGTGTCGCCGCACGCCTCCGTCGTCGAGAGCCCGACGCCCTCCAGACGGCGCCAGATCTCCGGGACGTCCTCGATCCTGATCCAGTGGAACTGCACGTTCTGCCGGTCGGTGAGGTCGGCGGTGCCGCGCGCGAACTCCTGCGAGATCTCGCCGATCACCCGGAGCTGGGCCGTCGTCAGGCGACCGCCGTCGATGCGGACGCGCAGCATGAAGTACTCGTCGTCCAGCTCCTCCGGCTCCAGGATCGCCGTCTTGCCGCCGTCGATGCCGGGCCGCCGCTGCGTGTACAGGCCCCACCAGCGCATGCGCCCGCGCAGGTCGTTGGGATCGATCGAGTCGAAACCGGCCTTCGAGTAGATCGTCTCGATGCGTGTCCGCACATGGAGACCGTCGTCGTCCTTCTTGAACTGCTCGTTGCCGTTGAGCGGGGTGAAGTGGCCCACCGCCCACTGGCCTTCACCACGGTGGCGGCTCGCCTTGCGGCGGGAGGCGGCGGGGGGCGTCGGGGCGTCGGCCATGGCGGTACGTCCTTCGGGGCGTGCGGGCGCGCTGCGCGCGGCTCGGCGGGGCGCGGCATGCGGGCAGGCGGCGGCTCGGGCCTGCGGAAACGGTGGCCGTGCGCGGCGCTGCGCAGGCGGGGGAGGGGGCGGCCGTGGGGTGAACGGGCCGCGGGGGACGGGGCGGTGGGACCGTCAGCGCGCCCGACAGATGGCGCTGGACATGCGGCAGAGATCGACGTGCCGTCGACTTACCAAGGCGATTCCAGCGGAAGACATGGCGGAAGCGTGGCACGGGGGGATTGGGGGAGTCCACCGTTGTCCACGGGGTGGACGCAGACGTGTCGGTATGTGGACGCCTGCCCGTGGTGGGCCTCACGGGGCTCCGCCCCGGGCCCCGCTCCTCAAGCGCCGGAGGGGCTGATGTGTGGGGCTCCGCCCCATGCCCCGCTCCTCAAGCGCCGGAGGGCTGGAATGTGGGGGTCTGGCAGGTGGGGCTCGGCGTCATGCTCCCGGCCAGGGGCCCGGGGTCGGTACCGCTTCTTCCTGTTCCACCTCCGTGCGGTGGAGCCGGAAGCCCCTGCGCTCGTAGTTCGCCCTCGCGTGGCGGCCGTCCTTGCTGCACGTGTGCAGCCAGACGCGGCCCTCGGGGCCCGCCAGGTCCCAGGCGCGGGCCGTCGCGTACGACAGGAGGTGCGCGCCGATGCGGCGGCCCCGGAAGGCGGGGAGGAGGCCGAAGTGGACGATCTCCACCGAGCCGTCCTCGCGGGCCGCCAGCTCCGCGTACCCGGCCGGGGTGCCGCGCTCGTAGGCGACCCACGTCTGCGTGCCGGCCAGTTCCTTCGTCCAGCGGGCGTGGTCCCAGCCGAGGCGGTCGGTCCAGGTGACGTCCTGGCCGACCGCCGTGTAGAGGAAGCGGCTCAGCTCGGGCGAGACGATCTCGGCGTGGACGACCCGGACACCGTCCGGCGCCGGGACGAGGGGGCCCGCGTCCTGGGGCGAGGTCTGTTCCAAGTACCAGGTGGTGACGTCGACGGTGCTCATGGGCTCAGGGAATCACACGCCCCCCGGCCCCTGACCACCAGCGGCGACCGGGAGGCGGGGAGCAGGTCCCCGGGGCCGCTCGGCAGCCGCAGCTCCGTCTCCCAGCCGTCCCTGAAGCGGTACGGGCGGTGGTCGAGCACCCCGTGCAGCGTCCGCCGCAGCCGCGACAGCTCGGCCCGTACCGTCACCGTCCTGCTCGCGTCGCCGAAGAGGTCGAGCGCGAGCTGCGCCGCCGTACGGCCCTCGCGGTGCACGGCGAGCACGTACAGGATCTCCGCGTGGCGCGGGCTCAGCCGCGCCGACCAGCTTCCGCCCGCGCCGCCCGCGACCGTGAGCACGGCCCGGCGCCCGCCCGTGAGGTCGAGGACGATACGGCCCGGCCCGTCACCGTCCTCCGGCGCCTCCTCGCGCACCCGCAGCAGCCAGCCCCCCGGCAGCGGTTCGACCGCGCACGGGCCGAGGCCGGGCAGATCGACGCTGTCGCCGGGCGCCCCGGGCAGCGGCAGGCGGCGCGGCGGTGTGAGTCCCGTGGCGCCCGCGACCCAGCCCTGCGGGTCCACGACGAGCGCGGGGCCGCCGATACGGCTCAGGAGCGGCGCGGCGACCGCGCGCAGCACCTCCACCGACTCCAGGTGCCGCAGCCGCAGCTCCGACTCCGCGAGCCGCGTCACCGACTGGACGAGCGCGAGCGCCGCAGGGTGGAACGTCGAGCGGGGCCCGCTCAGGTCCACGACCCCGATCAGCTCCCCGTCGCGCGGGTCGTGGAGCGGGGCCGCCGCGCACGTCCAGCGGTGCAGCACCCGGACGAAGTGCTCCCCGCCGTGCACCTGCACCGCCGTTCCCGTCGCGAGCGCCGTGCCGATCGCGTTGGTGCCCGTCGCCCGCTCCTCCCACGCGGCGCCCTCGGCGAGCGAGATCGTGTTCGCGAGCCGCAGCGTCCGCCGGTCCCCCGAGCGCCACAGGACCCGCCCCTCGGCGTCCGCGACGATCATCACCTGACCCGCCGACTGCGCGGCCCCCGCGAGCCCGCGCCCCAGCTCGGGCAGCACCTCGCGCAGCGCCGACGTACGCCGCCGCCCCTCCAGGACCTCGCGGTCCAGGCGTTCGCTCTCGGTGCCCTGACCGGGGACGACACCGTCCCGGCTGACCCGCCGCCAGGACGCGTCGATGACGGGGCGCGGCGGCGCCCCCTCGCCCCGCGACCCGGCGGTGCGCGGGGACGGAGGCTGCGTGCGCGGCACGGGCGGCTCCCGGAAGGTTCTCGTCGGTACCGGCTCCCCCGTGGGCGCCGGCGCTGCGGGTCCCATCCTGCTGCCCCCGGCGCCGTCCGCGCCGCGAATCGGCCATGCCCGGTGCAACCTTCTGCAACTCTCGCGCGCCCGCCCCCTCCCGCGCGATGCTGGCGGCGGCACCCGCGAGGGTGCCCGCGCCTTTCGGGGCCGCGTCCCGGGGTGGTGCCGTGTCGGCGCGGCACCACCCCGCCGCGTACCCGAAGGGTGCTCCCCTCGGGGCGCGACCGGGCAGCCGCCCGGTTGCCGCCTCGCGGAGCGCTACTCCAGCGCCACCCCGGCCCGCGCCACGATCGCCGCGGTCGGCGCCGTGTGCGGCAGCGTGCCGAAGGCCGCGCCCCAGTCACCGCCCAGACGCGAGGCGCAGAAGGCGTCCGCGACCTCCGGCGGGGCGAAACGGACCAGGAGCGAGCCCTGCAGGACGAGGGCCATCCGCTCCACGAGGCGCCGGGCCCGCGCCTCAATGCCCTCCAGGTCGGCCAGCTCCTGGAACAGGTGCTTCACCGCCGCGTCCAGCCTGTGGTCCGCGCCGCGCGCGGCCCCGAGTTCGCCGAGGAAGGCGTCGAGCGCGCCCGGCTCGCGCTGGAGCGCGCGCAGCACGTCGAGCGCCTGCACGTTCCCCGAGCCCTCCCACAGCGAGTTGAGCGGCGATTCGCGCAGCAGCCGCGGCAGGCCCGACTCCTCCACGTACCCGTTGCCGCCCAGGCACTCCAGGGCTTCCACGACCACGGGCGTGCACCGCTTCGTCACCCAGTACTTCGCGACGGGCACCGCGAGCCGCAGCAGTGCCCGCTCCCGCTCGTCGCCCGCGCCCGCCGCGTCGTACGCGGCGGCGAGCCGCAGCGCGAGCGTCGTCGCCGCCTCCGACTCCAGGGCGAGATCCGCCAGGACGTTGCTCATGAGCGGCTTGCCGACGAGCGGCCCGCCGAACGCCTCGCGGTACGTGGCGTGGTGGATCGCCTGCGCGACCGCCTGCCGCATGAGCGCCGCCGAGCCCAGCGCGCAGTCCAGGCGCGTCGCCGAGACCATCTCGATGATGGTCCGCACCCCGCGCCCCTCCTCGCCCACGAGCCGCGCCCAGGTCCCGTCGAACTCGACCTCGCTCGACGCGTTCGAGCGGTTGCCGAGCTTGTCCTTGAGCCGCTGGATCGCGAAGACGTTCCGCTCCCCGTCCGCGAGGACCCGCGGCACGAGGAAGCAGCTGAGCCCGCCCGGCGCCTGCCCGAGCACGAGGAACCCGTCCGACATCGGCGCCGAGCAGAACCACTTGTGCCCGGTCAGCGCGAAGGCGCCGTCCTCGGCGAGCGGCACCGCGCGCGTCGTGTTGGCGCGTACGTCGCTGCCGCCCTGCTTCTCCGTCATGCCCATCCCGAAGAGCGCGCCCGCCTTCGCGGACGCCGGGCGCAGCCCCTCGTCGTACACCCGCGAGGTCAGCAGCGGCTCCCACTCGGCGGCGAGATCCGGCTGCGCGCGCAGCGCCGGGACCGCCGCGTGCGTCATCGACAGCGGGCAGCCGTGCCCCGCCTCGGCCTGCGTCCAGGTCAGGAACCCCGCCGCCCGCCGTACGTGCCCGCCGGGCCGCGCCCACGCGCTCGTGAGCCCCGCCGAGACCGCGTGCCCCAGCAGCCGGTGCCACGCCGGATGGAACTCGACCTCGTCGATCCGGTGACCGAAACGGTCATGCGTGCGCAGTTTCGGCGGGTTCTCGTTCGCCTGCGCCCCCCACTCCTGCGCCTGCGCCGATCCCGCCGCCCGTCCCAGCTCGCTCAGCTCGGTCCGTGCCGTGGACAGCAGCGCCGGATGCAGGTGGCGTTCCACGGCCTCGCTCAGCGCCCGGTCGGCACCGAAGACGTCGTACCCCACCAGGGGCGGCGGCTGGTTGGTCACTGTGTGGGTGCGCGATGCCATACGGATACGGTAAGGACGTGCACCAGGCAAAAGAAACAGCTACGCGGAGGAGACCGGGTCGTCTCCGCCGCGTCCGGGCGCTTTATCGCAATGTGTCCAAGCGTCGCACCGCCTGGTTGCTCGTGAAGGACACCGTCAACTCCTGCATGGAGTACCGCATCCTCGGCCTCGCCGCCGAGGCCGCGTTCTTCACGCTGCTCTCCGTGCCGCCGCTGCTCCTGTGCCTCGTCGGCCTCCTCGGCTACGTGGACGCGTGGACGGGCGCGGACACGATCGCGGGCTTCGAGCAGCACTTCCTCGACGCGTCCCGCACCGTCCTGTCCGACCAGGGCGTCCACGACATCGCCGAACCGATCTTCGAGGACGTCACGCGCGGTCGCCCCGACGTCATCTCGATCGGCTTCGTCTTCGCGCTGTGGTCCGGCTCGCGCGCCGTCAACGTCTTCATCGACACGATCACCGTCATGTACGGGCTCGACGGCGTGCGCGGCATCGTCGCGACGCGCCTGCTCTCCTTCGGCCTCTTCATCGTCGGCCTGCTCGTCTGCTCCATCGCGCTGCCGCTCATGGTCGCCGGGCCCGACACCGTCGTGCACCTGCTGCCCTGGAGCGGCCTGGCCGTGCAGATCCTGTACTGGCCGGTGGTCATCATCCTGTGCGTCGTCTTCCTCACGACGCTCTACCACGTCTCCGTCCCCGTCCGCTCGCCGTGGATCGAGGACGTGCCGGGCTCCTTCGTCGCCCTCGCCATGTGGTTCGTGTGCAGCTTCGCGCTGCGCATCTACCTCACCTCGACGATCGAGGGACCCACGATCTACGGCTCGCTCGCCGCGCCCGTCGCGGTGCTCCTGTGGATCGGCGTCTCCGCCTTCGCCGTGCTCGTCGGCGCCGCGATGAACGCCGCGATCGACCGCGTCTGGCCCTCCGTCGCGACCTCGGCGGCGCGCGAGGCCAACGAGCGGGCCCGCGAGGCCGAGGCCGTGGGGGCCATGGCCCGCTACGCCGCCGAGCGCGCCGGGCACGGCGAGCCCGGCGACCCCGACATGCCCTCCGAGTACCCGGAGCGCTGGGCGGGCTTCCTGCCCCCCGAGGACGTCTCCTCGCGCCTGCGCGCCCACGTCAAGCGCCGCCCCGGCAAGCACGCCAAACGCGCCGACTCGGGCGCCGGGACGGGTACGGGCCAGGGCGGCGCGAGCCCGGCCGCCCCGCCCGGCGCCGACCCCACCCAGGCCCCGCCGGGCGAGCCCCCCTACGAGAGCGAACGGCCCTACGAGGGCGAACCGCCGTACAAGGGCGAACACGGCTACGCCTCCGGCGGCGGCCAGCACCGGGGCACGGGGCGGCACGAGGGCGACGGCGGAGGGTGGCCGCACGGCGGCTGAGCGCCGCGCGCTCCCGCACGCCCGGCCGTCCAGCGCGCCGCCCCCCGGCCGCCACGGCGGGCGCCGCCGAGCCCCCGCTACCGGCCCAGCACCCCCCGTACCACCTCGTTCGCGAACCGGCCCCGGGGATCGCACTCGCGCGCCAGGTCCGCGAAGTCGTCCATCCGCTCCCAGCGCCCCCGCAGCTCCCGCGCCGGGACGGTGCTCACCTTCCCCCAGTGCGGCCGGGGCGCGAACGGCGCGAGCGCCGCCTCCAGGGCCCCGCACGCCGCCCGTACGCGCTCCGCGTCCGGCACCCACGTGAAGTGCAGCGCCACCGTTCCACGCCCGTACGCCGGGCTCAGCCACAGGTCGTCGGCCGCGACCGTCCGCACCTCGCTGATCTGGAGCACGGGCGCGATCCGCTCCCGCACCCCCGCCACCGCGCGCAGCGCCGCCACCGCGTCCGAACGCGCCACGAGGTACTCGGACTGGATCTCCGCCCCGTTGCTCGGCGTGAACTCGGGCCGGAAGTGCGGTAGCCGCTCGTGCCAGGGACCGACCGCGCCGAGCTGCGGCGTGCACGCCGTCGCGTCCATGCCCGGCACCGGGTGGACGGGCTCCGTCGCGGGCGCCGCCCACGGGAAGTCCGGCGCGCCGAGATCGGTCCGCTTGAGCCACACCTGCCCGAAGCGCGGCTCCTTCCAGTCCGTGAACAGGCTCACGCTGTGCGCCGCGCCCGTGATCGCGTCGAAGTGCGCGGCGAGCGTGTCGAGAGCGAGGCCCGTGAAGACGTCCTGCCGCACCAGGAACGCCGGGACCACGTCCAGCGTCAGCGCCGTCACGACCCCGAGCGCCCCGAGCGCGACGACCGCCCCCGCGAACCGCTCCCCGTCCGCCTCGCGGCTCAGGACCCGTACGTCCCCGTCCGCCGTGAGCAGTTCCAGGGACCGCACCTGCGTCGCGAGCGAGCCCACCGCGTCGCCCGAACCGTGCGTGCCGGTGGCGACCGAACCGGCCACCGAGATGTGCGGCAGCGAGGCCATCGTCGGCAGCGCGAGCCCGTGCGTGTCCAGGACCCGCGCCAGCTCGGCGTACCGCACGCCCGCCCCGACCCGTACCGTCCGGGCCACCGCGTCCACCTCGACGAGCGGAGCGAGCGCGCCGAGCGAGACGAGGAGGTCGTCCGGGGCGTCCACGTCCGCGATCCGGTTGAAGGAGTGCCCGCTCCCGAGCACGCGCACGCGCCGCTCGCCCGCGCCCGTCACGAGCGCGGCGAGCGCCTCGGTCGACGCGGGGCGGTGCAGCACACCGGCGCGGAAGGTCTGGTTGCCCGCCCAGTTGCGCACCGGGCCGGGAACGGTGCCGCTCGGCGCTGCTTCGGGGGAGGGCGCGGCGGAGGTCTCGCTGTTCATCATCGGATCATCTCACCAGGGGTGTGCGGCGCTCCGGCCGCTTCCGCGCGCGGTACCTTGCCGACACGTCCCCCGACCCCGCCGGAAGGGAGCCCCGTGCCCCCGGTTGTCATCGACCTCAACGCCGACCTCGCCGAGAGCTTCGGCCACTGGGAACTCGGCGACGACGAGGCCCTCCTGCCCCTCGTCACGAGCGCCAACGTCGCCTGTGGCTTCCACGCGGGCGACCCGCGCGTCATCCGCCGCGCCTGCGCGGGCGCCGCGCGGCACGGCGTCGCGATCGGCGCCCAGGTCTCCTACCGCGATCTGGCCGGTTTCGGCCGCCGCTTCATCGACGTGCCGCCCGCCGAGCTGACCGACGACGTCCTCTACCAGCTCGCCGCCGTCGACGGCCTCGCCCGCGTCGAGGGCTCGGCGGTCCGCTACGTGAAACCGCACGGCGCCCTCTACAACGCGATCGTCCACCACGAGGAGCAGGCGGCGGCGGTCGTCGCGGCGGTCCGCGCGTACGACCCGGCGCTCGCCGTGCTCGGCCTCCCCGGCTCCGCCTGGCTCCGGCTCGCCGCCGAGGCCGGGCTGCGCACCGTCCCCGAAGCCTTCGCCGACCGCGCCTACACCCCCGAGGCGACCCTCGTCCCCCGCCGGCGGTCCGGCGCCGTCCTCCATGACGCCGAAGCGATCGCGGAGCGCGCGCTGCGCCTCGCGCGCGGCGAGGAGATCGAGGCGAGCGACGGCAGCCCCCTGCGCGTGGATGCCGCCTCGCTGTGCGTCCACGGCGACACCCCCGGAGCGGTCGCGATCGCGCGGGCGGTACGGGAGCGGCTGAGCGCGGGGGGCGTGACGGTACGGGCCTTCACCGGGTGAGCGACGGCCCCGGCCCCCGCACCCGACGCCGCCTCCGCCACGTGCCCGGCCCGCCACGTACGCGCCCCGTCCCGCCACGTACCACACCCGCCCGCTCGTGAAGGGTTGAATGCCCGTCATGCTCTTCCTGCCCTGCGCCGACCACGGCCTCCTCGTGGAACTCGACGACCGCGAGGCCGCCCACGCCCTCTACACCGCACTTGCCGCCGATCCGCCCGAAGGCGTCGCCGACCTCGTGCCCGCCGCGCGCACCGTCCTGCTCCTCTTCGGCCCCGGCGCCGAGCGCGCCGCCGTCGAACGCGCCGTACGCGCCGTGCGCCCCGCGCCCGGCGGCGAGGCGGCGGGCCCGCTCGTCCGCGTCCCGGTCGTCTACGACGGCGAGGACCTCGGCGAGGTCGCCGACCTCGCCGGGGTGAGCCCGCGCGAGGTCGTCGCGCTGCACACGGGCACCGAGTGGACCGTCGCCTTCGGCGGCTTCGCGCCCGGCTTCGGCTACCTCACCGGCGGCCCCACGGAGCTGATCGTGCCGCGCCGCACCGAGTCCCGTACCCGGGTCCCCGCCGGGGCGGTCGGCCTCGCGGGCGAGTACAGCGGGGTCTACCCGCGCTCCTCGCCCGGCGGCTGGCAGCTCATCGGCCGCACCGAGCTGTCCGTCTGGGACCCCGAGCGCGAGCCGCCCGCGCTGCTGCGTCCCGGCGTCCGCGTCCGCTTCGAGGAGGTCCGATGACCACGCCGCCCCACCCGCCGAACCGCCCGCCCGCGCCCGACGCCGCCGTGCAGGCCGCGCTCGACGTCCTCGCCACCGGCCCGTTCGCGACCCTCCAGGACCTCGGCCGTCCCGGGCTCGCGCACATCGGTGTCGGCCGCTCGGGCGCCGCCGACCGCGCCTCCTTCGCGCTCGCCAACCGCCTCCTCGCCAACCCCGAGGACGCCGCCGGTATCGAGGCGACCCTCGGCGGCCTCGCCGTCCGCGCGCTGCGCCCGCTCCTCGTCGCGGTGACGGGCGCGCCCTGCCCCGTCTCGGTGGACGACACGCCCGTCGCCTTCAACGCGCCCGTCGAGGTCCCGACCGGCGCGGTCCTGCGGCTCGGCCGCCCGGCGAGCGGGCTGCGCACGTATCTCGCGGTACGGGGCGGGCTCGCGGTGCGGCCCGTACTCGGCTCGCGCGCCACCGACGTCCTCTCCGGGCTCGGCCCCGACCCGCTCAGCCCCGGCACGGCGCTCCCGGTCGGTCCGCCGCCCGCCGCGCACCCGCGCGTCGACCTCGCCCCGGTGCCCGACCCTCCGGCGGGCGGGCTGACGCTCCAGGTCGTGCCGGGACCGCGCGCCGACTGGTTCACGCCCGCCGCGCTCGCGACGCTCCTGGAAAGCGAGTGGGAGGTGAGCGCGCAGAGCGACAGGGTCGGGATGCGGCTCACCGGACCGGAGCTGGAACGGGTGCCGGACAAGGGGGAGTTGCCGAGCGAGGGCATGGTCGCGGGCGCCCTCCAGGTCCCGCCCTCGGGCCGCCCCGTGCTCTTCCTCGCCGACCACCCGGTCACCGGCGGCTACCCGGTCATCGCCGTCGTGACGCGCGCCGACGTGGACCGCGCGGCACAGGCCCGCCCCGGGCAACGGCTCCGCTTCGCGACGACGGTGGGCCCGGCGCACGACGCGCACCGGCCTCGAACGCCGTGAGGGGGAGCAGTGGAGGGCGGCCTTCCGGGCGCGTCCGCGCGGGGTGCCCGGATGCGTTCGCGCGAGATGCCCGGATGTGTCCGCGCGAGGTGCCGGGGTGTGTCCGCGTGGCCTCTCGCGCATCTCGGCGCGACCTGTCCGGCTGCCCTGGCGCGCACCCGGGAAACCCCTAAGGTCCACATAAAAACGCCTGGTGTGAGCGGCGGTTGAGGGGGCACTCGCAGCATCGGAGGTTGATGACAATGGTTCCCCTGCTGCTGGTCCTGCTGCTCGCCCTGATCCTTTTCGGCGCCGGTTTCGCCGTCAAGATCCTGTGGTGGATCGCCATCGTCGTACTGGTGATCTGGCTCCTCGGATTCCTGGTGCGCCCGACGACGTCCGGCCGCCGAGGCCGCTGGTACCGATGGTGACACGGGGCTGACACCCCGCCGACCGCGAAGGGCCCGGCGCCGTTGAGGCGCCGGGCCCTTCGCGTGCGCCGCGAGAGGCGTATGCTGCCTCACGCGTTCACATTCCCCCCACAACTTGTTCGGCTGCCCGACCACCGGTCCGGCGGCCCCGTGGAGGGGGAACTCCTGTGCACCATCAGTCCGTTGTGCCGCTCACATCCCGCGCACGCCGCGCACTCGCCGTCGCTGCCGCCGGGGGAGCGCTGGTCTCCGTCACGGCGTGCGGGAGCGGGGAGGCGGGCGGCGGGGAAGGGCCGCAGAAGGTCGCGGTCGAGGCCGGCGGCAAGGCACTCGACACGATCGCCTCGGCATCCGCCTCCGCGACGCCTCACAAGTCCGCGCGCACGCCGTCCCCTTCGGCGTCCGGGAGCGTGAGCCCGAGCCCCGGCGCCTCGGTGAAGCCCTCCGCGAGCGCGTCGGCCGGGGAGGGCAAGCCGGTCGCCTCCTCGACGGGCGACGGCGGTACGGGACGCGGGAGCACCCCGTCCGGCGCCGGGACGGCCCCCCGCTTCCCCGTCCCCGCCCAGCCCGGCGACGCGAGCCAGCTCATCACCGTCCGGGCGAACGGCTCCTACGCCACGGTCACCGCCTGGGACAAGGGCCCCACCGGCTGGAAGGCCGCATTCAGCACGAGCGCGGGCCGCGTCGGCGCGAACGGCGTCACGAACGGCGCCACGCGCCGCCAGAACACGTACACGACCCCGAGCGGCACCTACTCCCTCACCGAGGGCTTCGGCGTCGAGGCGGGCGGCACCCGGATGCCGTACCGCGTGGTCAGCGGCTCCGACTGGTGGGTCGAGGACCCGCGATCGGCCTTCTACAACCAGATGCACAGCGCGGTGGGCGCCGACTTCCCCCTCACCGAGGCGGGCGAGCGGGGCAGCGAACGCCTCGCCGACCACCCCACGCAGTACGCCAAGGCCCTCGTCATCGACTACAACCGCCGCCCCGCCACCCCCGGCCGGGGCGCGGGCATCTTCCTCCACATCAACGGCGCGGGTGCCACGGCCGGTTGCGTCTCCGTCCCCCGCCCCACGATGGACCGGATCATGACCTGGATCAGCCCCGCGGCCCACCCGCGCATCGCGATCGGCTGAAGAGCGAGGAGCGAGGAGCGAGGAGAGGGGAGCGGGGAGAAGGGAGCGAGGAGGGGGGCGGGCGTGAGGGGGACGGCCTGATGGCGGCCGTCCCCCTCCGCGTGTTCCCCCGGTACGAAGGCCACGACGCCGGGACAGGACATCGCCTGCCCGGTGACAACGGTCGCGCAGGCGGATCTCGGGTGTTGTCCACTTGATGTAGGCCCGAGTGCCCCCGGAACCCGGATCGGGGCCCCGGTGTCACCTTGCTGCCGCTCGCGCCGTCCGGAGCCCCTTGCCCAGCCCTCGGTCGCACTTCTAGCGTCAAACCGCGGTGCGGGGGCGGCTCTTCCACCCATGCTCCGAGGCCACGCGCTGGCCGGGTCCCCGCGGCACACCGGCCGCACACGGGACCGCGCTCCACGCACCATCCCCCTCTCCGCCGTTCTGCACGAACTCTTTCCGGAGGAACGCCGTGACGAACCCGTTCGACGACGACGACGCGCTGTTCAAGGTGCTGTACAACGACGAGGGCCAGCACTCGCTGTGGCCCGCGACCGCGGCGGTGCCCGCCGGGTGGACGGTGGCGCTGGAGGACACCTCCCGGACCGAGTGCCTGGAGTACGTCGAGCGGAACTGGACCGACATGCGGCCGGCTTCGCTGATCCGGGCGATGGACTGACGCGTCGTGCCCGCCGACGACAACCTCGACGCCCTCCTCGACCTGGACACGCTGCACGCCTCGTTGCGGCATGCCAACGTCGAGTCGATGACCTTCCTCAACGAGGTCGCCCAACTGTTCCCGGACGCCGTGTCGTTCGCGGCGGGCCGACCGTGCGAGCGGTACCTGAGCGTGGAGGCGGTCCACCGCTACATCGACCTCTACCGCGACCATCTCGCCAAGGAACTCGACGGCGACCTGGCCAAGGTGCACCGCACGATGCTCCAGTACGGCCGTACCAAGGGGATCATCGACGACCTGGTGGCCGAACACCTCGCCGTCGACGAGGCCATCCACGTGGACCGCGAGTCCGTCGTGGTGACCGTGGGATGCCAGGAGGCGCTGTTCCTCACCCTCCGGGCGCTGCGACGCACCGAGCGGGACGTGGTGCTGACGGTACGCCCGGCGTACGTCGGGATCACCGGAGCCGCACTGCTGACGGACATGCGCTTGCTGTCCGTGGCCGACTCCCCGGGCGGACTCGACTTCGACGACCTGGAACGGGTGCTGCGCGAGGCGCGCGAAGAGGGCCTGCGACCCAGGGCCCTCTACATCGTCGCCGACTTCGCCAACCCCTCCGGCGCCACCCTCGACCTGCCGTCCCGGTACCGCCTGCTGGAGCTGGCCGAGGCGTACGACTTCCTCGTCCTGGAGGACAACCCCTACGGCTTCTTCACCGGGGACGACGAGGACGGCCTGCCGACGCTGAAGTCGCTCGACCGCTCGCAACGGGTCGTCTACCTCGGCTCGTTCGGCAAGACCGGTGTGCCCGGCGCGCGGGTCGGATACGTGGTGGCCGACCAGCGGATCTCCGTGGCGGAGGACCAGACCGAGTTGCTGGCCGACCAGCTCGCCCGCCTCAAGAGCATGCTGACCGTGAACACCTCGCCCATCGGACAGGCGGTGATCGGCGGCAGACTGCTGGAGCACAACCTGAGCCTGCGCGCCGCGACACTGCGGGAACGGCAGATCTACCGCGAGAACCGGCGGCAGGTGACCGAAGGGCTGGCCCGCAGGTTCCCGCCCGGGGAGGGGCCCGAGGTCACCTGGAACAGCCCTCGGGGCGGATTCTTCCTGGTGCTCGACGTGCCGTTCCCCGTCACGGACGAACTGCTCGAACACGCCGGGCGCGAGCACAAGGTGCTGTTCACCCCCATGCACCACTTCTACGGCGACGGCGTCCCCGTTCCCCGCATGCGCCTGTCCGCCAGCCAGCTGACGGCCGACGAGATCGAGACCGGACTCGACGCGTTGGCCCGGTTCATCCACGAGCAGGTCGACTGAAGCGCCTCGGCAGCCTACGGGAGGAACGGTACCGATGTATCCCTTGTCATCTGGGCAGCGCAGATTGTGGCTGGTGGACCGCCTGGAAGGCGCGTCGGCCATGTACAACGTGCCGGTCGTGACCCGGATGCGGGGCCCGCTGGACATCGAGCGGCTCGCCGCGGCGCTGACGGACGTGGTCGGCCGCCACGAGGCGCTGCGCACCGTGTACGCCGAGCACGACGGCGAGCCCGCCCAAGTGGTCGTCGCCGCCGAAGAGGCCCGCGTGGCGGTGGGACTCACGGAGTGCGGGCCGGAGCGGGCCGACGCCGTGGTCGCCGAGCACAGCGGGCACGTCTTCGACCTGTCGCGCGACCTGCCGGTCCACGCCCACGTGGTGCGCCTCGCGCCGGACGACCACCTCCTCGTCCTGGTGCTGCACCACATCGCCGCCGACGGCTGGTCCATCCACCCCTTCGGCAAGGACCTCGCGCACGCCTACGCCGCGCGTCTCGGCGCCACCGCTCCCCAGTGGCCGGACCTCCCCGTGAACTACGCCGACTACGCCCTGTGGCAGACCGATCTGCTCGGCGACCCGGACGACCCCGCGAGCCTGGTCTCCACCGAGCTGGCGCACTGGAGCGCGGTCCTGGCGGAACTGCCTCAGGAACTGCCCCTTCCGGCGGACCGCGCACGGCCACGCCGGGCCTCGCACCGCGGCGCGTCCGTACAGCTGCGCGCGGGCACCGGCCCGGCCCGGCGCGTGGCGGAACTGGCGCGCCGCTCCGGCGCGACACCGTTCATGGTCACGCACGCCGCGCTCGCGGCCACCCTGTCCCGCTCCGGCGCCGGCACCGACATCGTCGTCGGCACCCCCGTGGCCGGGCGCACCGAGGAAGCCCTCGACGACATGGTCGGGTTCTTCGTCAACTCCCTGGTACTGCGCACCGACACCTCCGGCGACCCCACCTTCGCGGAGTTGCTCGACCGCGTCCGCGAGACCGATCTGACCGCCTACGCCCACCAGGAACTCCCCTTCGACCGTCTCGTGGAGCACCTGCGCCCCTCGCGCAGCCTGGCCTCCCACCCCCTCTTCCAGGTCTCCTTCACGCACACGACCGGCCCGGAGCAGCCGCTCACCCTGCCCGGCCTGCGCTGCGCACCCGCGCCGACCCTGCTGGAGGCGGCCAAGTTCGACCTCGATGTGACGGTGGTCGACGAGGGGCCCGCCGGTCTCGCGGTGCGCATCGGGTACGCGACGGAACTCTTCGACGAGGACACCGTCGTGGACCTGGGCGAACGCTTCCTGCGCCTCCTGGACGCGGTGACGGCCGAGCCCCGGACCCGGATCTCCCAGGTGGACGTCCTCTCCCCGGCGCAGCGGCAACTGGTACGGGACACGTGGCCGGGTGCCCCGGCCGAACCCCCCGCCGGAACGGTGCTCGACGCGCTGGACGCGCGGGCCGACGCGACGCCGGACGAACGCGCCCTCGTCTTCGGCGACATCACACTGACCCGCGCCGAGCTGCGGGACCGGGTCAACGGTTACGCGCACGCCCTCACCGCGCGCGGCGTCGCGGCGGGCGAGGTGGTGGCGGTGGCGCTGCCGCGCTCGGCGGAGTCCGTCGTGGCCGTGCTCGGTGTCCTCCGGGCGGGCTCGGTGTGCGTCAACGTCACCCGGCAGGACCCGCGCGCCGGACACCTCCTCACCGACAGCGGCGCCGTCCTGGTGATCGGCGAGAGCGACGCGTACGAGGGGCTGCCGGTGCTCACCCCCGGCGAGGTCTCCGCGTCGTCCCGGCCGGTGGCGCCTCCCGCACCCGCCTCGGCCGCGTACGTGGTCTACACGTCCGGATCGACCGGCCGCCCCAAAGGGGTGGTCGTCTCCCACCGCTCCCTGGCGAACCTGCTGCGGGCCCACCGCGAGGACCTGCTGACGCGGCTCCCCGCCGGCCGGTCGCGCATCGCCCTCACGGCCGCGTTCACCTTCGACGCGTCGTGGGACCCGGTCCTGTGGATGCTCGCCGGACACGAGCTGCACGTCATCGACGACGACACCCGGCGCGACGCGCACGCCCTGGCCGAACACGTGGTCCGGGAGCGCATCGACGTGGTCAACAGCACCCCCTCCTTCGTCTCGCTCCTGCTCGCCACCGGGCTGTTCCGGCGGGAGCACCACCCGTCGTTCCTGGTCCTGGGCGGGGAGCCCGCGAGCGAGGAGATGTGGCGGGCGCTGACCGAGCTGCCGGGGGTGGACGCCGTCAACGTCTACGGGCCGACCGAAGCCACCGTGGACGCCACCCTCGCCGCCGTCCGCGGTGACGAGCCGGTGATCGGACGGCCCCTGCACGGCGTGGTCGCCCGGGTCCTGGACGCCACGCTCTCGCCCGTCCCGCCCGGCGTCCCCGGAGAGCTGTACCTGTCGGGCGGGTCGCTGGCCATGCACTACCTCGGCCGGCCCGGTCCGACCTCGGTCTCGTTCGTGGCCGACCCCCACGGGGAGCCCGGCACCCGCATGTACCGCACCGGGGACGTGGTGCGCTGGAACCGCGACGGCCGGCTGGCGTTCGTCGCGCGCGCCGACGAGCAGGTGAAGTTGCGGGGCTTCCGTATCGAACCGGGCGAGGTCGAGGCCGCGCTGCGCGCCCTGCCCGGCGTCGGGAGCGCGGTGGTCGTGCCCCGCGAGTACGGGCCCGGTGACACCCGCCTGGTCGGCTACTACACCGGTACCGCGGAGCAGGACGGGCTCCGTGGAGCGCTGACACGGCGGCTGCCCGACTACATGGTGCCCGCCGCCCTGATCCGGCTGGAGACGCTGCCGCTGACCGCGCGGGGCAAACTCGACCGCGCGGCGCTCCCGGCCCCCACCGGCGACCGGCGGCGCTCGACGTCCCGCACGCCGCGTACCGACGTGCTGTGCCGTCTCTTCGCCGAGGTGCTGGGACTGCCGGAGGTCGGCCCCGGTGACGGCTTCTTCGACCTGGGCGGCCACTCGCTGCTCGCCGTCCGGCTGACCCTCCGCCTCCGCGCGGTGCTCGGTGTCGACGTGGCACTGCACACGCTCTTCGAGCACGCGACTCCCGCCGCGCTCGACCGCGTTCTGGACAGCGAGGCCCGCACGGGACGGCCCCCTCTGCGGCCCTACGCGCCCCGGCCCGACGTCCTGCCCGTCTCCTCGGGGCAGCGGCAGCTGTGGCTCACGGATCTGGTGACCGGCGCCGGTGCCGCCTACAACCTGTCCACCGTTGTGCGGGTGGTGGGTGGTGTGGATGTGGGGGTGTTGGCGGGGGCGTTGGGTGATGTGGTGGGTCGGCATGAGGTGTTGCGGACGGTGTTGGTGGAGGGGGGTGGTGGGGTGGTGCAGGTGGTGTTGCCGCCGGTGGGTGAGGTGCGGGTGGGGGTGTGTGAGGTGGGTGCGGACCGGGTGGATGCGGTGGTGGCGTCGTTGTGCGGGCGGCGGTTCGATCTGTCGGGTGAGTTGCCGTTGCGTGCGGATGTGGTGCGGGCCGGGGGTGAGGAGGTGCTGGTCCTGGTGTTGCATCACGTGGCGGTGGACGGGTGGTCGATGGGCCCGTTCTTCGCCGATCTGGAGCGTGCGTACGGGGCGCGTGTCAAGGGTGGGGTGGTGGCGTGGGAGCCGTTGCCGGTGCAGTACGCGGATTACGCGTTGTGGCAGCAGGAGTTGCTGGGTGGTGGTGGTGATGCGGGCGGTGTGGTCTCGCGGGGGTTGGCGTATTGGGAGGGGGTGCTGGAGGGGTTGCCGCAGGAGCTGGAGTTGCCGGTGGACCGGCCGCGTCCGGTGCGTCCGTCCTATCGGGGTGGGGTGGTCGCGTCGGGTGTGGGTGCGGGGGTGCACGGGGCTCTGGTGGGGGTGGCCAGGGGGGCTGGGGCGAGTGTGCTGATGGTGGCGCAGGCGGCGTTGGCGGTGGCGTGGTCGCGTTCGGGTGCGGGTGTGGATGTTCCGGTGGGGACGGTGGTGGCGGGGCGGGGGGATGAGGTCCTGGACGAGGTGGTGGGGTTCTTCGTCAACACGCTGGTGCTGCGGACGGATGTTTCGGGTGATCCGTCGTTCGGTGAGTTGCTGGAGCGGGTGCGGGAGGCGGACCTGGGGGCGTTCGCGCATCAGGAGGTGCCTTTCGAGTATCTGGTGCGCGAGCTGAACCCGGACCGGGTCGTGGGCCGGCACCCGCTGGTGCAGACGATGCTCAGCATGGACACCGAATCCCCGGCCGCGTTGTCGCTGCCCGGCCTGCGGTGCACGCCCGTAGAGGGGGCCGGGGAGAGGGTGGCGAAGTTCGATCTGGACGTGACGGTGCGGGAGCTCCCTGGTCAGGGGGGTGTTCAGATCTCCCTGGTCTATGCGGCGGATCTCTTCGACGAGGCGACCGCGCAGGGGCTGGTGGACCGGATGAGCCGGGTCCTGGAAGCAGCCGCCCTGGACCCGGGGGCACCGATCAGCACCATCGACGTCCTCACCCCAGGTGAACGCGCCGATCTGGAGCGGTGGGGGACGGGACCACAATTCACGCCGGAGGAATCCACGGTGGCGGGGGCGTTTCTCGCGCGGGCCGGACGGTGCCCGCAGGCGGTCGCGGTCGTGGACGCCGCTTCGGGCGCGGAGCTGACCTACCGCGAACTCGAACACCGGGCACGGGCCTTCGCGAAAAAGATACGAGGCGCGTTCGGGGAGGTGACGGACGTGGCGGTGCCGGTGCTCGCCGAGCGGGGCCTGGATCTGGTCGTGGCCTTCACCGGCATCCTCCTGGCCGGGGGTGCCTACCGGCCCGTCCACCTCGGACACCCTTTGAACAGGCAACGCGACTCACTCACCGACGGCGACGGAACCCCGTTTCTTGTCGTCGACACGGCGCACAGTGATCATCCGCTGACGGAAGGCCGGAGGGTCCTCACCATCGCGGGCGAGGAGGAAGTAGCCTCCACTGATGTCGTGTTGCCGACTGTGTTGCCGGATCAGCTTGCGTATGTGATGTCGACGTCCGGGTCGACGGGGCGGCCGAAGGCGATCGCCATCACGCACCGTTCGGTCGTCGATCTCGCGGTCGATCCCGCCTGGGAGATCACCGCGGACGACCGGGTCCTGATGCAGGCCCCGCACGCCTTCGACGGCTCCACCTACGAACTCTGGGCCCCACTCCTGGCCGGGGCCACCGTGGTCATCGCCCCGCCCGGCGAACTCACCGCCGCCCGCGTCCGCGACCTCACCCACACCCACCACCTGACCACGATCAGCCTCACCGCCGGCCTCTTCAGCGTCCTGGCCGAGGACGACCCCCACGTCTTCACCCCCCTGCGGGAAGTCACCACCGGCGGCGACATCGTCCCGCCCGCCGCCGTCCACGCACAACCACCACCACCCCCAGCACCACACCCCACACCCCCCACGAACACCTCCTCACCACCCTCTTCGCCACCACCCTCAACCTCCCCACCCTCAACACCCACGACAACTTCTTCACCCAAGGCGGCAACTCCCTCCTCGCCATCCGCCTCACCAACCACATCAACACCACCCTCAACCTCAACCTCAACACCCAGGACATCTTCGCCCACCCCACCCCCACCACCCTCGCCCACCACCTGTACAGCGCCTCCCCCCGCGACGGGCTGCGCCGTGTGCTCTCGTACCGCACGACAGGGTCCCGGGCGCCGATCGTCATGCTGCCCGCCGCCAACGGCCTGGGGTGGTGCTGGTCGGGTCTCATCAGCCACCTGCCCGAGGACCATCCCGCGCACGTGCTCCAGGACGCCAGGCTGATGTCCGAGCAGGTCCCTCCCCGGTCGGTCGCCGAACTGGCGGCGGAGTACCGCGAACTCATCAGGGAGATCGTCCCGAACGGCCCGGTGATCCTGGTGGGCTGGTCCTTCGGCGGGACGCTCGCGCAGCGGATCGCCGCCTCACTCGACACCGCGGCCCTGGTCCTCCTCGACTCCCATCCCGGCGGGCTCCCGGACCCCGGGGAGACCGATGTCGCCGAGCTGCTGGCGACCGCGCTGGACGGCCTTGAGGCGGCGGAGCACTGGCGGACGGTCCCGCCGCCGGCCGAGCTGGCCGAGCACCTGCGCCGGGTGGGCAGCCCTCTGGCGAGCCTCGACGAGCAGGTGCTGGGCAACCTGGTGGCGGTGGCGCGGGAGAACCGGCGGGCCATGGCCGCGCACCGGGCGGGCCCCAGCTCCGTACCCACGCTGTTCGTCGACGCGAAGCAGCCCGACGGGTACGCCCCGGCCTCCGACTGGTGGCGTGGCATCGCGACCGGCTCGTTCGAGACCCACCAGGTGCGCTTCGGCCACCTGGATCTCCTCCACTCCGACGCCGTGCCCGAGATAGGCGCGGCCATCACCAGGAAGATCACCTATGCCACCGCATGAAAGGCACCTCCGCCGGACCCGGGGAAAGCTCCGCAGCTGGGGATGGATGTACCGATGACTCCTCCTCAGACCGTGGCGCTGCCTCACCCCGGTGCCATACGCCCGGCGCCGGACAGTCCGCTCGCGCACTCGGGCTGCGCGCGTCTGGTGGGCGCCGGTACCGCCGTCCCCGCCACCTCCTACTCCCAGCAGGACGTCCTGGACATCTTCGGGATCGAGGACCCGCGGGTCCGGTCGGTCTTTCTCAACAGCGCCATCGACCGCCGTTACCTGACCCTCCCGCCCGAGGGGCCGGACGGCCGCCGCGTGGCGGAGGAGCAGGGAGCGTTGCTGGCGAAACACCGCGAGCAGGGCATCGACATGGGAGTCCGTGCCGTGCTCGCCTGCCTGAAAAGCGCCGGCGCGGAGCTGTCCGACATCGGGTACCTGTGCTGCGTGACCTCCACGGGCTTCCTCACGCCCGGTTTCAGCGCGCTGCTGATCCGTGAGCTGGGAATGGACCGGCACACCAGCCGCGTCGATGTCGTCGGCATGGGCTGCAACGCCGGTCTGAACGCGCTCAACGCGGTCAACGGCTGGGCCCGTACCCACCCCGGCGAGCTGGCCGTGATGGTCTGCGTGGAGGCGTGCTCGGCGGCTTACGTGTTCGACGGGACGATGCGCACCTCCGTCGTGAACAGCCTGTTCGGCGACGGAGCCGCGGCGGTCGCGGTGATCGCCGACGACCCCGCCGCCCGGCCGGGACCGGCGATCCTGAAGTTCACGAGCTGCGTCATCCCCGAGGCCGTGGGCGCGATGCGCTACGACTGGGACGACGACCAGGGGCGGTTCAGCTTCTTCCTCGATCCCCACGTGCCCTACGTGGTGGGCGCGCACGCGGAGATCGTCGTCGACAGACTGCTCAGCGGGACCGGTCTGCGCCGCGCCGACCTCGCGCACTGGCTGGTGCACTCGGGCGGCAAGAAGGTGATCGACTCCGTACGGGTCAACCTCGGCCTCACCCAGTACGACGTCCGGCACACCACCGAGGTGCTGCGCGACTACGGGAACGTCTCCAGCGGCTCCTTCCTGTTCTCCTACGAGCGGCTCAGCTCCGAAGGGGTCGCGCTGCCCGGTGACTACGGGCTCCTCATGACCATGGGCCCCGGCTCGACCATCGAGACCGCGCTCGTCCGCTGGTAGCACGTCCCGCCACGACTCGAAGGAGTGCCCATGCTCACCGCATCCGCCCATGCCACGGTCGAGTTGACCATCGACGGCGCGGAAGACCTCACGCCCCCACTCGTCGCGCGCGTCCAGGATTTCTGCGACAGAGCCGAGGACGCCGACCCGGGGACACCGGCCGTGCTCCGCCTCGGCGGCGCCGCGAACGGCGCCGCCCCGCTCGATGTCGCCCTCGTGAACAAGTGGGAACGCGCCCTGCGCCGCGTCGAGCGACTGCCCGTCACCACCGTGGCCGTCGTCTCCGGTGCGTGCGGCGGCCTCGCCCTGGAAGCGCTGCTCGCCACCGACTACCGGATCGCCACCGCCGGGACCAGCCTGACCGTACCGGTGCGGGACGGCGCCGCCTGGCCGGGCATGGCGCTCTACCGCCTGGCGAACCAGGTGGGTGTCGCCGCCGTCCGCCGGAACGTGCTGTTCGACGAGCCTCTCGCGGCCCCCGCGGCGCTGTCGCTCGGGCTGCTGGACCGCCTCGTCGACGACGAGGCTGAGGCCGTGTCCCTCGTGGGCGCGCTGCCGAAACCGGGCGGGGCGCCGGGCCCGCTCCGGCAGTTGCTGCTGGAAGCCACCACCACGACGTTCGAGGAGGCGCTCGGCCGGCACCTCGCCGCCTGCGACCGTGTGCTGCGGGGTGGTGAGCGGTGACGGGGGACTTCGACGACAGTCTCCGCCCGGTCGCCGCACTCGGCGAACTCACCGCCAGGAAGCTGGCCGCTCTGCCCCCGCCCGCCGCACGGACGCCCGCGGAGCGGGAAGCGGCGGCCGAGACGAAACTCGAACGGCGGCGGGTCTGTCAGCGGTTCCTGCGGGTCCACGCGCCCACCGTCTACCGGCGGCTGACGCGTGACTTCCAGGAGCGGCCGAGGCTGGCGGAACTGCTGACCGGCGCGGCCACCGAGTTCCCGGGGCTCGTCCCGTCGCCCGAGGCCATGGCGGAGGAGAACGGACGGCCGCAGGCGGAGAAGGAGGGCCTGGAGATCGATCAGGCGCTCTTCGTCGGCGAGGTGCTGCGCGACCCCGCGTCCGGCACGCACCTGATGAACACGATGCTCACGCCGACACCCCGCGCCCTGGAACTGCTCCCCGACTACCTGCTCAAGGGGGAGCTGACGCTCCGTTCGGTCCGTCTCCGCCGCAGGGACGGAGCCGCCCACCTCACGCTGACCCGGGAGGACAGCCTCAACGCCGAGGACGACGAGCAGGTCGACGACGTCGAGACGGCCGTCGATCTGGCCCTGCTCGACCCGGAGGTCCGTGTGGGCGTGTTCCGCGGTGGGGAGATGACCCACCCGAAGTACGCCGGCCGACGCGTCTTCAGCGCGGGGGTGAACCTCAAGGCCCTCCACGCGGGCCGGCTCTCGTGGGCGGACTTCTTCATGCGCCGGGAACTGGGGTACCTCAACAAGATCGTGCGGGGAACCGCCGTGGACCACGACGGCTCCTGGCGCGGCCCGAACATCGAGAAGCCGTGGCTGGCCGCGGTGGACTCCTTCGCCATCGGCGGCGGTGCGCAGCTCCTGCTGCTCTTCGACCACGTGCTGGCGGCCTCGGACTCCTTCTTCAGCCTGCCCGCGGCTCAGGAGGGCATCATCCCGGGAGCCGGCAACTTCCGCCTCACGCGCGCGGTCGGCCAGCGGAGGGCCCGCCGGATCATCCTCATGGGCGACCGGGTCGCCGCCACCTCGCCCGACGCCGGCCTGCTCTTCGACGACGTGGTCGGTCCGGGCGAGCTGGACGAGGCGGTGGAGCGCGGGGTGCGTGCGCTGGACAGTCCCGCCGTGACGAGCAACCGCCGCATGCTCAACCTGGCCGACGAGCCGCTGGAGGCGTGCCGCCTCTACTTCGCGGAATTCGCGCTCCAGCAGGCGCTGCGCCTCTACAGCGAGGACGTCCTGGGCAAAGTGAGCCGGTTCGCGGCACACGGCTGAAGCCGGCGGGGCCGCCACGCGTGCCGGCCCCGCCGGAGCCGTCGCCCCCGGGAGGAGCCGGGCCGGGGCGGGCTCGTGCGCGCCCGGGTGTCAGTCGGTGCCCGGTTCGGCCGGCATGTCGAGGAGGTGGCCGGGCGGCCGGAGGCCCGAGGCCATGGCCAGCTGGCCGATCCTCAGCCCGGCCTCGAACCGGGATCTGACGTTGAGCGTCTTGATGATCGCGGCGACGTGTCTGCGAAAGGAGCGCACCGACACACGCATCTGCCGCGCCGACGTCTCGTCCTTCGCCCCCAGGCAGAGCATGCGGAGGACCTCGACCATCAGGTCCTTGTCCAGTAACGCCGCCGAGGCCACCCAGTGGTCGAAATCCGCGGCGACGTCATGGAGCACCGCGGTGAGCTGATGGAGCGCCTGGACGGCATCCGGGTCCCGGAGCAGCCTGACCGCGCCGCTCTGGCCCGGACGCGTCGAGTTGACCAGCGCGAGTTCGCTCCCCACCACGATCACGCCGGTGGCCTGTCCGGGCACCACCTTCACCGTGGCCCCCTTGGCCGAGAGCCCGGAGAGCCGGTCGCGGTCGACCGTGTCGAGCAAGTGCGCCTCGCGTTGCAGGACCGTCAGGCCGTGCCCCCCGGTGAGCACATCCCCGAGGAGGAACCTTTCCGCACCTTCGCCCAGCATGTCGGTCGTGGCCGTGCGCCAGTGCCCCAGCACCACCACGGACAGCGAGATGCCGCGGCAGGCCGCGGCGTCGAGGCAGTCGCGTACCGCCTCCAGGCAGGTCTGCGGGCTCGCCTGGCTGTCCCTGACGTTCCGCTGTTCACGGCGGTAGGCGTTCAGTGCCGAGTGCAGCAGGTGATGTGCGTCGTCGAGCGCGCGATCACTCGGTATCGTCTTCAGATTTCCAGACGTATTCATTATTTCTCACCCCTCAGGCAAGCGGAAAACAGCACTCGATCATGGCCGTACTGGTGGTTGACGCGCGTAGCGCGGGTCGCCGGTTTTTCCGCCGATGGCAGATGAAATTCAACGGATGGTGAGTGAAATCATCGCGCGCGACGCGAAGAAGCAGAGGCCGGAACGGGGCGGCACTCGCGTCGGTCGCCGCCGGTACAGACCGGTGAGGAACGGGCAGGGTTCCTCGGCCACCGCATCGGGAATTGAATGCCGGGGGCGAAAAGGAGGCGGCGCCGCTGCCGGAACGCCGGACGGAAGTCGCGGCGGCGCGGGTTCGTCCCCAACCATGCGAAATCCATGTGCTCCCCATATCAACCGAACGACTTCGGGATGCTAACCGACCTTGTGGCGCGATGGAAAGAGGGGACGAGCGGCGCCGCCAGGGCAGCCCTTGCGCGATGGGGCAGGTGATTCTTTTGTGACGCGAGGGAAGTGCGGAATAGGCGAGAAATAGCCCCTGGTCGAGGGGTTGACAGGCCGGGCGATGGCCGTGGCCGGTGGTAATGGCGAGCCGGGAGCGGCGCGGGGGCGCGGGTGGCCGCATCACGGCCGATCGCCGGGCTCCCGCCGCGTCACCACCGGTCCCGGGGAGGCCGGCACCGAACGGCCGGTACCCGCTCCGGGCGCTGCCTCCGCGCCCGCGGTACCTCGGTCCCCGCACGAGGGGCTGCCGGGGCCCTTCGCCGACGGCCGGAGGCGGGCCGGGGTGCTGTCCCGGCCCGCCGTCCGAACCGGCTCAGCGGTGCTGCCAGATGGTGACGTGTGACTCGAAGTAGTCGTACTCGCGGGGGTTCTGGCACAGCACACCCGCCTGCTCGGACTCGGCGACCAACGTGAACCGGTCGCGGAGCGCCGCTTTCAGGGCATGCTCGCTGGAGTGGTCGGGGCGGTCGGCACCGAACCATGCCGCCGGGTCGGTGTACTCCGGGTACCACGACCACGGGCAGGCGATCACGAGGAGGCCGCCCGCGCGCAGGACGCGCTCCGAGTCGTGGAACTGCGCCAGGCACGCGGCCGGATCGGCCACCCGGTCCAGGATGTTGGAGACCAGGACGGCGTCGTACCCCCCTGGCCGGCCGGCCAGTGCCTCGCCGTCGCCCGTCTCGAACCGCAGCTCCGCCCGCTCGCGACGGTCGGGCAGCCGGAAGCGGACGGTGCGGGTACCCGCCCCCTTGACCACGCTGAACGAGCCGCCACCGGCGTCGGTCACCCGGCGCGCGACCTCGACCGCCCGGGGGCTGAGGTCGACACCGACCACCGAGTCCTCCACCCACCGGGCCAGTTCGTGGCTCACCCCGCCGACGTTGCAGCCGACGTCCAAGGCGTCGCGGACCCGGCAGCCGGTCAGCTCCGCGGCGGCGCGCAGCGCCTCCGAGAGCCGGTGCGCGTAGCCGTAGGCCCCGGCGAGCGGGTGGTCCGGACGCTCGAAGGTGTCCTCGAACGAGCCGTAGTGCATCAGCAGATACCGGGAGAGTTCCCTCGGCCGGTCGTACTGCGGGTCGGGCGACTCCGCCCGGAGCAACTCGTCGCCGCGCAGAAGGATGTGCCCGAGAGCTCCGTCCGTGCTCGCCGTCTCATCGGTGGTGATAGTTGTCGTCGGCATGTCACACCTGCCCCGTTCTCCGTCGCAGGGCGGGCCGTGGCCGCGCCGCAGTGTCGTCGAGGTTGTCGAGTCGCGCCGCCAACTCCGCCACCCGCGGGTACTGGAAGAGGAGGTTGACGGGGAGGTGCACACCGATGGCGGTGTGCACCTTCTTGCTGAGCGCGATGGCCATCAGGGAATGGCCGCCCAGATCGAAGAAGCTGTCGTCGATGCCCACCCGCTGAGCGCCGGTCACCTCCGCGAACAGCGCGCAGAGCACTTCCTCGCGCGGGGTGCGCGGCGCGCGGAACGCCTCGCGGGGCCCGGGGGCCGGCAGCGCGGCGGTGTTCAGCTTGCCGTTGCTGGTCAGCGGCCAGGACGCCACCGGTATCAGCGCGGAAGGCACGGCTTGCGAGGGCAGCCGTGCCATCAGCCGCCCGCGCACCACGTCCTCGGCCGCTTCCCCGGTGTAGTAGCCGATGAGGGACTTGTCCCCGGGCCGGTCCTCCCGCACGACCACAGCGGCCTGGGCGACACCGTCGACCGCCGCCAGCTCGGCGGTGACCTCGCCGACCTCCACCCGGAAGCCGCGCACCTTGACCTGGTTGTCCGCGCGGCCCAGGAAGCCCAGCGTGCCGTCCCGCTCCCAGCGCACGATGTCGCCGGTCCGGTACATCCGCGCACCCGGCTGTCCGAACGGGCACGCGACGAAGTGCGACGCGCTCGCGCCGGGCCGGCCGAAGTAGCCGCGCGCCACTCCCGCCCCCGCGATGTACAGCTCCCCGGCCACGCCGGGCGGGGCGGGACGCAGGCAGTCGTCCAGCACATGCAGCGAGGTGTTCGCCAGAGGCTCCCCGAGGGGGATCGGTGCCGGAACCGGGTCGGCGGACGTGAGCCGCGAGAACGTCGCGCACATGGTGATCTCGGTCGGCCCGTAGGTGCTGTGGACGAGGATGTCCGGGCAGGCGGCCAGGACCGCGCGCACCGCCTCGGGGGAGATCACGTCGCCGCCGGTGATCACCTCGGTCAGCCCGGTGAACGCGGCCGGATCGGTCTCCGCGAGCACCCGGAACAGGCCCGCGGTCAGGCTGATCCGGGTCACCCCGTGCCGCTCGGCCACCGTCCGCAGGGAGAGCGAGGTGAGGTCGCCGGAAGGCATCACCACGACGGCCGCGCCGGTCATCAGGGGCGCCCACACCTCGTAGGAGGACCCGTCGAACGCGTGCGGGGCCTGCATCAGGACCCGGTCGCCGGGACCGGTGCCCCAGGAGGGGGCCAGAGCGAGGTCGAGCACGTTCTGGTGCGTCGCCGCGACGCCCTTGGGTTCGCCGGTCGACCCGGAGGTGTACATCAGGTAGGCGAGCTGGTCGGGGCGCACCATGGGCAGCTCGGCCTCCGGCGCCGTCGGCTCGTGCCCGACCACCAGCACGGTGCCGATGCCACCGGCCAGCTCGTGGGACGCGTGGGCGCCGTCGACCAGGAGCACCCCGGCGGCACTGTCCGCCACGGCACCGCGCATCCGGTCCGCCGGGTGCGCCAGGTGCAGGGGCAGGAAGGTTCCGCCCGCCTTGAGGACGCCGAGCATCGCCACCAGCAGGTCGACGCCGCGGTCCATCAGCAGCGCGACGACGTCCTCCGGCCGCACTCCCGCCGCCACCAGCGCTCTCGCCAGCCGGTCCGAGCGCCGGTCCAGCTCCCTGTAGGACACCTCCCGGCCCCCGTCGATCACCGCGGTCAGGTCCGAGTCGGCCCAGGCCGCGAAGCCCGAGACCAGGGTGCCGACCGTGCGGGGGCCGTCGGCGGCGCCCCGCCCGGCCAGCCACGCGTGTTCGGCCGGAGTGAGCAGGTCGATCGCCCCGATCCGGGTGTCCGGTTCGGCCACCCCGGCCGTCAGAGTGGCCAGCAGCCGCCGGCCGAGACCGGCCACCGTGTCCCGGTCGAACAGGTCGGTGGCGTAGGTGAGTTCGATGGCGATGCCCTCGGCCTCCTCCCGGAACACGATGTCGAGGTCGAACTTGGCGACGGGCTCCCCGGTACCGGGGAACGGGAGGGTGTCGAGGCCGGGAAGAGTCACGGCGTCCTCGCGGCCGGTGCTCCAGCTCAGCATCGTCTGCACCAGCGGGTGACGGGCCAGAGTGCGCTCCGGGCGCAGTTCCTCGACGATCCGGTCGAACGGGACATCCTGGTGCCGGTAGGCGTCCAGGTCGGTGCGGCGCACCCGGTCGAGGAGTTCCCCGAAGGTGGGATCGCCCGAGGTGTCCGTACGCAGCACCAGCGTGTTGACGAAGAAACCGACCAGCTCCTCCAGGGCCTCGTCGTGGCGCCCGGCGACCACGGTGCCGATCGGGAGATCGGTGCCCGCCCCGCTGCGGGTGAGGGTGGCGGCGAGCGCGGCGTGCGCGACCATGAACGGTGTCGCACCGTGCCCGCGGGCCAGGGCGGCCAGGGCCGCGCGGGTGTCGGCATCGAGCCGGAGCGAGACGGTGTCCCCCCGGAAGGAGGGGCGCGGTGCCCGGGGGCGGTCCGCCGGCAGCGCCAGCTCCTCCGGGGCTCCGGCGAGGGCCCGCGTCCAGTGGCCGAGCCCGGCCCGGGAGTTCTCCCGCTGCCACAGGACGTAGTCCACGTACTGCGCGGACAGCGGCGTCCACTCGGGGACCTTGCCCTCGGCTCGGGCGGCGTAGGCGTGGGCGAGGTCCGCGGTGAACGGGCCCATGGACCAGCCGTCGACGGCGATGTGGTGCAGGACCAGGACGAGCACCTGCTCGGCCTCGCCGCGCAGTACGTGCGCGTGCACGGGGAGATCGGTGCTCAGGTCGAAGGCGTGCCGGCACTCGGCGGCGACCGCCGCTTTCATCCGCGCCCGGGTCACGTCCGAGCAGCCGACCGGCACCGGCGCGTCCTCGACCGGCCGGACGATCTGGACGGGTTCCCCGTCGCGGTTCGCGAAGACGGTGCGCAGGACCTCGTGCCTGCCGACGACGTCGGTCAGCGCGTCGGCCAGCGCCGCGCGGTCGAACTCACCGGTCGTCCGGGTGGCCAGAGCGACCGTGTAGACGTGGTCCGGCCGGTCCTCCAACTGCTCGGTGAACCACAGCCCGCGCTGGGCGTGCGAGAGCGGCAGGGACTCCGGGCGCGGGGACACCGGGACCACGGGCGGGGGACCGGCCAGGGCGGAGTCGATCAGCCGGTCGATCCCGGCCACCGTCGGGTGCTCGAAGACCTCCCGCAGGTCCAGCCGCACACCGAACGCCGCGCGCACCGCATTGACCAGCCGGGTGGCGAGGAGCGAGTGGCCGCCCAGGTCGAAGAACCCGTCGTCCACGCCGACCGCGAGCAGCCCGAGGAGTTCGGCGAACAGACCGCACAGGATTTCCTCGCGCGGAGTGCGCGGACCGCGCGAGGAGGTCGTGCGATCGGGCGCGGGCAGGGCCCCCCGGTCCAGCTTCCCGCTGTGGTTGCGTGGGATGGCCGTCATCGGGACCAGGGCGGACGGCACCATGTACTCGGGCAGCCGCCGCGCCAACTCCGCCCGGGTGCGCAGGGGATGAGCGGGGCCGGTGTAGTAGGCGGTCAGCTCGGCCTCCCCGGGGCGGTCGGTACGGACCACGACGGCGGCGGTGTCCACCCCGGGCAGGGCGCACAGCTCCGCCTCGACCTCTCCGGGCTCGATCCGGAAGCCGCGGATCTTGACCTGGTCGTCGGACCGCCCCGCGAACAGCAGCCGCCCGTCGTTCCTCCAGCGCGCGAGGTCGCCGGATCGGTACATCCGCGTTCCCGCGGGGCCGAAGGGGTCCGCCACGAAGCGTGAGGCGGTCAGCGCGGGGCGTCCGGCGTACCCGCGGGCCAGAGCGGCACCGGCGATGTACAGCTCGCCGACCACACCCGGGGGGACCGGACGTAGCGCGGCGTCCAGCACGTACACGCTGGTCGAGGGCACCGGGCGGCCGATGGTGACCGGCAGACCCGGGGGCAGTGGTCCGCCCGTGGCGCAGACCGTGGTCTCGGTGGGCCCGTAGGAGTTCTCCACCGTGCGGTCCCGCCCCCACCGGTCCACCAGCCACTGCGGGCAGGACTCGCTGGCCGTGATCACCACGATGCCGGGGGGCAGCGCGTGGTCCGGCATCGCGGCGAGCATGGACGGCGTGACCAGCACGTGCGTGATGTCGGGCGCGTGGCCGGGGGCGGCGGTGAGCAGTTCCTCGGGCTCGCCGACGACGAGGGTGCCGCCGAGCAGGAGGGCCATCACGACCTCCCACACCGATCCGTCGAAGCCGATCGAGGCGAGTTGCAGCACGCGGTGTCCGCCCCCGTCGGGCACGAAGTCGCGGTGCCGGAGGGCCAGGCGGCTGATCCCGGTGTGCGCCAGGAGGACGCCCTTGGGCACTCCGGTCGAGCCCGAGGTGTAGATCATGTAGCACGCGTTGGCGGTCCGCAGGGGCAGGCGCCGCTCCTCGTCGGCTACCGGGCCGTCGGAGTACGTGCTCAGGTCGATGTCGGCCGGCACGCCGACCACCGCACCGGAGCCCGGCAGGTCGGCCGGGTCGTCGACGAGCGCGAAGCGCGGTGCGCTGTCGTCGAGGATGAACCGCTTGCGCGCCGACGGGTACGCCGGGTCGACGGGCAGGTAGCCCGCGCCGGACTTGAGGACGGCCAGCATCGCCGTGACCCACCCCAGCCCACGCCGGGTGGACACCGCGACGAGATCCTCCGGTCCGGCCCCGGCCGCGATCAGGTGACGCGCGAGCCGGTTGGACCGGGCGTCGAGCTCGCGGTAGGAGACCCGCTCGCCCCGATGCTCCACGGCGATCTCGTCGGGGTGGGCGCGCACCTGCTCGTCGAACATGTCGGGCAGGGTGCGCGGCACCGGGAGGGCCGTCGTGTTCCACGTGTGCAGGATGCGGTGGCGTTCGTCGCCGTCGAGCAGGTCGATCCCGCCGCAGCGCACGGCGGGGTCGGCGGCGACGGCCTCGGCCATGCGCGCCAGTCGGTCGACGATGTTCTCGGCGGTGGCCGGGTCGAACAGGTCGAGGGCGTACGTGAGGTCGATCTCCAGGGCACCGCGGCGCCCCTCGGCTCCCTCGTGCTGGGTGATGCCGAAGTACAGGTCGAACTTCGCGGCGTCCAGTGGGGGACGGACCGGGGTCGACTCCAATCCCTCCAGCTTCGGCACGGGGCTGGGCGCGGCCACACCGAAGGCCACTTGGAAGAGCGGATGGGCGGCCAGCGAGCGCGGGGGCTTGAGATGCTCCACGAGCCGGTCGAACGGCACGTCCTGGTGGGCCAGAACGGTCAGGTCGGTACGGCGGACCCGGTCCAGCAGCTCGGTGAAGGCCGGATCTCCGGAGGTGTCGGTACGCAGCACGACACTGTTGAGGAAGAAGCCGACCAGTTCGTCCAGCACCTCGTCCGAGCGGCCGGCGACGACCGAGCCGAGCGGTATGTCGTCCCCGGCCCCGAGCCGGGTCAGGGTCGCGGCGAGCAGTGCCTGCACCACCATGAACAGGGTCGCGTCGTGCTCCTGGCCGAGGAGCAGCAGCCGCTCGTGGACGCGCGGGTCCAGCGTCCGCCGCACCGAACCCCCGCGGGAGGAGGCGCGCGCCGGGCGGGCGCGGTCGTAGGGGAGGTCGAGCTGCTCGGGGAGCCCGCGCAGGGCGTTCTCCCAGTATGCGAGACCTGAGTCCCGGCCCGCGGCGTCGGCGTCCCGCTGCCGGAGCGTGTAGTCGGCGTACTGCACCGGCAGCGGGGCGAATCCGGGCTCCTCGCCCCGCAGTCGGGCCGCGTAGGCGCGGGCCAGGTCCGCGCAGAGGGGCTCCATGGACCAGCCGTCGGCGGCGATGTGGTGCACCGTCAGGACCAGATGGTGGACGTCGCCGGAGCGGACGACGTGGGCGCGGACCGGCAGTTCCGTGTCCAGCGCGAAGGGACGCGCGCACTCCTCGGCGAGTACACCCTCCAGACGGGACGGCGGGCACTCGGTCGTCCCGATCACCGGACGGGCCCGCTCGACCGGTAGCACCACCTGCGCCGGCTCCTGGTCGCGCTCCGTGAACACGGTGCGCAGCACCTCGTGCCGGGCCAGCACGTCGGCGAGGGCCGCGGTGAGAGCGTCGAGATCGGGCGCACCCGACAGACGGGCTATCAGCGGAATGTTGTAGGTCGGGGTCGGTCCGTCCAGCTGGTACAGGAACCACAACCGGCGTTGCGCGTCCGACAGCGGCAACGGGTCGGGCCGCTCGGCCACCTTGGTGATCCGCGGTCGGGAAGTGCCGGTCAGTCCGGTCAGGTGGTGGGCGAGGGTGGTGGGGGTGGGGTGGGCGAAGATGTCCTGGGTGTTGAGGTTGAGGTTGAGGGTGGTGTTGATGTGGTTGGTGAGGCGGATGGCGAGGAGGGAGTTGCCGCCTTGGGTGAAGAAGTTGTCGTGGGTGTTGAGGGTGGGGAGGTTGAGGGTGGTGGCGAAGAGGGTGGTGAGGAGGTGTTCGTGGGGGGTGTGGGGTGTGGTGCTGGGGGTGGTGGTGGTTGTGGGGTTGGTGGGGGTGGGGAGTTGGGTGTGGTCGAGTTTTCCGTTGGGGGTGAGGGGCCAGGTGGTGAGGTGGTGGAGGGTGGTGGGGGTCATTTGTGGGGGGAGGGTGGTGGTGAGGTGGTGGTGGAGGGTGGTGGGGGTGGTGGTGCCGGTGTAGTAGGCGGTGAGCTGGGTGTGGGGGGTGTGGGGGTGGTGGGCGATGACGGCGGCGTGGGTGACGCCGTGGTGGGTGGTGAGGGCGGTTTCGATTTCGTTGATCTCGATGCGGGTGCCGCGGATTTTGATCTGGTGGTCGTTGCGGCCGTGGAAGGTGAGGGTGCCGTCGTGGTGGAGGCGGGCGAGGTCGCCGGTGCGGTACATGCGGGTGCCGGGTGTGCCGTGGGGGTCGGCGGTGAAGCGGGTGGCGGTGAGGGCGGGCTGGGCGAGGTAGCCGCGGGCGAGTCCGGTTCCGGTGAGGTAGAGCTCGCCCAGGACGCCGGGTGGGCAGGGGCGCAGGGCGGGGTCCAGGACGCGCAGGGTGGTGTTGTTCATGGGGGTGCCGAGGGGGACGGGGGTGGGGATGGTGTCGTGGGGGTGCCAGGGGGTGTGGGTGACGCAGAGGGTGGTTTCGGTGGGGCCGTAGGTGGTGCGCACGGTGGTGTGGGGGCTGGCGGTGAGGACGGCGTGGACGGCGGCGGGCGGGACGATGTCGCCGCCGGTGGTGACTTCCCGCAGGGGGGTGAAGACGTGGGGGTCGTCCTCGGCCAGGACGCTGAAGAGGCCGGCGGTGAGGCTGATCGTGGTCAGGTGGTGGGTGTGGGTGAGGTCGCGGACGCGGGCGGCGGTGAGTTCGCCGGGCGGGGCGATGACCACGGTGGCCCCGGCGAGAAGTGGGGCCCAGAGTTCGTAGGTGGAGCCGTCGAAGGCGTGCGGGGCCTGCATCAGGACCCGGTCGTCCGGGGTGATCTCCCAGGCGGGATCGACCGCGAGATCGACGACCGAACGGTGCGTGATGGCGATCGCTTTCGGCCGCCCCGTCGACCCGGACGTCGACATCACATACGCAAGCTGATCCGGCAACACAGTCGGCAACACGACATCCTCGTCCGTGCGAGACACGACCGGCCCGGCATCGGCGGAGGCTGCTTCCTCACCGCTGGTCGCCCCAGCCAACGCACTGGTCCCGGTGGTTACCGTGTCGTCCCCGGTGATGGTGAGGACCCTCCGGCCTTCGGTCAGCGGGTGATCACTGTGCGCCGTGTCGACGACGAGGAGCGGGGTTCCGTCGCCGTCGGTGAGTGAGTCGCGTTGCCTGTTCAGGGGGTGTCCGAGGTGGACGGGCCGGTAGGCACCCCCGGCCAGGAGGATGCCGGTGAAGGCCACGACCAGGTCCACACTCCGCTCGGCGAGCACCGGCACCGCCACGTCCGTCACCTCCCCGAACGCGCCTCGTATCTTTTTCGCGAAGGCCCGTGCCCGGTGTTCGAGTTCGCGGTAGGTCAGCTCGACACCCGAGGCGGCGTCCACGACGGCGACCGCCTGCGGGCACCGTCCGGCCCGCGCGAGAAACGCCCCCGCCACGGTCGGCTCTTCCGGGGTGGAACGTGGTCCTGTCCCCCAGCGCTGCAGATCGGCGCGTTCACCTGGGGTGAGGACGTCGATGGTGCTGATCGGTGCCCCCGGGTCCAGGGCGGCTGCTTCCAGGACCCGGCTCATCCGGTCCACGAGCCCCTGCGCGGTCGCCTCGTCGAAGAGATCCGCCGCATAGACCAGGGAGATCTGAACACCCCCCTGACCAGGGAGCTCCCGCACTGTCACGTCCAGATCGAACTTCGCCACCCTCTCCCCGGCCCCCTCTACGGGCGTGCACCGCAGGCCGGGCAGCGACAACGCGGCCGGGGATTCGGTGTCCATGCTGAGCATCGTCTGCACCAGCGGGTGCCGGCCCACGACCCGGTCGGGGTTCAGCTCGCGCACCAGATACTCGAAAGGCACCTCCTGATGCGCGAACGCCCCCAGGTCCGCCTCCCGCACCCGCTCCAGCAACTCACCGAACGACGGATCACCCGAAACATCCGTCCGCAGCACCAGCGTGTTGACGAAGAACCCCACCACCTCGTCCAGGACCTCATCCCCCCGCCCCGCCACCACCGTCCCCACCGGAACATCCACACCCGCACCCGAACGCGACCACGCCACCGCCAACGCCGCCTGCGCCACCATCAGCACACTCGCCCCAGCCCCCCTGGCCACCCCCACCAGAGCCCCGTGCACCCCCGCACCCACACCCGACGCGACCACCCCACCCCGATAGGAGGGACGCACCGGACGCGGCCGGTCCACCGGCAACTCCAGCTCCTGCGGCAACCCCTCCAGCACCCCCTCCCAATACGCCAACCCCCGCGAGACGACACCGCCCGCGTCACCACCACCCGCCAGCAGCTCCTGCTGCCACAACGCGTAATCCGCGTACTGCACCGGCAACGGCTCCCACGCCACCACCCCACCCTTGACACGCGCCCCGTACGCACGCTCCAGATCGGCGAAGAACGGGCCCATCGACCACCCGTCCACCGCCACGTGATGCAACACCAGGACCAGCACCTCCTCACCCCCGGCCCGCACCACATCCGCACGCAACGGCAACTCACCCGACAGATCGAAACGCCGCCCGCACAACGACGCCACCACCGCATCCACCCGGTCCGCACCCACCTCACACACCCCCACCCGCACCTCACCCACCGGCGGCAACACCACCTGCACCACCCCACCACCCCCCTCCACCAACACCGTCCGCAACACCTCATGCCGACCCACCACATCACCCAACGCCCCCGCCAACACCCCCACATCCACACCACCCACCACCCGCACAACGAGGGGGATGTGGTAGGCCGTCCCGAGTCCGGCGACCTGCTCGGAGAGCCAGATCGCACGCTGCGCCGCGGACGCGGGCACGATCTCGGGGCGGGGGCGCACCGCGCGCAGCCGGGGGCGGACGGGTGCCGCGGCGCTCTCCACGGCCTCGGCGAGCGCCGCGACGGTACGGGCGCGGTAGACGGTCCGCAGCTCCGTGGAGACACCGAAGGCGGAGCGGATCGCGTTGACGAGGCGGGTCGCGAGCAGGGAATGGCCGCCCAGCTCGAAGAAGTCGTCGTCCGCGAGGTCGCAGTCCACGCCCAGCAGATCGGAGAAGAGGGCGCAGAGCGTGAGTTCGGTGCTGGTCTCCGCCGCGCGTCCCCGCTTGCCAGTGGCGGCCTGAGGGCGGGGGAGTGCCGTGCGATCGAGCTTCCCGTGCGGGGTCAGCGGGAGGGCGTCGAGCACCACGAAGGCGGACGGCACCAGGTGGGCGGGGAGCACCCGCCGCACGTGTGCGCGGGCGGCGGAGATCAGCTCCGCCTCGGCGCGCGGGCGGGCGGGCTGGTTCGTCAGCACGCGGCTGGCGGTCGGGGGGATCTCCGGAGCGCCGCTGGCGATCTCGACGCCCGTGCCGTCTCCGAGGGGAACGAACAGTACGTCCACGGCGGCCTCGTCCCGCGCCGACCAGGTGACCTGCGCCCGGTGGCCCGTGCGTGCGGCGACCTCGTGCCAGTACTCGGGGTGCACGCCCTCGGCGGCGGTGAGCAGCGCGCGGGCCTCGTCCGCCGTGGCGCCGTCCTGGAGCGCCTGATGCGCGCGAATCTCACCGAGCACGCGGCCGTTGGGGACGCCGGTCACCCGGAGGATCCCCTCCGAGGCGGACAGCGCGGTGTCCAGGTCCTCCATGCCCGACCAGGCGTGTTCGCATACCCCCGCCGCCTCCGTGACGGTCGCCGGGGCACGGTGGAGCACCACGTCGTAGCGGTGCCGGGTCAGCTCGTTGTCCGCGAGGCCCCGCTTCAGCCGTACGTCCACGGCGGCCACGCGCGGGTCGCCGCGGCGCAGCAGGTCGAAGTGCCCGGGGTCGACCAGCAGCTCCTCCTCGGCGGCGAGCATCCGTTCGGCGGCGGCCAGGGCGTCGGCCGGGACGACCGGTCTGCTCAGCACCACGGCGGACCCGAAGGCGGGCAGCAGCCGCAGATTGCGGAGGTCGCCCAGGAACAGGCGACCAGCCGGAGCGAGCAGGTCGAGCGCCTTGTCGATCACGTCGGCGAGGTAGGCGGCGCTCGGGAAGTACTGGGCCACGGAGTTGATCACGAGCGTGTCGAAGTGCCCGGAGGGCAGGCCCTCGGTGCTGTGCGCGGCCTGAGCACGCAGACGGACCCGCGCGGCCAGTCCGGGTACGGCCTCCACGCGAGCGCGCAGGTGCCGGACCGCCACCTCGGACAGGTCGGTGGCCCAGTACTCCTCGCAGTCCGGGGCGAGCCGGGACAGCAGCAGACCGCTGCCGACGCCGATCTCCAGCACTCGGCGGGGCGCGCCCTCGCGGATGCGCTCGACCGTGGCGTCGCGCCACTGCCGCATCTCCTCCTCGGGGATCGCCTCTCCGGTGTAGCTGCTCGACCAGCCCGCGAAGGACTCCCCCTCCGTCTGCCGGTAGTGCTCGTCCCCGAGCCGCTTCCAGTCGTCGACCTGGTGCCGCTCGCCCTCGTCGGACGTGGCGGGATCAGGGACCAGGTAGGCCACCAGTCGCCGGTTGTCGTCGGCGCCGTCGACCACCACCGCCGAGCGGCCGACGCCGGGCGTGGTGTCCAGGGCCGAGGCGACCTCCGCGGGCTCGATCCGGAATCCGCGGATCTTGACCTGGTCGTCGCCGCGTCCGGCGAACTCCAGCCCGCCGGTCGCCGACCGCCTGACCAGGTCGCCGGTCCGGTACATCCGGCTGCCGGGCGCGCCGAACGGGTCGGCGACGAACCGGCTCGCGGTCTGCGCGGCGCGGCCGTGGTAGCCGAGCGCCAGCCCGGTGCCCGCGACGTACAGCTCACCCGTCTCCCCGGGCCCGACGGGGCTGAGCGTGTCGTCGAGGACGTGGACGGTGGTGGAGTCGATCGGGACGCCCAGCCCGATCCGTTCGCCCGGTACGAGGGGCCGGGGCATGGAGGTGGCGCAGACGGTCGTCTCGGTCGGGCCGTAGGCGTTGACGAGCCGGTGCACGGCGGCCCACCGGTCCGCCAGCGACTGGGGGCATGCCTCGCTCGCGGTGATGACCGTGCTCGCGGGCGGGAACGTCTCCGGGGAGATGGCACCCATCAGCGAGGGGGTCAGAGTGACGTGCGTGATGCCCTCCGGTGCCCGCTCCCCGGCCAGCAGCTCCTCGGCGCGGCCGAACACCACCGTGCCGCCCGAGAGCAGGGCCATCACGAGTTCCCACACCGAGGCGTCGAACCCGATGGAAGCCAGTTGGAGGACCCGGTGCCCCGGGGTACCGCCGGTGTAGCCCCGGTGGGTCCGGCGCAGCCGGTCCAGGCCCGAGTGCGGGACCAGTACGCCCTTCGGCGTCCCGGTGGACCCGGAGGTGTAGATCAGGTAGGCCGGGTGGAGCAGGCGCAACGGCGAGAGCCGGTCCTGGTCGGTGAGGTCCGCGTCCTCTTCGCCGGGGCCGGTGAAGTCCACCGAGGGGAGCACGAGTTCGTCGGCGGTGGTCCGTCCGGGGCGGTCGACCAGAGCGAGGGCGGCTCCGCAGTCGCCGAGCACGAACTCCTTGCGCGCCTCCGGGTAGTCGGGGTCCAGCGGCACGTACACGCCGCCCGCCTTCACGATGGCGAGAAGCGAGACGACCAGGCCGGCCTCCCGCGGCATGCAGACCAGCACCGCGGTGCCCGGTCCGACACCCCGCGAGACCAGCAGCCGGGCGAGCCGGTTGGCACGCGCGTTCAGCTCCGCGTACGTCATCCGGTCCGCGCCGCGTTCGAGGGCGACGACCGCGGGTGTGCGTGCGGCCTGCTCCTCGAACATGACCGGCAGAAGGTGCCGAGGTGCCCGGCGGCCGTCGTCGTCAAGAGAAACGGGATCGACTGCGCTGTGCACGTAACCCTCCCAGAGGAAACGGAACTGGTCGACTGCCGGGACCACGGGGCGTCGTGTTCCTGGCCCTCCCGCGCGGGGACGCGGTCGTGCCGTGGAATCGGCCCGGGAACTGCCGGGCCCGTGGCGGGACGGAATGAGACGTGCCGGTACCGGTCCGCGGTACAGACGGGGTGGCGCTGAGCAAGAGTCACTGCTGGTCGCGTGCCGGAAACCGGACGGGTGCGGCATCACGCCGCGTCCGATCATAAGAAGGCGTCGCGGCCGAAAATGCGGGCGGCAACGGACTGTCAGTAACGTGACAGGGGCCGGGCTCGCCCGCACAACAACGTTCGCCCGGTGTCCAGTTGCTGCCCAGGCGGGGGCGGCTCGGCCCTTCGGCCCGCTGATACATTTCGGCCTTCGGACAGCGAAACGGCTCTGCGGCCTCCCCCGCTCGCCGCACCCGCCCGGAGGCCGACGACTCTCCGACAAGGGAGGACTTCCCCATGCCCGATGCCGCCCCGGCCACCGAGCTCCCGCTGCGCGCGAACCGCGCCTTCCACCTGTTGTGGTCGGGCTCGGCGCTCTCCGTTCTGGGGCTTGAGGTGGCCGATGTGGTGTGGCCGCTGGTGATCCTCGCGGTCACGGGGTCCCCGGCGTCCGCGGGTGTCTTCAGCGCGGTGCAGCTGTGTACGGCGCTGGTGCTCGGCCTCCCGGCCGGTGAGCTGGCCGACCGCGTGGACCGGCGGCTGCTGATGATGGCGGTGGAGGGCGTCCGGGCGGTGAGCGTGGGCAGTGTGGCGGTGGCCCTGCTCCTTGACGAACTGTCGCTGACCCACCTCCTGGTGGTCGCCGTGGTGATCGGTGCCGCGAGACCGGTCAGCGCGACGTGCCGGATGCTGATGGTGCGCGCGGTGGTCCCGCGCAGCCAGCTCACCACGGCGCTGACCACTGAGGAGGTGCGCAACAACGCGGCTTCCCTCGTCGGTCCCGCGCTTGGCGGCGCGCTCTACGGGGCCTCCAGGGCCCTGCCGTTCGGCGTCATGGTGGCGGCCTTCGTGCTGTCGGCCCTGTGCGTGCTGCTGGTGCGCCTCCGTCCGGGAGAGAGCGCCACTCCGCCGCGTCGCGAAGAGGGCCCTCGTCTGCGCCAGTTGACGAAGGGCCTGGCCGTGCTCTGGAGTTCGCCGGATCTGCGCGGCACGACCCTCTTCACCGCCGCGATGAACACCGCCACCGCGCCCCTGGTCCTGATCGTCGCCGTGCACCTGACCGCTCAGAAGGCGTCCTCGGGGGAGATAGGCATCGCGGTCGCGGGGCTGGCTGTCGGAGGACTCATCGGGTCCGCCTTGATCAAGCCCCTGCGCCGCTTCTCGCCGGCCTTACTGATGTTCAGCCAACTCCTTGTGTTGGCCGGACTTTTGTGCCTGATGGGACTGCCCATCGGCCCGTGGTGGACCGGGCTCCTGCTGGTCGTGATCATGCTCGGCGTGCCGACCATGCGCATCCTGGCGGACCTGGTGATCTTCCGCCAGGTGCCCGACGAACAGCGCGGGCGCGTCATGTCGGCCGCCGGAACCCTGTGGGGCCTGGGCGCGGCGGCGGGGACGCTGGCCGCCGGGCTCGCACTCGACTTCTTCTCCGCGAGGGCAACGCTCCTGGCCATCGCCGGTGCGCTCGCCCTGGTCTTCCTCGCCGGGCTGTTCAGCCCCGCCTTCCGGGGAATCCGCTGGCCGTCCGACGTGGACTGACCGGACGGCCGGAGCGGAAGCAGGCCGACCGCCGGATACGCGCACCGGACCGGGCGGCCCGCCCGGCGAGCGGCTCCTAGGCGCCCGGCGTGGCGCACTGCGGTACCCGGCGCCGGTGACGGTCGCGCTGCCGCTGCCGCTGCCGCTGCCGCCGGGGCCCGCGCTTCGGGCCCCGGCGAGACGCCCCCCGGGGCCCACCCCTCGTGCCGGGAGCGGGGCCCTAGCGTCCCTGCCAGCGCGCGGCCCGTTTCTCCGCGAAGGCCCTCGGGCCTTCCAGCGCGTCCGCGCTGCGCATGCGGCGCCTCTCCCACTCGTAGTCCGCCGCGAAGGCGTCCGGCAGGGAGAGCGATGCCGACTCCCTGGCGACCTCCTTCATCGCCCGCACGGACAGCGGAGCGCATGTCAGCACGTCCGCCACCCACCCCGCCACACAGTCGTCGAGCTGTCCGGCCGGAACCACCTCGTTCACCAGCCCCAGCTCGTACGCCCGGTCGGCGGTCATCCGTCGTCCGGTCATGAGGTAGCCCATCGCCGCGCGGTACGGAGCCTGCCGGGTCAGCCGGAACACCCCGCCCGCCCCGGCCATCAGACCCAGCCTGGCCTCCGGCAGACCGAAAGTGGAACGGTCGGACGCGATCACCAGGTCGCAGGCGAGCACGAGCTCGAAGCCGCCGCCGAGTGCGAAGCCGTCCACCCGGGCGATCACGGGCTTGCTCAGGCCGAATCGTTCGGTCAGCCGCGGGTATCCCGGCTTGCCCCGGCTGCCGAAGCTGGAGGTCCCCGCCGTCCCGGCCCGGTTCCTGCGGTCCAGCTCCTTGAGGTCCTGACCCACCGAGAACGCCCGGTCCCCGGCACCCGTGAGCACCACGGCCCACACGTTGTCATCGGCTTCGACGTCGTCCCACACCTCGGCCAGTTCCTCGTGCATCCGCAGATCCATGGCGTTCAGCGAGCGAGGGCGGTCCAGCGTGACGGTGGCCAGGTGCCCCTCCTTCTCGTACCGGACCCGGGGAACGTCGGCCATCCGCTCGTCAGCCATGTCTCTCCTTGATCGATGAGTTCGGTGTCCGCGCGAAGGGCCCGGCACGCTTCGACGCGACGGCCCCGGCAGTCGATCCGTACCCCGGCGCACACGCGTCCAGCCCACGCGCGTCGTCCGAGGTCGCTCCGCCCTCCCGGGCGCCCGCACCGGGCCCGCTCACCCCTGCTGAGCCGCCCCGCGGAAAAGAAGTGGTCTTCGGCGAGGGACGCGGCTACTGTCGCCTCGTTCCCAGCGGCCGGTGAAGGGCGCCGTTGGACACGCGTGAATGAGGAGGTGCGAAAGATGGCTGTCGTTGCGACGGGCGTTGCCCGCATGCGGAAGTTCGTCAAGTCCACCTCCGTGGCCACCGGCTGATCTCACTCCACTCACGCGCCCATGCGCGCGGCGCCGGGGCCACCCCTGTGAAGGGTCACCCCTTGTCTTTCTCTGCTTCGCAGAACTCCATGCCCGCTCACCCCCTCGCTCCCTACGGCTGGGACGAGCAGTGGGCCGAAGTCTTCGCTCCGTACGGCGCCGAAGGGCTCGTCCTCGGGCGGGTCGTCCGTGTCGACCGGGGGCAGTGCGATCTCGCCACCGCCGAGGGCACTGTCCGCGCCGACACCGCCTTCGTCGTGCCCCGGGACCCCAGGAAGGTCGTCTGCACCGGGGACTGGGCCGCCGTCGACCCGGCGGGCACGGACCCCCGGTACGTGCGGACGCTGCTGCCCCGCCGTACCGCCTTCCTGCGCTCCACCTCGTCCAAGCGCAGCGAGGCGCAGGTCCTCGCCGCCAACGTCGACTTCGCCGTCGTCGCCATCTCGCTCGCCGACGAACTCGAACTCTCCCGCGTGGAACGGTTCCTGGCCCTCGGCTGGGAGTCCGGGGCCACCCCCGTCCTCGTCCTCACCAAGGCCGACCTCGTGCCCGATCCCGAGACCCGCGCCCATCTCCTCGTCGACGCCGCCTCGGCCGCTCCCGGCGTCGAGGTGCTCGCTGTCAGCGGGGACACGGGGGAGGGGGTGCCCGAGCTGCGGCAGGTGCTCGCCGGGGGGACCTCCGTCCTGCTCGGCCGCTCCGGCGCGGGCAAGTCCACGCTCGCCAACGCCCTCGCCGAGGCCCCGCACATGCGCGTCCAGGCCGTGCGCGACCAGGACGGCAAGGGGCGGCACACCACCACGACCCGCAACCTGGTCCCGCTTCCCGCCGGGGGCGTCCTCATCGACACGCCCGGACTGCGCGGGGTGGGGCTCTGGGACGCGGGGCACGGCGTCGGCCAGGTCTTCGCCGAGATCGAGGAGTACGCCACCGGCTGCCGCTTCCTCGACTGCGCCCACGAGAGCGAGCCGGGGTGCGCCGTCCGCGAGGCCGTCGAGAGCGGCGCGCTGCCGCAGCGCCGTCTCGACAGCTACCGCAAACTCCAGCGCGAGAACACCCGCATCGAGGCCAAGGCCGACGCCTTCCTCCGCGCCGCCCAGCGCCGCGAGTGGAAGATGCGCGGCGCCGAGGGCCGCGCGGCGATGGACCTCAAGCGGTACGGGGCGGTCCCGGAGCGGGGGCGGAAGGGGCGCCGCTGACGGGAGGCGGGGCGGGGCCTTGCGCGGTGGGGGCCTTGTAGACCGGGGGTCCTTGCGGTGCGAGGGCCCTGTAGAGCGGGGCGCCTTGCGGGGCGGACCGGAGTGGGCGGGGGAGAGGGTGCGGAGGTCGGCGCGGGCGCTGGGCTCCGTAGCCACCCCCGCCGGTTCGGGTCCGCCTGCCGGTCCCGGTCCGCCTGCCGGTCCCGGTCCACCCGCCGAGTCCGGTCCGCTTGCTCGTGTCGGCCCACCCGCCGAGTCGGGCCCGCCTGCTCGTGTCGGCCCACCCGGTGGTCCCGGTCCGCCGCTCGTCGGCGGGGGGACGGGTACGGGTACCACGGGGGCGGCAGCCCCGGCCCGTACCCGTCCCCACCGCACCCTGGGCCCCGCGTGGAATAGGGGTGGGGCGGGGCGGGTTGGGCCGTCCATGTCCCGTTCCTTTCTCTTCCTCCTCGCCAGTGCCCGGCCCGAGGGCAATTCCCGCCTCCTCGCCGAGGCCACCGCCGCGCAGCTTCCAGGGACGTACTCCCGCCGCTGGATCGACCTCGCCGCGCTCTCGCTCCCCGCCTACGTCGACGGCCGCCACGCGCCCGGGGGGCACACCCCCGTCTCCGCGGACGAGGCGCTGCTCCACGAGGCCACGCTCGGGGCGACCGACCTCGTCGTCGTCTCGCCGCTCTACTGGTACGCGCTGTCCTCGTACGCGAAGACCTACCTCGACCACTGGTCGAAGTGGCTGCGCACGCCAGACCCGGCGTTCCGCGAGAAGATGGCCGGCCGCACGCTGTGGGGCGTCACGGCGATGGCCGACGAGAACCGCGCGGTCGCCGAGCCCCTTGTCGGGACCCTCCGTCTCTCCGCCGCCTTCATGGGGATGCGCTTCGGCGGCGTCCTCCTCGGCAACGGCTCGCGCCCCGGCGACGTCCGCACCGACGCCCGCGCCCTGAGGGAGGCCAAGACCTTCTTCACGCGGGAGGCCCCGCTCGCGCGCTTCCCGGCCGAGGCGTGAAGGGGAGCTAGTCCCTCGGCGCGGCGGCCCCCACGGCCGCCCTCAGCCCCACACCTCCGCCCCCGCCCACGCCCCCGCGATGAGCAGGCAGCTGAAGAGCTCGACGAGGACGCTCGTGCCCATGGCCCGCATCACCGTACGGGTCGACGCGGCCGCGTCGCCGTGGCTCCCGAGCCTGCGCCGTTCGGCGAGGTACATGCCGCCCACGTAGCCGGGGAACGCGCCCAGCACCGGCACCAGGACGAAGCCGAGCAGCGCGCCGGTCCCCGCCCACGCCATCATCCGCCGGTTGACCCCCGAGCCCCGCACCCGCCGCTTCGGCAGCAGCCAGCGCACGAGGTTGCTGAGCAGCAGCACGACCGTGGAGCCCACCAGGACCCCCCACGACAGCGGCCGGGGGGACTGGAGCGCCCACCACAGGATCGCCGCCCACACCAGCCACGGCCCCGGCACGCCCGGCACCAGCACCCCGACGAGGCCGAGCAGCAGGACGAGCGCGACGATCAGGACCTCCCACACACTCATGGCCCCACCCTGCGCGCCCACGCCCGCCCGCGCAGTCCGGATACGCCCGAGGAGCCCATACGGAGTACCCGGCCCCCGCCACGGCCCGTCTCCTGCCTCCCGGCCCCCGCCCCCCGTCCTCCTGCCGCGCTGTCTGTTCCCGCCCCCGCGTCCTCCGGACTCCCTCCCTGTTCCCGCCCCGGGTCCTTCCGCCGCCCGCCCCGGCTCCCCTCCCCGCCCGCCGCCACCCGGCTCCCTCACCGCCCGCTCCGCAGCACCCCGAGCACCCGCAGCGCCGCCCGCCGCCGCTCGGGCCGCCGCGACCACACCGCCGGGAGCACCACCCCGCACAGCACCCCGCCCGCGCAGAGCGCCCCGCCCAGCCCGTACACCACGCGCACCACGTCCATCACGCCCACCACACCCCTCCGCTCCCGACGACGCGCCGTCCTCCGGCCAGGGGTCCAGGCTCGCCGAGGCCCTCCTGTCACGGCCACGATTCCGAAATACCCTGAAACGAAAGGGAGTCGCGCAGCTCGGGATGCCGGTGGACCCCGCGCGCGCGGGACGCCGCGAAAACGGGTGGGGGGCGGGGGCAGGCATGGAAGACACCGATTACCCGGTCCCGGTCGTGTTCTTCTGCCGCACCCTCGGGAGCCTCGTCGCGGCCTGCGGCCTCCCGCACACCGCGCTGACGGGCCCGCTCGGGCGCGGCGACTCGGCCGTCTCGCAGCTCCTCAACGGCCGGCTCAGACGCCCGCCGCCCTGGGAGACCGTCGCGCGCGTCCTGGAGTGCTGTCACGCGCACCGCGCGGGCCGCCCGCCGCTCCACCACACCTTCGACCCCGCCTTCTGGCGACAGCTCCACCACCAGATGGTGACGCTCACCGAACGCGAGCGGCCCGTGCCGCGCCCGCGCCGGGGGAGCACCCCGGCGTTCCGCCCGGCCGAAGCCGTCCCGGAGGATTTCGCCGAGGCCGTGGACGTCCTCGTGGGCGGCCGTCCGGGGCTCGAAGGGATCGCCGAGGAACTGCTCGCCCCGCTGCGCCTCGGCGGCGCCGCGCCCGTCGGGACCGAGCATCTCCTGCGCGGCTTCGCCGCCCGCGTCCGCGCCCACCACGGCACCACGAGGACCGCCCTGCTGTGCGCCGCCGACCGGGTGATCCTCGTGACCGCCTTCTGCGAGGCCGTCGGTACGTCCGGGCTCCATCACGGGGCGGAATTCGCCTCCGCGCACGCCGACTTCGACGGGGACGTCGTCACCGAGCTGAGCCGCGTCGCACTCGGCTCCACCCGGGTCCGCGCGCCCGCCGACATCCGTGAGGACATCCTCCGGGCGTACTCCTTCGCCGCCGACCTCGTGTACGGCGCGGTCGACCCGCCGTACGACGAGACCGCCGACCTCGTGCGGCGCGCCTGGCATCGTTACGAGGCGCTGCTCTCCGACGCCCTCCACGAGTGCCCCGAACTCCGGCTCACCTCCGCGACCGAGGACCCGCCCGAAGCACTCGACCCGGCCCCGCGCCCCGTACCCCGCGGGCTGAGCGAACTCTCCTCCCTCCTGCAGGAGTTCACGGGGAATCCCGCCCCCGCCCACCGGCTCCTGCACGAACCGCTGGCCGCCGCCGAGGATGCCGGACCCGTCCCGCCGCGCCTCCGGGACGGCTACGTCGACCCCGCGTACCGCCTCGCCGGAGAGGGAGCCCGCCCCGGGGACCTCGCCCGCGAGGACTGGTGGCGTACGAGACCCCCGCGCGACGACCTCGACGCCTTCCTCGCCGCCCACTTCCTCACCGACGACGCGACACGCGCACCCCTCCTCGTCCTCGGCCACCCGGGCTCCGGCAAGTCCCTGCTGACCCGGCTCCTCGCGGTTCGCCTCCCGACCGCCGAATTCGCGTGCCTGCGCCTGGAGTTGCGGCATGCCCCGCCGGGTTCCCTCGCCCCGTACCTCGCCGCCGAACTCCACCGCACCGCGCCGCCCGCGTCGGTCGCCGGAACCGATGTCCCGCCGCGCGTGCTCCTCCTCGACGGGCTCGACGAACTGCTCCAGGCCGGGGCCGACCGTCCCGACGCCGCTGACGGACGGCAACTCATGGTCGAGATCGAGGAGTTCCAGAGCGCGGAGACGCTCGCGGGGCGTCCCCTCATCGCCGTCGTCACGAGCCGTACCCTCGCGGGCGCACGCATGTTCAGCCCGCGCCGCGGCACCGTGATCCACCTCGAACCCTTCGACGACGCGCGGATACGCGCCTGGGTCGCGGCGTGGAACACCCGCAACAAGCGCTGGTTCGTCGCGCACGAAGTCCAGCCCCTCGACAGGGACTTGCTCCGCCCGTACGGGGAACTCGCCTGCCAGCCGCTGCTCCTGCTGATGCTCGCCCTCTACGACGCCTCGGACAACGCGCTGCGCGCGGCGGCCGGGGCGGGCTTCGGACGGCTCGGGCTCTACGAACGGCTGCTCACCGCCTTCATCCGCCGACAGCTCGCCAAGCGGAGCGGCCCGCTCCCGGAGGAGGAGCAAAGGGCGGCCGTGGAAGGAGAGTTCCTGCGGCTCTCCGTCCTCGCGTTCGGCATGTTCCGCCGTCACCGCCAGTCGCTCACCGCCCGCGAGGCCGCCGCCGACCTCAGCGCGGGACCAGGCCCCGCACACGCCGTGCCGGGGCCGGTCCTCTTCGGCCGCTTCTTCTTCGTCCGCACCTCGCGGCGCGAAGGGGAGGGCGAGGAGGACCAGTCGTACGAGTTCCTGCACGCCACCTTCGGGGAGTTCCTCGTCGCCCGGCTCCTCGCCGCCGAACTGCGGGCCCTCGCCGAGGGAGGCGACGACAGGCGGCTGCGGCCCCTCCTCGCCCACGTCCCGCTCGGCGACCACCCCGAAGTCCTCTCCGCCGTGGCCGAACTCGTCCGCTCGCGGGATTCGGCGGCCGTCGTCCACGCCCTCGGCGCCCACCTGCGCGCGAGCCTCGACGGAGTCCCCGGGCGCCCTCAGTCCCCGCACCGGGTCGCCACGTACACCGCCAACCTCGTCCTGCTCGCGGTACGGCTACGGCCCGGCCTCACCGCCTCCGCGCTCCTCGGCACGGCCGACCCGGTCGGGCGCTGGCGCGCCTGCGCACGGCTGTGGCACGCATGCCTCACGGAGACCTCCTGGGCCGCGCTCTCCCGCCACGTGCGCCCCGCCCCCCACCCGCGCGAGTCCGACCTGCGCCTCGGCAGGCCGCCCGACACCGCGCCCCCGGCCTGGGAACTCCCCGCCCGCGCCCGCCGCGCGGAACGCCCCCTGCGGGACCAGCTCGCGGACCTCGCCCGCGACGCGCGCCTCGGCCACGAGCCCGCTCTCGCCCGCGCCCTCCACGCCCTCGCCCCGCTCGTCGACCGCCTCCCCGCGCTCTTCGAGGCGGAGAGCGCCGAGGAGCCGCGCCACTCCGCCGCCCACGCGATGATCTCCCTGCTCACGGACCACCCCGTCCCCTACGAGGAGATCCCGCCCCTCCTCCAGCCGCTGCCCCCCGAACAACTGGCCCCGGCGCTCGACACCTTCGTCCGTCACTTCGCCGCGGCGGCCCCGGCCCTGCCCCCGCGAACGGTCGCGAAGGTCCTGTCCCAGCTGACGACGGGCCGCTTCACCAAGGCGACGACGCGGGCCCACCAAACCCTTCTCGCGGACATCCCGCACCCCGCTGTCGGGGAACCCCGCACAGCCGACGGTCCGGGGCACCGAAAATCCAGCTCCTCCGGCGCTTGAGGAGCGGGGCCCGGGGCAGAGCCCCGCGACGGGGCCCCGGCACGGCCCTCACCGCGCCACCCATCCCCTCTCGTACGCATGCCACCCCAACTGCAAGCGCGTCGTCGACCCCGTCAGCTCCATCAGCCCCTTCACCCTCCGCTGCACCGTCCGCAGGCCGAGATCGAGCTGTTTCGCCACGCTCGCGTCCGTCATCCCGGCCAGCAGCAGGGAGAGCACCTCCAGGTCCGTGCGGTCCGGAGCCGGTTCCCCGCCCTCGTCGAACTCCCCGGCGGAGGCCCCGAGCCGCAAAGGCAGCGCCTCGCGCCACACCGACTCGAAGAGCCCGCTCAGGGCGTCGAGCAGTCCGCTCGCGTGCACGACGAGCGCGGCGGGCTCCGGGCCGCGCGAGGTGAGCGGCACCATCGCGAGCGTGTCGTCGGCGAGGACGAGCTTCGTCGGCACCTCGTCCACGACCCGTACCCGCTCCTCGCGCCCCAGCGCGGCCGACAGTTCGACGAGCCCCGAGGGCTGGTGCAGCACCTCGCGCTCGATCACCACGCGGTAGGCGACCCCCCGCCCCACCACCTCCTCCTCCGCGTCGTTCTCCATCCCCGACACGGCCACGGGCGCCCCGGTGACGAGTGCCCGCACCGACTCCTTGGCGCCCAGCTGGAGCTGGATGAAGCGCTGCGCGATGGCGGTCGTCCCGGTCACCACCTCCAGCAGGTCGTGCGCGGGCGTGCGTTCGCCGCCCGCCCGGTACTCCTCGGCGAGCAGGGCCGCCGCGAGCTCCGCCTGGTCCAGCTCGTGGCGCCGCTGCGTGAGCAACGCGCCCAGCGCGACGCCCGGCGGCGCCGCGACCCAGCGGCCGGGGCCCGCCGAGGAACGCGCCGCGAGCCCGTGCAGCTCCAGGGCGTGCAGCGCGGCCCGTGTCTCCCCCTCGCCCCGCCCGAGCCGCCGCGCGAGGGCGCCGAGTTCGGCCGCGCCCTCCGCCACGAGTGCCCGGTACGCCGCCTCGTGCGGCTCGTCCAGTCCGATCGCGCCCAGCATTTTCCGCTTCCCCTCCCCGGCCGTGGCACACACAGACTTCTGGCGGAAACCGGCCACGGCGTAAACCCGCCAGTTCCTATCATCGTCCCCCCGCGCCGGATCTGACACAGTGACCGTGTCTTGGCCAAAGGTCGGCGACCGGGCATCCGTGGGGGGTGCGCGTCGCAGCCTCTTCCGCGGCCGGACTTCTCCGGGTGACTCCGCGCCGTCACGGCGTGGTACGGCCGTGGCGGCGCCCCCGTCAGGGCCCGGAACGTCACCCGCGTCGCCGGGCGGTCCTCCCGTGGGGGGTAGGGCCGCCCGGCAGGCGCGATTCCCTCCGGACTGGCCGGTAATCTCTCCTCGCCCCGTTTTCGTACCGCCTTCGCGGTGGACAATAAGGGCATGAGCCAACAGGGGGACGCGCGCGACGACGACTGGTGGGATCAGCTGTACGAGGAGTCGGCGCCCGACACGGGCCCGGACCGCGCGGCCGACACACTGGACGACCGCTTCGCCTCGGCGGTCCACACGGTGAAGCCGCCGCAGGAGCCGGTCGACCGCGCTGACTCGCCACCCCCCTGGACCCCCGGACCACCACCTGCCTCCCCGCGTTCCTCCGCCCCCGCGCCCCCCGAGCCGGCCGCCCCCTGGCCCGTCGCCGAACGCCTGGGCCGCCCCTACGTGCCCGGCGCCCGGCCGCTCCCCGCCGACGCGGAGGACGAGGGGCCGCGTCCCCAGGAGACGGGGGACAACCCGCCCCTCCCGCAACGGCCCCTCCCGCGCGAGGCGGAGGGGAATCCGCCCCTTCCGCAGCGGCCCCGCGCCGCCGGGACGGCGGACAGCCCGCCGCTCCCGCAACGCCCCCCGCGCCGCCCACCCGCGACACCGGACGGCTTCAACGGCTGGTTCGGCACCTCGCCGGAGCGGAGCCCGGGGGAGACCCCGCCGCCACCCCTCCCGGCCGAGTGGACCGGCGTCGCCCCCCGCCGCAGGCCGGGACCCCCGGTGGACGGCACGGGAACCCCCGAGGCCGAACCGCGGGCCGAGGAGAGCGCACCCGGCGGACCCGGGCCCGCCGGGACGGAGAAGCGGGGCGAACCCGCAGGGGAATCGGCACGGGACGAGACGGCGCCGTCCGGGGCCGGGCGCGGTGGCCCGCAAGGACCCGTGGCGCACGAGACAGGAACGACGGCGGAAGGGACGGCCCCCGAGGCCCCGCCCGAGCCGGACGAGCCGGAGGGCTTCGGCCCGGTGCGGGGCGCGTTCGCGCGCGGCACGTCGGACGCCACCACGACCGCACGGGACGAGCCGGAGCCCGTACGGAGCGAGTGGACGCCGCCCGAGCCCGCACGGGGTGAGTGGGCGCCGCCCGCGCCCCTGCCGAGCGAGCCGTCGCCGCCCGCGCCTGTACGGGACGAGCCCGCCCCGCCGCCCCGCGTCCCGCGACACGCGCTTCCCCCGTCCCCGCCGCAGCGCGCCGATGCGGACCCCGCCCCCACCGCCCAGGGGACCCCGGACCAGCCGCCCTCCCCACCTGGCGGCCCCGCCCCCTGGCAGGGCGCCCCGCCGCGCACCGACAACGCGGCGACCGCTCCCGTGCCGCCCCTGCCGCCCCGCCCCGTCCCCGGCCTCCCTCCCGGTGGTCCGGCGTGGCCGGGGACCGGTGCCGAGTCGACGGCGAGCCCGACCGCACCGTCCCAGGCCCCCGTACCCCCGCCGTCCCCGGCCGCGTCGTCCCCCGCCCCCGTACCCCCGCCGTCCCCGACGGCCCCGTCCCCCCGCGCCCAGCGGTCCGCCTCCCCGGGCGAATCCGCGCGGCCCGGACCGGGGGAGACCTCCCCGGAGGCATCGGGGCCACCCGTCGCGCCCCCCGTCTCCTACGTCGGCGACCGGCCTCCCACCTACGAGGCCGAGCCCACCGCCCTCGCCGAGAGCGACCCCGGGGCGCTCGACGCGTACGTGCCCGACACCGTGCTCGAAGGGGGGCGGTTCGGGGGGAGCACCTTGCGGGCCGTCTCGCAGCGGGGGGACTCGGCGCGGTATCGCGGGGAGGCGCGCAGGGACGCGCTGCTCGTGGTGCGGTTCGGGGCGGGGGAGGACGGGATCGTGCTCGTCGCGACGGCGACCGGCGCGCGGGCCTGTCCCGAGGCGCACCGGGCCGCGACCGAGGCCGTGCGGTCGATCGCCGCCGCCGTGGGCCGCAGCCACCGCCGCCTCGCCGACGACATCCGCGCCGCCCGCCGCGGCGATCTCAAGTCCGGCCTGCACCGCCTCACCGACCGCACGCTCGGCCGCCTGCGCGCCGCGGCGGCCGAACGCGGGCTCGCGCCCGAGGAGTACACCGCGAGCCTGCGCTGCCTCCTCCTGCCCACCGACGCCCAGTGCCGCACCCGCGTCTTCTTCGGCGCGGGCGAGGGCGGGCTCTTCCGGCTGCGCGGCGGGGAACTGCGCGACATCGAACCCGAGGTCCCCACCGACGGGCAGCCCCGTTCCGGGCCCGAGGCCGGGGCGCGCACCCTCGATCCCGGCATCGGGCGGCCCCCGAGCCCGTACGCCCCCGTGGAGGAACCCCGCCGCGAACCCTTCCGCTTCCACGCCTCCATCGCCCGATCGGGCGATGTGCTGCTGCTGTGCGGCACAGGGCTCGCCGAGCCGCTGCGCGGCAGCCCGCCGCTCGCGAGCCGCCTCGCCGAGGAGTGGTCCGCTCCCGAACCCCCCGGGCTCGCCGCCTTCCTGGCCACGAGCCAGACGCGGGTCAAGGGGTACGCGGACGACCGCACCCTTGCCGCCGTCTGGGAGAGGTGAGCCCCGACACCCCCGAGTTTGCCGGGCACGATCGCGGTCACTGTGACTTCATGGACCCACGGAGCACAGAAGGGGTGCGAGTGCCATGGCCAAGCAGAACGTAGCCGAGCAGTTCGTCGACGTCCTCGTCCGCGCGGGCGTCCAGCGGCTGTACGGCGTGGTCGGGGACAGCCTCAACCCCGTGGTCGACGCGATCCGCCGCAATTCCGCGATCGACTGGATCCACGTCCGCCACGAGGAGACCGCCGCCTTCGCCGCCGGCGCCGAGGCCCAGATCACCGGCAGGCTCGCCGCCTGCGCGGGCTCGTGCGGCCCCGGCAACCTGCACCTCATCAACGGGCTGTACGACGCCCACCGCTCCATGGCGCCCGTGCTCGCCCTCGCCTCGCACATCCCCTCCAGCGAGATCGGTCTCGGCTACTTCCAGGAGACCCACCCGGAGCGCCTTTTCACGGAGTGCAGCCACTACAGCGAGATGATCTCCAACGCGGCGCAGATGCCGCGCGTCCTCCAGAGCGCGATCCAGCACGCGGTCGGTCAGGGCGGCGTCGGCGTCGTCACCCTCCCGGGCGATGTCGCCTCGCACGACGCGCCCGAGCGGGCCACGGAGCAGGCGATGATCACCGAGCAGCCCACGGTGCGCCCCGGCGACGACGAGATCGAGAAGCTCGCCGCGCTCATCGACGGCGCGAACCGGGTCACGCTCTTCTGCGGCGCAGGGACGGCGGGCGCGCACCCCGAGGTCATGGAACTCGCGGAGAAGATCAAGGCCCCGGTCGGGCACGCGCTGCGCGGCAAGGAGTACATCCAGTACGACAACCCGTACGACGTCGGCATGAGCGGGCTGCTCGGCTACGGGGCCTGCTACGAGGCGACCAACGAGTGCGACTTGCTGATCCTGCTCGGCACGGACTTCCCGTACACGCCCTTCCTGCCCGACAAGGACGTCAAGATCGTCCAGGTCGACATCCGCCCCGAGCACCTCGGGCGCCGCTGCAAGCTCGACCTCGCGGTGTGGGGCGACGTGCGCGAGACGCTGCGCTGCCTGCTGCCGCGCGTCAAGCCGAAGGAGAACCGCCGCTTCCTCGACAAGATGCTCAAGAAGCACGCCGACGCGCTCGAAGGCGTCGTCAAGGCGTACACGCGCAAGGTCGAGAAGCACACCCCGATCCACCCCGAGTACGTCGCCTCCGTCCTCGACGAGATCGCCGCCGAGGACGCCGTCTTCACGGTCGACACGGGCATGTGCAACGTGTGGGCGGCGCGGTACATCACCCCCAACGGCCACCGCCGCATCATCGGCTCCTTCCGGCACGGCTCGATGGCCAACGCGCTGCCGCAGGCGATCGGCGCGCAGTTCACCGACCGGAACCGGCAGGTCGTCTCGATGTCGGGGGACGGTGGTTTCTCGATGCTCATGGGCGACTTCCTCACCCTCGTGCAGTACGACCTCCCGGTGAAGGTCGTCCTCTTCAACAATTCGTCGCTCGGGATGGTCGAGCTGGAGATGATGGTGGGCGGGCTGCCGTCCTTCGGGACGACCAACAAGAACCCGGACTTCGCCGCCGTCGCCCGCGCGGCCGGTGCCTACGGGGTACGGGTCGAGAAGCCCAAGCAGTTGGAGAGCGCCCTGCGCGACGCCTTCGCGCACAAGGGCCCGGCCCTCGTCGACGTCGTGACCGACCCCAACGCGCTCTCGATCCCGCCGAAGATCAGCGCCGACATGGTCACGGGCTTCGCGCTCTCGGCGAGCAAGGTCGTCCTCGACGGCGGCGTCGGCCGCATGCTCCAGATGGCCCGCTCCAACCTCCGCAACGTGCCCCGCCCCTGAGCCCTCCGCCGCCCGGTCCGACCGCGCGCTCCCGCCGCCCCGCGCACGCTCCCGCGCGGGGCGGCCCCCTGCGCCCGGCGCGCGGTTTCGGCCGTGTGCGTCAGGGTTTCGTCGTGGGCACGCCGAGGAGGCGTCAGGTACGGACTAAGCGGGCATGGTCCTCGTATACACGTTCGTGACATGAAGACATGTGACGAGAGTCGACAGCGTCGTCGAGGTGGTGTTCGCAGACCCCGTGCCCGGAAGCGTGCCGGGGCGGGGCCGACCGGCGGAGTGGTCCGTCACGGGGGTGGAGCGGTAGATGGACGGGCACAGGACCGAACGGCGCGGCCCGCTCGGACGGGGGGCGAGTGCCCGGCGGGTGCTCCCGCGCCGCCCGCCGCGCGGGCACCGGCTCACGAGAAAGCTCGCCCGCGCCGATCTGCGCGCGGTCGGCGAGGCGCGGCACGCGCTGCGTGAACTCCTCGACCGGCACGGCCAGGAGGCGTCCTGCGCCGACACCGCCGAGCTGCTCACGAGCGAACTCGTCACCAACGCCCTCGTGCACACCGCCGACGACGCCGTCCTCACGGCCGTCGTCCGGCGCGGCCGGCTCCGCGTCGAGGTGCGCGACCGGGCCAAGGGGGTGCCCCGGGCCGGTACCGCCGTCCCGGAGGAGCACACGGGCGGTCGCGGTCTTGGCCTCGTGCAGAGCCTCGCGGACGCGTGGGGGGTCAGGGCGGTGGGCGCGGGCAAGGCGGTGTGGTTCGAGCTGGAGACGGGGGCGGCGGGGCCCGGTTAGCCGGGTCGGCCGGGGCGGGCCTTGCGGCGCGGGGCCCGGCCAGGGGTGTACGACGCGGGGCGGCCCGCACCCGGGGAGGGTGCGGGCCGCCCCGCGAGGAGATCTGTGCCGCGGTGCCGGCTCAGCCGAACTGCCGCTCCATCTCCTTCAGCTTGCGCTCCAGGTTGTCGAGCCGGGGCAGGGCCTGGGTGTCGTCCTCGGCCGTCAGGTCGACAACGGCTCCTTTGGCAGGCTCCTCCGGAGAGGACGCCGCGTCAGTCTTCGTGGTGAGGGCCTGCAAGGAGGGCCGCCCGGAAGGCAACTGCTCGCTTTCCGGTATGGCGGGGTCCGAGTCGACCTGTCCCAGACCGGCCATGGCCTGCTGCACGTCGACCTGCCGGCCGCCCCCGCGCCCGCCCCAGCCACGCGTGCTGCGGCTGATCGCCTTGAGCTGAGCCTTCTTCAGGCGCGCCTGCTCGCGGTCGCGCTGACGGCCCACCTGCTTCTGGCGCTTGTCGTCCCGTACCTCTTCGACGGCCTCGTCCAGGCTGCGCACGTTCTCCAGCAGCATGAGCGACCAGGCGCCGAAGGTCTCGCGCGGGGCGCGCAGCCAGCGCACGATGCGGATCTGCGGCAGCGGCCTCGGCACCAGGCCCTGCTCGCGCAGCGCCGCGCGGCGGGTCTGCTTGAGGGCGCGGTCGAAGAGCACGGCGGCCGAGAGCGACATTCCGGAGAAGAACTGCGGGGCACCCGCGTGACCGGTGCCGCGCGGCGCGTGCACCCAGTTGAACCAGGCCGCCGCGCCCGCGAAGGTCCACACGAGCAGTCGCGAACCGAGCGCCGCGTCGCCGTGGCTCGCCTCGCGCACGGCGAGGACGGAGCAGAACATCGCCGCCCCGTCCAGGCCGAAGGGCACCAGGTACTCCCAGCCCCCGGAGAGGTTGAGGTTCTGGCGGCCGAAGCCGACCAGGCCGTGGAAGGAGAGCGCCGCCGCGACGGCCGCGCAGCAGAAGAGGAGGACGTAGGAGGCGCTGCCGTAGACCGCTTCCTTGCGGCGGCGGCGCTCCTCGCTGCGTTCCCAGGAGTCCTCGGCCGCCGCCGCCTTCGCCCCGGCCCGCCTGCCGCGGGTGAGCACCGCAACCGCCGCCAGCATGCCCAGGAGCAGTACGGCGCCGGGTACGAGCCAGTCCAGCGATATGTCGGTCATTCTCATCAGGGGGGTCCCTTGCGTCGGTAGGGCCTTTCGGGCGCCATCGTGGCGCATGCCGAAGGGCCGTCAGGTGGTTTCCGGGCAACTGGACGCCAATGGGGGGTACCGGGCACCGGATAGCGTCGACCTGCTCGAACTCTTGCGCGAAGACAGGGAGTTCCGTGCGAGACAGAATACTCGTAAGGGTGAGCGGGCGTGAAATGGTTGCATGTGGGAACGCGGGGCCGCGATGTCCGTCCTGATTGCCGTGTTCCGGAAGGGACGGGAGAGGTGGAGCGAGGCCGGAAATCGCTGGTGTGAAGCCGGTCTTGAGTGGGTAACCGGCCGAGGCGCGAGGAGGTGACGGGGGCGCGCCGCGTCGATGCGAATGCGACGGGGCGCGAACGGGGCGGGTGAAAGGCGCGGACACGGGGCCCCGGGGGCTGACCCGTACTCAGGCCGCCGCGGCCTCTTCCGCCCGAGCGGCCCCGCCGCCGGCCCCTTCGGCGGCGACGCGTTCGGCGCTGAGACGGGCGACGCGCTCGCTGTCGCACAGGCGGGGGCACGTCCCGCAGATCTCCTCGGCCCCCAGCGTGTACGACAGGCAGCAGCTCACACGGTCCCTGGTCGGCAGCCTCTCGCCGTCGGGCCCGGTCAGCTCGCGGAAGCCCGGCGTGCCCACGTACGGCTTGATCGTGCCGGGCAGCAGCGCCTCCAGCTCGGCGGCCGTGCGCGCCTGGTCCCCGAGGAGTTCCCCCATGTACGCGAGGCCCTCGACGATCTCGTCCGTGACCATGCCCCACAGCGCCCGGCCCCGGCGGCGCATGCGCGGGCCGATCCCGTCGAGCAGCGGCCCGAGGTGGGCGGCCACCGCGTCCCGCACCTCGGCGCGCAGCGCGTCCTCGTCCGGCACGACGACCGCGAGCGGGTGCCCGGCCTCGGGGTCGTCGGGCAGGCAGGCGAAGGGCACCGCGCGGACCGTCATGCGGTAGCGGGGACGGTCGAAGTACACGTCGCCCGCGCCGTACCGGGGCACGCGGCGCACCAGGAGCCACGGCAGCGTGATGAGCAGGCAGGCGGGCCACGCGTAGCGGTGGAAGCCGAAGCTCGCGACGACGTCGGGACGCGGCGTGCGCCCGTAGTCGCGCTCGATCTGCTCGTGGTCCCAGCGCAGGTACCCGTCCAGCTCGGCGCCCGCGGCGGCGAGTCCCGCCGCGCTCACCCAGTCGCCCCCCGTGGGCCCCGGCTCGTCCGCCGCCAGCTCGGTCACCCGCAGTTCGGGGAACACCTCGGCCAGGCGCTCCCACGCGGCGCCGACCGGCGAGGCGACCGCGACCGGCACCGGGAGGGCGGAGAGCTGGGGGGAGTGCAGCATGCGCGGACCACCGAATCGCACGTCGAAAAACCGGGATTTACAGGTAAGCCTTACCTTACCGGAAGTGATCGGGATGGGAACCGGCGCCCTCTGCCTCTATCGTGCTGAAAGCGCGCGGAGCCCGCACGCCGCGAGCACGCACACCCGAGCGGTACGGAGGAAGGCCCCGTGGAACGCGAACCGGCCCCCCGAGGGCCGCACCCGGCGGACCGGGCCGAGGAGCGCGTCCCCCCGCCCCGCCGTCCGGGTGAAGACGGGATCGGCGACGCGCGCGGGCGTGGCGCGGCGCGGAGCGGCGGTACGGGCGCACCGCGTCCGGGCGGTCCGGCACGCCCCGGCCCCGCGCACCCCGCCGACCCCGCGCACGGGGCCGCGCACGGACAGGACCACCCGGGCCACGCTCGTACCCCCCTGCGCCGCACCTCGGTGCGCGGCCAGGTGCTCGACGCGCTGCGGACCGCGCTCGACTCGGGCGAGCTGGAGCCGGGCCGGGTCTACTCGGCGCCCGCGCTGGGGGAGCGGTACGGGGTCTCGGCGACGCCGGTACGCGAGGCGATGCAGCGGCTCGCGGCCGAGGGCGCCGTCGAGACGGTGCCCAACCGCGGCTTCCGCGTCCTCGCCCGCACCGCCGACGACGCGGCAGCGCTCGCCGAGGTGCTGTTCCTCATCGAGCTGCCCGTCCTCACGCGGCTCGCCGCGACGCTGCCCGCGCTGCCCCCCGAGCTGCGCCCGCTCGCAAGGCGGACCGAGGAGCTGGCCCGCACGGGCGACCGCACCGGCTACGCCGAGGCGGACCGCGCCTTCCATACGGCGCTGCTCAGCCTGCACGGGAACCCCCAGCTGACCCGCGTCGCCGACGCGCTCCACCGCCGCGCGGGGAGCCCGCGCGCCGGCACCGCGCGGTCCTGGGCCGAGGAGGCGGCGCAGCACGCGACGCTCCTCGACGCCATCGAACGGGCCGACACGGCGACGCTGGCGACGGTCCTGCGGGGGCACCTGGGCGTGCGGGGCTGAGAGCGGGCGGAGCTGAGGGGGCGGGGCCGAGGGGGCGGCGCCGAGGCGGGCGGAACGGGGTCGAGGCGGGCGGGGCCGGGGCAGGGAACGGGGCTGAGACGGGCGGCTCGGTTCGCTGCTCCCGGACCGACACCCGCCGTCACTCCCCCCGCCGTCCTTCCACCCGGCGTCCTTCCACCCGCGTCACTCCACCCCCAGCCGCCCCTCCAGCAGCCTCGGCACCCCGCCGAGGAGCCGCCACAGCCTCCGCGCCTCGGTGCGGAGCCGTTCCGCCTCCGGTTCCGGGGCGGTGTCGGCGAGGGCGGCGAGGGTCGGGGGTGTGCCGACGAGGTCGCCCAGGGCCTCGCGCAGGGCCAGGCTCTGCGTGAAGCCGTGCCGGGCCTCGGCCACCTCGCCCTCGCGCAGCGCGAGTTCGGCGAGGCGGTACCAGGTGCGGGCGAGGAGGAAGCGGTCGCCGTGGGCCGTGGCGCCCGCGTGGGCGCGGCGGTAGGCCGCGCGGGCGGGCTGGGGCGCGTGGGCGAGGTGCTCGGCGATGAGGCCGCGCCGGTAGTCGAGGAGCGGGCGGTGCGGGGAGCCGGGGGCGAGCAGTGCCGCCGCCCGGCCGAGCGCCGAACTCGCCTCGTCGGCGCGGTCCCTGATTCCGAGCGAGGTGGAGAGGTAGGCGAGGTGGCCGCGTTCGCACGCGGCCGTGCCGCGCTCGTCGTCACTGTGCGCGAGCGCCTCGGCCGCGCGCAGCGCGTCCTCCGCCTCCGCCCAGCCCTCGCCCGTGTACAGGCAGCGCTCCGCGAGGAGTTCGCTGCGCCGCAGTGCGGCTTCCGCTCCGGGGAGCGGGGTGAGCAGAGAGACCGCCTCGGTCCAGCACCCGCGTGACCGCAGCCGCCACACCGACCGGTCGAACACTTCCGTCTCCCCCGCAGGTCCCGGCTTCGACGTCGATACGGACCAAGGCATGGCGGTGTCCGCCACAGTCCCCTCCTCACATCACGCGCGCCGGTGAGCTGTGACGTGCATCTCAGCACGGCGGGCGGCGGGCCGCCAAGGGGGTGGGTGAAAGTTTTCACAAACGCGCCGGGCGCGTGTCGGGCCCCCTTCGCGAGCCCCACGCGCCCCCGTACCGCCCGACCTGCGAGGGAACGGCGGAGGCCGGGCCTCCGCCGGTGCGCGACGGCCCCGGATCAATCGCGGCGCGCGGTCCCGTATCCGCCACGGCACGACGGTCCCGGACCGCCCGGGGCGCGACGGTCCCGGACCGCCCGGGGCGCGACGGTCCCGGACCGCCGGGGTACGAGGCGTCCGGATCGCCTGCGGCGGGGCCGTCGCGCCCGCCCGCGTCCCGTCCTCAGCTCATCCGCAGCGCCAGGAAGAAGTCCAGCTTGTCCTCCAGACGCGACAGGTCACGCCCCGTCAGTTGCTCGATCCTGCCCACCCGGTAGCGGAGGGTGTTCACATGCAGATGGAGCCGGGCCGCGCAGCGCGTCCAGGAGCCGTCGCTGTCGAGGAACGCCTCCAGGGTGGGGATCAGCTCGGCGCGGTGGCGGCGGTCGTAGACGCGCAGTGGGTCGAGGAGCCGGGCCGTGAAGGCGCGGCGCACGTCGTCGGGCACGAAGGGGAGGAGCAGCACGTGCGAGGCGAGTTCCTGGTGCCCGGCCGCGGTGACGGGCCCCGGGCGGGCCGCCGCGACGCGGCGCGCGTGGCGGGCCTCCTCCAGGGCGCCGCGCAGGCCCTCGGCGGAGTGCACTGCCGCGCTCACGCCGAGCGTGAGCCTGCCCTCCGCGCCCAGCCCCGCCGCGAGCGGCGCGCCCGCGGGGCCCACGAGGCCGGCCGCGTCCAGCTCGGCGCCCGCGTGCTCCTCGTCCCCCGAGCGCGCGGGCAGCGGCACGAGGGCGACGGCCTCGGCGCCGAGCTGTGTGACGGCGGCGCGGTCCGCCGCCTCGTCCTCGCCCTCCGGGCCCGTCAGGTCCGTCGCCGCCGGCTCGGGGGGCCCGTCCGCCGCGGCGCGGCCCCGCGCGCCCGTACTCCCCGCGAGCACTTCCTCCAGGAGGCCGCGCGCGAGGCGGCCCGTCGTCTCGGAGGGTGTCTCGCCCTCCCACTCGACGGAGGCGACGACGATCTGCCAGTACGGGGCGCTGCTCGCGCCCGGCAGCAGGAGCGGGCCGGCGGCGCGCAGGCGCGCGGCGGTCTCGGCGGCCGGGGCGCCGCTCTGCACGAGGTCGAGGACCTCGCCCGCGAGGCGCCGCCGTACCGAGCGCCCCGCGTCCCTGCGGTCGCGCTCGACGGCGATGAGCTGGGTGACCCCGTCGAGCAGTTCGCGCCGCTCGGCGGGCCAGTCGGAGGCGTCCGCCGCGACGGCGAGCACCCACTGGCCGAGCCCGGCCCGGCGTGCGTCCAGGGGGCTCGGTGTCGTGGAGTGCACGGGGAAGAGCGAGTAGACGGTGTCGCCGACGGTGACGCGCTGCGCGCCGAGCCGTCCGGTCCGTACGGCGTCGAGGCGGGCGGAGGCGAGGGTCTCGCGGACCTCGGGGGCGAGCGCGGGCGCGCCCGTACGTGCCGAGCCGGCGAGCTCGCGGCCCGTCGCCGAGAGCACCCAGGCGTGCAGGTCGAGGTCGTTGCCCAGCAGGTCGAGCACCGCGCCGGGGCCGCCCGCCGGGCCGCCCGTCATGAGCTTGCGGTGCCGGTCCACGACCGCGGCGAGGTCCCCGGCGCGCTCGCCCGAGACCTGCCGCACGATGTGCTCGGTGATCGTCGCGAAGGCGACGGACTCGCTCACCGAGAAGAGCGGGACCCGGTACCGGGCGCACGCCGCGACCAGGTCCTCGGGGACGGGGCCCAGCTCCGCCTCGCCCGCCGCGAGCGCCGCGACGCCCGCCTCCGCGACGATCCGCACGAAGGACTCGGAGTCCTCGGGCGCGTGCCGCCAGGCGAGCCCCGTGAGGACCAGCTCGCCGCCCGAGAGGTAGCGGCTCGGGTCGCGCAGATCGGTCGTCATGACCCCGCGCACCGTACGGTCCAGTTCCTCGGCGCCGCCGAGCAGCCGGAGCCCCAGCGTGCCGCTCTCCAGCAGTGCGCGCAGCCGCATGTCCTCGCCGCCGATCCGTGTGGGTTTCCTGGGCGAAACAGCGAAGTTAAACGCCCTCATTCTTCATATGAATCTACAAGACGAGGCCCCTGGACAGCCAATTCGTTCATGGGTTCGGTGACTGTGCGGATCGGCCCTGTCACCGCTTCACTGGGCGCACCCGTGGTACGGCCGTACGGGAGCCCGCCCGACCGCAACCCGACCGCCCCCTCCTTCCGGCCGCACGACCGACCGGGAGAGACCCGCATGGAGTCCGCATGGAGTTCCTGAGACCAGCCAGCTGGGAGGAGGCGCTCGCCGCGAAGGCCGCGCACCCCGCCGCCGTCCCGCTCGCGGGCGGCACCGACGTCATGGTCGAGCTGAACTTCGACCACCGCAGGCCCGCCCACCTCATCGACCTCGGCCGCGTCGCCGTGCTGAGCGCCTGGGAACGGGACGGGGACACGGTACGCCTCGGCGCCTCGGTCCCGTACACGCGGATCATGACCGAGCTGTCCGCCGAGCTGCCCGGCCTCGCGCGCGCCGCGCACACCGTCGCCTCGCCGCAGATCCGCAACCGGGGCGGCGTCGGCGGCAACCTCGGCACCGCCTCGCCCGCCGGGGACGCGCACCCCGCGCTCCTCGCCTCGGGCGCCGACATCGAGGTGGCCTCCGTACGGGGCACGCGCCGCGTCCCCGTCGACGACTTCTACACCGGCGTCAAGCGCAACGCCCTCGCGCCCGACGAACTGATCCGCGCGATCCACCTGCCCGCCGCGCGCGGTCCCCAGCAGTTCTCGAAGGTCGGCACGCGCAACGCCATGGTCATCGCCGTGTGCGCCTTCAGCCTCGCGCTCCACCCCGACCGGCGCACGCTGCGCACCGGGATCGGCTCGGCCGCGCCCACCCCCGTGCGCGCGAAGGCCGCCGAGGAGTTCCTCACCTCCGTACTCGACGAGGAGCGCTGCTGGGAGACCGGCAGAGCGCCGGGCGAGGCGGCGCTGCGGCAGTTCGGGCAGCTCGCCTCGGGCGCCTGCAACCCCATCGACGACGTCCGCGGCTCGGCCGCCTACCGCAGGCACGCGGTCGGCGTCATGGCCCGCCGCACCTTCACCTGGGCCTGGCAGGCCCTCGGCACCGAGCAGCGCCGGAACGGAGCATCATGCGCGTGAACCTCGTCGTCAACGGACGGCGCCAGGAGGCCGACGACGTGTGGGAGGGCGAATCGCTCCTGTACGTGCTGCGCGAGCGCCTCGGCCTGCCGGGCTCCAAGAACGCCTGCGAGCAGGGGGAGTGCGGCTCCTGCACCGTCCGGCTCGACGGGGTGCCCGTCTGCGCCTGCCTCGTCGCCGCCGGACAGGCGGAGGGCCGGCGCGTCGACACGGTCGAAGGACTCGCGGAGTACGCGGCCAGGCGCACGGGCGCGGACCCCGCGGCCGTCCCGTCCGACGACCCGCGCCGCTGGGAGGCGAGCCCCCGCGAGCCGGGCGGCCCCGCGCTCTCACCCGTCCAGCAAGCGTTCGTCGACGCGGGCGCCGTCCAGTGCGGCTTCTGCACCCCGGGGCTCCTCGTCGCCGCCGACGACCTCCTCGAACGCGTCCCCTCGCCCAGCGACGCCGACATCCGCGAGGCCCTGTCGGGGAACCTGTGCCGCTGCACCGGCTACGAGAAGATCCTCGACGCCGTCCGCCTCGCCGCCGCCCGCCAGGACACGGCCCGCACGGAGGAGGCCCGGTGACCCGCACCCGTACCCGTACCGAGGAGGCCCGGTGACCACCCCCCGTACCCCCACCGGCGTCCCCACCCACCTCACCCAGGGCCGCCCCGGCACCACGACCCCCGGCGGCATCGGCGAGTCGACGCTGCGCCCCGACGGCATCCTCAAGGTCACGGGCGAGTTCGCCTACGCCTCGGACATGTGGCACGAGGACATGCTGTGGGGTCACACGCTGCGCTCCCCGCACGCGCACGCCGAGATCCGTTCGATCGACACCGCCGAAGCCCTCGCCACCCCCGGCGTGCACGCCGTCCTCACGTACGACGACCTGCCCACCGCCGTGCGTCACTACGGACTGGAGATCCAGGACACGCCCGTCCTCGCCCACGGCCGCGTCCGCCACCACGGCGAGCCCGTCGCGCTCGTCGCGGCCGACCACCCCGAGACCGCGCGCCGCGCCGCCGCGAAGATCCGCGTCGACTACCGCGAACTGCCCGTCGTCACCGACGAGGCGTCCGCCACCGCGCCGGGCGCCCCGCTCCTCCACGAGGGCCGCGCCGACCACCACGCCGGGCACGTCCCGCACCCCAACATCGTCCACCGCCAGCCGATCGTGCGCGGCGACGTCGGCGAGGCGGCCCGGCGCGCCGACGTCGTCGTGCGCGGCGAGTACCACTTCGGGATGCAGGACCAGGCGTTCCTCGGCCCCGAGTCCGGGCTCGCCGTGCCCGCCGAGGACGGCGGCGTCGACCTCTACATCGCGACGCAGTGGCTCCACTCCGACCTCCGCCAGATCGCCCCCGTCCTCGGCCTGCCCGAGGAGAAGATCCGCATGACCCTCTCCGGCGTCGGCGGCGCCTTCGGCGGCCGGGAGGACCTGTCCATGCAGATCCACGGCTGCCTCCTCGCGCTCCGCACCGGCAAACCCGTCAAGATCGTCTACAACCGCTTCGAGTCCTTCTTCGGCCACGTCCACCGCCACCCCGCCAGGCTCTGGTACGAGCACGGAGCGACCCGCGACGGCAAGCTCACCCACCTCAGGGCGCGCATCGTCCTCGACGGCGGCGCCTACGCCTCCTCGTCCCCGGCCGTCGTCGGCAACGCGGCCTCGCTCGGCGCGGGCCCCTACGTCGTGGACCACGTCGAGATCGAGACGCTCGCCCTCTACACCAACAACCCGCCGTGCGGCGCGATGCGCGGCTTCGGCGCCGTGCAGGCGTGCTTCGCCTACGAGGCGCAGATGGACAAGCTCGCCGCCGCGCTCGGCATGGACCCCGTGGAGCTCCGGCGCCTCAACGCGATGGAGCAGGGCGCCGTCATGCCGACCGGGCAGGTCGTCGACTCGCCCGCGCCCGTCGCCGAACTCCTGCGCCGCGTCAAGGCCCGCCCCCTGCCGCCCGAACGCCAGTGGGAGTCCAGCGAGGGCGCCGACGTGCGGCACCTGCCCGGCGGACTGTCGAACACCAGCCACGGCGAAGGCGTCGTGCGGGGCATCGGCTACGCGGTCGGCATCAAGAACGTCGGCTTCTCGGAGGGCTTCGACGACTACTCGACCGCGCGCGTGCGCCTGGAGAGCATCGCGGGCGAGGCCGTCGCGACCGTCCACACCGCGATGGCCGAGGTCGGCCAGGGCGGCGTCACCGTCCACGCCCAGATCGCCCGCACCGAACTCGGCGTCACCCAGGTCACCATCAACCCCGCCGACACCCGCGTGGGTTCGGCCGGATCGACGTCCGCCTCACGCCAGACCTACATGACGGGCGGTGCCGTCAAACACGTGTGCGGACTCGTCCGGGAGCGCGTGCTCGACCTCGGCCGCGTCAAGTTCGGCACGTACCACCCCGCCTGGGCGCACGCCGAACTCCTCCTGGAGGACGGCAAGGTCGTCACCGACAGCGGCGAAGTCCTCGCGAGCCTCGCCGACGTGCTGGGGGACGAGAGCGTCGAGATCGAGGACGAGTGGCGCCACCGCCCCACCGAGCCCTTCCACCGGCGCACCGGACAGGGCAAGGGGCACGTCCAGTACTCCTTCGCCGCGCACCGCGCCGTCGTCGAGGTCGACACCGAACTCGGTCTCGTCAAAGTCGTCGAACTCGCCTGCGCCCAGGACGTCGGCAAGGCGCTCAACCCGCTCTCCGTGCAGGGCCAGATCCAGGGCGGCAGCACGCAGGGGCTCGGCATCGCCGTCATGGAGGAGATCCTCGTCGACCCGGTCACGGCGAAGGTCCGCAACCCCTCCTTCACGGACTACCTCATCCCCACCATCCTCGACACGCCCACGATCCCCCTCGACATCCTCGAACTCGCCGACGCCCACGCCCCCTACGGCCTGCGCGGCATCGGCGAGGCCCCCACGCTCTCCTCCACGCCCGCGATCCTCGCGGCGATCCGCGCCGCGACGGGCCGCGCGCTCGATCGCACCCCCGTACGCCCCGAACACCTCGTGGACTGACCCCTCTCGGAGACCGCCATGCTCGACCTCGCCCCCACCCTGCGCCGGTGGGCCGCCGAAGGCCGCGCCTTCGCCGTCGCCACCGTCGTCGCCGTCACCGGCAGCGCGCCCCGCCCGCCCGGCGCGGCGCTCGCCGTCGACGCGGCGGGGGAGGCGGTCGGCTCGGTCTCCGGCGGGTGCGTCGAGGGCGCGGTGTACGAGCTGTGCCGCGCGGCGCTCGCCGAGGACCGCCCGCTCGCCGAGCGCTTCGGCTACAGCGACGAGGACGCCTTCGCCATCGGCCTGACCTGCGGCGGGGTCATCGATGTCCTCGTCGTCCCGGTCCGGCCGGGGAGCGCGGCGGCACGGCTGTACGGGGACGTCCTCGCCGCCGTCGCCGACGGCGCCCCGCGCGCACTCGCCCGCGTCGTCGAGGGGCCGCCCGCGCTCCTCGGCCGCCCCCTCGTCGTGGACGGCTCCGGCACGGTACGGGGCGGCTGCGGCGGCCCGCCGGAACTCGACCGCTCCGCCGCCGCCGAGGCCGCGGCGCTGCTCGCCCTCGGGCGCACCGGCACCGTGACGATCGGAGCGGACGGCTCGCGCTGCGGGCGGCCCGTCACACTCCTCGTCGAGTCGAGCGTCCCGCCGCCCCGCATGATCGTCTTCGGCGCCATCGACTACGCGGCGGCGCTCGCCCGCGCCGGGTCCTTCCTCGGCTACCACGTCACCGTGTGCGACGCGCGCCCCGTCTTCGCGACCCGGGCCCGCTTCCCCGACGCGGACGAACTCGTCGTCGCCTGGCCCCACACGTACCTCGACCGGACCCCCACCGACGCGCGCACCGTCCTGTGCGTCCTCACGCACGACGCCAAGTTCGACGTCCCCCTCCTCGCCCGCGCCCTGCGGCTGCCCGTCGCCTACGTCGGCGCGATGGGTTCGCGCCGCACCCACGAGGACCGCCTGCGCCGGTTGCGCGCCGAGGGGCTCACGGAGGCCGAACTCGCCCGGCTGCGCTCCCCGATCGGCCTCGACCTGGGCGCCCGCACCCCCGAGGAGACGGCCCTGTCCATCGCCGCCGAGATCGTCGCCCACCGCCACGGCGCCACGGGCGCCCCGCTCACCGGCTCACCCGCGCCGATCCACCGGCGGGACCGGGCGGGGTCAGGGGTGTGAGGGCCGGGCGCGCGGCGTCTCGGCGCGGTACGACGCGCCCGGCTCGGCGCCCGGCCCGAAGCAGTGGCGGAAGCTGTGGACGAGCGGGCTCCGGGCGCTTCCGGCGTGCTCGCGAGGAGCGTGTGCGCGTGCCCGTGCGTCAGGAGGTCGGCAGGTGGAAGGAGGCGTACAGGGACCGCGCCGAGAGGTCGGCGGGCGCGAGGCCGCTCACGTACCCGACGAGCCCCGGCGGGAACTCCGCGTCGGCCGCCCGCAGCACCCGGTGCGTACGGAGCAGCAGCCGCCCCTCGCACAGCGTCGTCGACGTGCCCTCGGGCCCCGACACGACCCCGCTCGGACGCGCCTCGCCCTCGGGCAGCGGACCGTCCCAGCGGCCGTGCACGCTCGGGTCCGGCGTGTCGCTCAGGCTCTGCGCCTGCGCCTCGGCCGTCCCCCGCGCGAGCGCGAGCAACTGGGCGCACAGCACCGCGTCGTGCGCTCCGTCGTACACCCAGCGCTTGCCGAGCACGCCGTGCTCGCTCGTCCCGACGAGCGCCGCTTCGAGCCCGTCGACCGGCGCGCCCCGGTAGGTCAGCGGCACGTGGTACGTGACGACCTCGGCGCCCGCCCGGTCGGTGACCGCCATGAACTCGATCCCGACCTCGCCCGCCGGGTCGTCGAGCCGGAAGCCCCCGGCCTTCTCCAGCTCGGCGGGACCGCCCCCGCCCTGGTACCAGGGCTGCTTCGGCAGCCACACGGCGAGCAGTTCGAGCTTGCTCGGGGTCAGGGTCGTGCGGTGGATCTCGGCCATGGATGTCTCTCCTGCTCGCGCGGTCCGGGAGACGACAGTAGCGGGGCTCAGCCGTCCAGGACGAGCCATTGCCTTCCGTCGAGCAACTCCCGTACGGCGTCGGCGTGCCCCGCGTGGCAGGCGGTCTCCGTGAGGGCGTGCACGAGCACTTCGCGGACGGTGTGCAGCCGGTACGAGCCGAACAGCTCGCCCGGCCACCACGCGGGCGGTTCCGTGGCCCCGAGCCCCGCGAGCACGGCGTCCGCGCGCGCGGCCTCCGCCCGGTACAGCGCCCGCAGGCTCTCCCCGCTGTCCCCGGGCGCGGGCCGCCACGCGTCGTCACCCGCCGTCGTCCCCGTCACGGCGGCCACGACCTCCGGATCGGCGGCGAGCACGCCCCGGAACCAGAACCGCTCCACGTCGAGCGCGAGGTGCCGCAACAGCCCGAGGCACGACCACCCCGAGGGCAGCACCCCGCGCCGCAACTCCTCCTCACCGAGCCCTTCCAGCGCCCCGAGCACGTGCGCCCGCTGCGCGCGCAGCGCCTCGCGCAGCACGGACACCTCCGGGTCCACCCGCTCCCCGCTCCGCGCGTCCGTCCCCTCCACCCCCACCGTCTCCCCGGCCACGACGGCCTCCTCCCGTTCAGGTGGGGACCACCGTAGGACGAGGGTCTGACAACCGCCCCGGTCCGGGCCGCCCGCCGCCGCCCGCCGGGGCGTTCGCGACGACGCCTGCCGACGCGCTCGCCCCGGAGACCCGCGCCCCCGCCCGCGTCCCCCTCACGCCACGACCCCCGCTCGCCGCGCCACCGCGACCGCCTCGCCGCGCGTGCGCGCGCCCAGCTTCCGCATCGCCGCCCGCAGGTACGCCTTCACCGTCTCCGGGCGCAGCCCGAGCCTGCTCGCGACCGCCGCGTTGGTCGCGCCCTCGGCGACGATCACCAGGACCTCCACCTCGCGCGGGGTCAGCGGCGGCGCCTGCGTGTCGCGGGGCGGCCCGGCGTCCGCCGCCGCGAGGCGCGCGCACACGCCGAGGAGTTCGGCCCGCAGCGCCGGGTCCGTGAGGCGGTCGGCGAGGCCGCGCAGGTGGGCGCCCGTGTCCCGTACCTCCTGCCAGGACCCCGCGCGCGCCGCCTCGCCGCCCGCCGCCGCGAGGGCCCGCGCCTCGTCCCTGACCACCAGCGTCTGCTCCACGTCGCGCGCCGCCTCGACCGCCGCGCGCAGCGTGCGGTCCCCGAGCGGCTGCGGCGCGCGCAGGGCCCCGTACAGCACCGCCCGTACCCGCCGCCGCACCACGACGGGCACCGCGAGGACCGAGCGCAGGCCCTCCGCCGCCACCGGCGTGTCGTACTCGTGGCTGATGGAACGCGCCACGCGGTAGTCGGTGACCGTGCAGGGGCGCGTCAGCGTGATCGCCTTGCCGCCCAGGCCGTTGCCCGCCGAGACCGCGAGGCCGTCGAGCGCCGCCGTCGCCGTACCGCTCAGCTCGCCGATCCGCACCCGCGTGGCCCCCGCGCCGACGAGCGGCCCGCCGAAGGCGACCGGCAGCCCGGTGGCGCGCCGCAGCCGCAGGAGCGCCGCCCGGATCTCCGCCGCGTCCGCCGCCCACTCCGCGTCCCGCCCCGCGCCGCGTACTCCCGTGTGCCCCGCCATGACCGTCCTCCGTCCCGCAGGTGCCGCTCAGCGTGCCATCCGCGCCCCCCACCCCCGAACGGGGGTAGTGAGACCTGTGTCACGCATCTCACGATGAGTACGAGTGGTTTCGCAACCTGGAGGACACATGTCGGCAACGCCCCCCGCCGCCCCGCCCGGTGAACCGGCCCCCGGAGACGGCGAACCCGCCGCGACCGCCGCCTTCCGCGCCGCCCGCGACTTCCTCCTCCGCCACGGCGAGGACTACGCGGCGGCCCACGCCGGCTTCGCGTGGCCCCGCCCCGAGCTGTTCAACTGGGCGCTCGACTGGTTCGACCGGATCGCCGAGGGCAACGAGCGCACCGCGCTCCACATCGTCGAGGAGGACGGCTCGCGCCTGGAACTGTCCTTCGCCGAACTGTCCCTGCGCTCCGCGCGCGCCGCGAACTGGCTGCGCGGCCTCGGCGTCGCCCCGGGCGACCGCGTCCTCCTCATGCTCGGCAACCAGGCCGAGTTGTGGGAACTCATGCTCGCCGCGATGAAGCTGCGCGCCGTCGTCATCCCGGCGACCACGCTCCTCGGCCCCCTCGACCTGCGCGACCGCGTCGAGCGCGGCGAGGTGCGCCACGTCGTCGCCCGCTCCACCGACCTGGAGAAGTTCGCGCAGGTCCCCGGCGACTGGACCCGCGTCGCCGTCGGCGCGCCCGTCCCCGGCTGGCACGACTACGCCGAGGCCGCCGCCGCGAGCGCCGCGTTCGTCCCCGAGGGCCCCACCCGCTCCGACGAGACCCTCATGCTCTACTTCACCTCCGGTACCACCGCCCGCCCCAAACTCGTCGAGCACACCCACCTCTCCTACCCGGTGGGCCACCTCTCGACGATGTACTGGATCGGGCTGCGCCCGGGGGACGTCCACCTCAACATCTCGTCGCCCGGCTGGGCGAAGCACGCCTGGTCGAACTTCTTCGCACCGTGGAACGCCGAGGCGACCGTCTTCATCTTCAACTACACGCGCTTCGACGCGGGCCGCCTCATGGCCGAGATGGACCGCGCGGGCGTCACGAGCTTCTGCGCCCCGCCCACCGTGTGGCGCATGCTCATCCAGGCCGACCTGAGCGGCCTCAAGACCCCGCCGCGCTCCGTCGTCGCCGCCGGGGAACCCCTCAACCCCGAGGTCATCGAGCACGTGCGCCGCTCCTGGGGCGTCACGATCCGCGACGGCTTCGGCCAGACCGAGACCTCCGTCGCCGTCGCCAACTCCCCGGGCCAGCCCCTCAAGCCCGGCTCCATGGGCCGCCCCAGCCCCGGCTTCACGATCGAACTCCTCGACCCCGTGACCGGCGCACCGGGCGCCACCGAGGGCGAGATCAGCCTCGACCTCTCGGCCCGCCCCGTCGGCCTCATGCGCGGCTACCACGGCGACCAGGAACGCACCTCCGCGGCGACGGCCGGCGGGTACTACCGGACGGGCGACATCGGCGCCAGGGACGAGGACGGCTACCTCACCTACGTGGGCCGCGCCGACGACGTCTTCAAGGCGAGCGACTACAAGATCAGCCCCTTCGAGCTGGAGAGCGCGCTGCTCGAACACCCCGCCGTCGCCGAGGCGGCCGTCGTGCCCGCGCCCGATCCCGTACGGCTCAACGTCCCCAAGGCGTACATCGTCCTCGCCGAGGGGTACGCCCCGGACGCCGCGACCGCGAAGCTCCTCTTCGCCCACTCGCGCGCCGTCCTCGCCCCGTACAAACGCCTGCGCAGACTGGAGTTCGGCCCGCTGCCCAAGACCATCTCCGGCAAGATCCGCCGCGTCGAACTCCGCGAGGCGACCGCGAGCGGCTCCGAGGCCGAGTACCGCGAGGAGGACCACCGATGACCACCACAGGCCCCCTGACCGCGCCCTCGTACGCGCACGGCACCTCGACGACGCCCCTCATCGGCGAGACGATCGGCGAGAACCTCGCGCGGATCATCGCCGCCCACCCCGGCCGCGAAGCCCTCGTCGACGTCCCGAGCGGCCGTCGCTGGACGTACTCCACCTTCGGCGAGGCCGTCGAACGCCTCGCGCGCGGCCTCCTCGCGCGCGGCGTCCTCAAGGGCGACCGGGTCGGCATCTGGGCCGTCAACAGCGCCGAGTGGGTCATGCTCCAGTACGCGACCGCCCGCGTCGGCGCCGTCCTCGTCAACATCAACCCCGCCTACCGCGCCCACGAACTCGGCTACGTGCTGCGGCAGTCCGGCACCCAGCTCCTCGTCGCCTCGCTGCGCCACCGCGACACCGACTACCGCGCCTTCGTCGACGAGGTGCGCCCCGAGTGCCCCGAACTGCGCGAGACCGTCTACATCGGCGACCCGAGCTGGGACGCCCTCGTCGACGCGGGCGCGGACATCCCGCTCGCACGACTGCACGCGCGCGAGGCGGAGTTGTCCTGCGACGACCCCGTCAACCTCCAGTACACCTCCGGCACCACGGGCTTCCCCAAGGGCGCCACCCTCTCCCACCACAACCTCCTCAACAACGGCTTCTGGGTGGGCGAGACGATCGGCTACACGCCACGTGACCGCGTGTGCCTGCCCGTTCCCTTCTTCCACTGCTTCGGCATGGTCATGGGCAACCTCGGCGCCACCTCGCACGGCGCCTGCATCGTCATCCCCGCGCCGTCCTTCGAGGCGCGCGCGACGCTCGAAGCCGTCGAGAAGGAGCGCTGCACCGCGTTGTACGGGGTGCCGACGATGTTCATCGCGGAGCTGAACCTCCCCGACTTCGGCTCCTTCGACCTCACCTCGCTGCGCACGGGGATCATGGCGGGTTCGCCCTGCCCCGTCGAGGTCATGAAACGCGTCGTCGCCGAGATGCACATGGCCGAGGTCTCCATCTGCTACGGCATGACCGAGACCTCGCCCGTCTCCTGCCAGACCCGCGCCGACGACGACCTCGAACACCGCACCGGCACCGTGGGCCGCGTCCTGCCGCACCTGGAGGTCAAGGTCGTCGACCCCGTCAGCGGCGTCACCGTGCCGCGCGGCACGCAGGGCGAACTGTGCACGCGCGGCTACTCCGTCATGCTCGGCTACTGGGAGGACCCCGAGCGCACCGCCGAGGTCGTCGACCCCGGGCGCTGGATGCACACCGGGGACCTCGCCCTCATGCGCGAGGACGGCTACGTCGAGATCGCGGGCCGCATCAAGGACATGATCATCCGGGGCGGCGAGAACATCTACCCGCGCGAGATCGAGGAGTTCCTCTACACCCACCCGAAGATCTCCGACGTGCAGGTCGTCGGCGTCCCCGACGCGCGCTACGGCGAGTCCGTCCTCGCCTGCGTCATCCCGCGCGACCCCGCCGACGCGCCCACGCTCGACGAGATCCGCGCCTTCTGCCGCGACCGCCTCGCCTCCTACAAGATCCCCAGCCGCGTCGAAGTCCTCGGCACCTTCCCGATGACGGTCTCGGGGAAGGTACGGAAGATCGAACTGCGCGAGACGTACGGGGACGGGGACGCCTGAGCGGCGCGGTACGGCGCCCCGCGTGAAGCCGTCGCGCACGGAGGCGCCGTACCGCCTACGCGTGCCCCAGCCGCTCCGCCGCCTCGTTCAGCGGCCGGACGAGGCCCGTCGCCTCCAGCGCGAAGAGCGGCACCCCGAGCCGGGCCGCGCTCTCGGCCGCCTCGGGCTCGGGGCCGCCCCGGGTGAAACCCACCGGGTCGGCACCGGCGGCGAGCGCCGCGAGCCACAGGCACTCCACGTCCCGCACCGTCAGGCGCCGACGGCTCGGCTCGACGTGGGCGAGCAGCCCGCGCGCGGCGAGCGCGACGCCCGCCGGGGCCGGTTGCGCGGCCCGGTGTATCTCGCCGTGGCCGAGCCGCCCGAGGTGCAGCGCCGCCGCCGTCACGGCGTCCCGCGCCGAGCGGATCGGCACGAGCGTGCCCGGCTGCCGCGCGAGCGGTACGGTCCCGGGGGCGCCGCCCCCGTCGACCGCGAGCCGGAGCAGCGTCCCGCACGGGCAGCCGTACTCGGGCCGTGGCCACCGGGTCGTCCGCGCGCAGGCCACGCACCGCACCGCGAGCCACTCCTCGGCCCAGTCGCGCCGCTCCACCGGCTCGCCCATGCCGCCGTCCACGAGCGGCAGGACCACCGGCACCCCGCAGGCGCAGGGCAGCTCGGGCGGGAGGTGGCTGCCGACGCGGCGGCAGACCGGGCAGGTGACGGCGACGGAGGCCATGACGTGCTCCAGGACCTTGACGGACAGGCCGCGCGCACGGCAACGCGCGGGCGTACGAGGGGCGCCCCGCTGCGTACGGGGCGTGCCCCCATCATCCTCCCGTTCACCGCCGCCCCGCCGGGAGTTGGGGTGACAGGGCGGACCCGCGTGCGGCTCCCGCGCGTGCCCCGGCGGGGCCCCCGCCCGGCCGCTCCCCGTGCCGCGCCCCGCTCCGGGCCCGTCGGCTAGGGTCGCTGCGGCGGCCCCGAGCGGGGACGCGCGGCCACGGCGAGAGGCGTCTCATGCGGTTGCGGGTCGAGTTCACCACCGAGCCCTTCGACCTCGAACAGGCGCCCCGGCACGCGCTCGTCGCCCGCGAGGTGCTGCGCGCCGCGCCGCTCGAAGGCATCGACGTCGGGCCCTTCGGCAACACGGCCGAGGGCAGCGCCGAGGACGTCGTCGCGACCGTCACCGAACTGCTCCGCACGACCATCGACGCGGGCGCCGACCGCGTCTCGCTCCAGGTCAGCGTGATCGCGGAGGACGAGCGGTGAGCGCGCCCAGGCCCGTACCGCGCCACGAGGGGTCGGTGCCGCCCGCCGAGGGGCCCGTACCGCGCCACGAGAGGCCCGTACCGCGCCACGAGGGGCCAGTGCCCTCCGCCGAGAAACCCGTGCCGCACCCGCTTCTCGAAGCCGTCCGTCCGCTCGTCGACGCGATGGGCGGGGAACTGCTCGCCCCGGCCGCCGCCGCGCCCGAGGACGTCGTGCTGCGCTGGGAGGGCGAGGAGGTCGTCGCGGTGCGGCTGCCCGGCCTCGGGGACGACAGCCTGGACCGGATCGTCGAAGGGCTCGAACGGGTCCACGGCCCCCTCGCCGCGCTCGACCGCCGGACCAAGCAGGACCTCGTGCGGCAGTTGGAGGCGCGCGGCGCGTTCACGGTGCGGCACGGCGTCGAGACCGTCGCCGCCGCCCTCGGCGTCTCGCGCTTCACCGTCTACAACTACTTGCGGCACGTCAACGAGCAGCGCGCCAAGGAGCGTTGAGGAGAGATCCGCCGACCGGTCGGCTGTCCGGGACGCCCGGCCGACGGGCGGACTTCAGGGCGCCACGTGCTCCGGTACCCGCACGGGCGACCGCGAGGAGGCCCCGCGTGCTCGGGGTCCACGCCCACAACACCAGCGCGGACCCCGAGAACGGGGGCGCCGGGGACGGGGGCGCCGGGAACGGGGGCGCCGTGGGGCACTCGGACACCAGCCCCTCGGATGCCGGGCACGAGACGCGCTGAGGCCCCGGACGGGGGGAGCCGTCCGGGGCCTGTCCGGGGAGCGGGTGAGGGTTTCGCCGGTACGGGGGACCGGGGCCGCTTACCGGCGCCGGGGCCGCCTGCGGCGCGGTCCCCCACCCGCGCGGGGGCGTCGCCCGCTCAGCCGAGTGCGAACTTCTGCGCCGCGCTTCCGTTGCAGTCCCAGATCCGCAGCCGTGTGCCGTTGGCGGTCGCGCCGTCCGGTGAGTCGAGGCAGCGCCCGGACTGCGGGTTGCGCAGCGAGCCGTCCGCCTGCTGCTGCCAGACCTGGCCACCCGCGCCGCCGCAGTCCCAGAGCTGGACCTGCGTGCCGTTCGCCGTGCCGTTGCCCGTGATGTCGAGGCAGCGGCCGAGCGTGCGCAGCCGTCCGTCCTGGCCGAGCGCCCAGTGCTGGTCGGCCGCGTACGACTGGCAGTCCCACAGCTGCACGGCGCTGCCGTTCGTCCCGCTGTCGTCGGCGGCCACGTCGGCGCACTTGCCGCCGGGCCCCTTGACGGGCGCCCCGCCGTTCACGGCGAACTTCTGCGCCGCCGCGCCGTTGCAGTCCCAGATCCGCAGCCGCGTGCCGTTGGCGGTCGCGCCGTTCGGCGAGTCGAGGCAGCGTCCCGACTGCGGGTTGCGCAGCGAGCCGTCCGCCTGCTGGACCCACTTCTGGCCGCCCGCGCCGTCGCAGTCCCACAGCTCGACCTCGGTGCCGCCCGCCGTGCCGTTGCCGTTGATGTCGAGGCAGCGGCCGAGCGTCGCGAGCGAGCCGTCGGCGCGGTGCTCCCAGTGCTGGTCCTCGGCGTACGACTGGCAGTTCCACAGCTGTACGGCGGTGCCGTTCGTGCCCGTGTCGTCCGCCGCGACGTCCACGCACTGGCCGCCGGGGCCCGTGATCGTGCCCTGCGGGCCGTTGGGGACGCTCGTCTGCCCGCGGTAGCCGACCGAGACGATGTTCGCCTGCACCGCGTTCTCGGTCGCGTCACCCGGGTAGCCCGAGACCATCGCGCCCTCGAACCACGTGCCCATGTTCCGGTTGCTGTTGTCGCCCCCGGTCGCGAGGATGATGCCGCCCTCCTGCTTCATGGGCCGGTACCCCGCGCGGGTCGGCAGCGGCCCGTCCCACCACGTCGTCAGCCCGCCCGCGGTGGAATCACCGCCCTTGAGCGCGTACTTCGTCTGCCCGTCGTTCTTCAGCACGGCGGTGACGTACGGGGTGGCGTTCCCCTTGTTCGCGGTGTTCGAGCCGTTGTCGCCCTGGAACATGCCGTTCTCCAGGTCGGCCTCGACCCATGGACCGCTGCCCGAGCACGGCGCGAAGTAGCACGTCGTGGCGATCGAGACGGCGTCCATGTGCCCGTTGCCCGTGTCGGCCGGGGTGGACTCGGCGTTCCCGTAGTCGAAGCAGCAGTCCGAACCCACGTGCGTGCCGCTCGCGACCATGTACACGCCCTCGGGCTGCCCGTTCACCGCCGTCCCCGAGGCCGCGCCGTGCGAGCGGTAGCCCACGCCGGGCGTGCCCCAGATCCCGTACACCTTGTGGCCGCCCGCCGTCACCGCGATCTCGCTCGCGTCCGCGCCCCGGTCGGCGCCGCCCGCCGTCCCCGCGGGGCCCACGAAGAGGTCGTTGTGACGCGTGGTCTGGTCGTAGATCCTCGTGATCGAGCAGGACGTGTTCGCGCAGAAGGCGTCGTGGTGGGCCGCGTCCGCGTACCCGCCCGCCGCGAGCGTCCCGACGTCGCTCGTGGCACGGTCCGAGGCCCGCGTGAGCTGGTAGAGCGGCCCGTTGTACGCGGAGAAGAGCGCACGGGTCGTGCTGTGCGCCGCGACGCACGGGGTGCCGCCCGTCGCGTACAGGTCGCAGGGCAGGGAACCGGCGGCCTGCGCGGGCGCCGGGAGGGCGAGCAGCGCCCCGAGCAGGAGCCCGAGGACGCCGAGGACCGAGGCCACCGCGCGGCGCGCGCGCCGGACGGTGGCCTCGGGCGAGGAGGGACGGGACGGGAAGGTACGGGGTCTGCCGCGCATGGGCGCTCCCGGAGAGGAGGGGGGACGAACAGGCCGATGGGGGCGGCGAGTTCGCTGAGCCGTCTGGCTGACCGGGAACGTAGAACCGTTGCGCGGTTCCGTCAATATTTGTTGCTTTCTTTATTCCTCTCCTGGAGTTCTTGTCTGAATCTGTTGGATTGCCGCGACGGGTACGTTCCCGTGCGCCCCCTCACGCGCGCACAGCCGGTTCCAGGACCTCCTCGCACCACGTGCGGAAGCTCGTCGGGCTCGCGGTTTCAGGAGTCCGCCCCACTCCCGCGTCGAGTCCCGCCTCCTTCGCCCGCAGCATCGCGACGAAGCCCTCGACGATCGCCGCGCCCGCGCCCGCGCCGCCGAGCACCGCCCGCAGGTCCGCCTCCGACTGCCGCTCGTAGCGCACCGGACGGCCGAGCACCTCCGTCATGACGGCCGCCATCTCCCGCGCCGACAGGTCCTCGGGCCCCAGGACCGGCACCTCGCCCGCCCCCGACCACGAGCGGTCGAGCAGCAGCCGCGCGGCTACCGCCGCGATGTCCCGCACCGCCACGAGCGGCGCGGCGACGTCGGCGCGCACCACGTTCGCGTACACGCCCTCGTCCCTGATCCGCGCCGCCTGCGGCAGCAGATTGTCCATGAAGGTCGGGTTCGCGAGCGCCCGGTAGGCGACGCCCGTGCCCGCGATGAGGTCGTCCATCGCGAGCGAGGCCGTCACATGGCCCGCGTGCCGCGCGAACGGCGTGCCGCGCCCGAGCGCCGACACGCCGACGACGTGCCCGACGCCCCGCCGCGCGAACGCGCCCGCCGCCGCGAGCGTGAACCCCGCGTACGCCGCGTCGAGATCCGCCGTGCGCGGGTCCGGCGGCACGAGCCAGAACACCGCGTCGGCGCCCGCGAACGCCTCGTCCACGACGTCCGGCTCGCGGTGCGAACCCACGACGACCTCGACGCGGTCGCGCACCCCGGCGGGCAGCCGCGCCGGGTCGCGCACCACGACGCGCAGTCGCTCGCCGCGCGCGGGCGCCTCGTCGAGCAGCAGGGGGAGGAGGGAGCGGCCGATGCGGCCGGTCGGTGAGGTGATGACGATCATGCGTCGAGTCTCGGCGCGGCCTCCGGACCGGTCCAATGCTCTTCCCGGCGATTGATACCTTGCAGGCATGGATCTGGATCTGCGCAAGCTCCGGTACTTCGCCGCCGTCGCCGAGCACCTGCACTTCGGACGTGCCGCCGAGGAGCTGTACATCACCCAGCCGGTGCTGAGCCGTCAGATCAAGGCACTCGAAGCCGAGCTGGAGTGCGCGCTCCTCGTCCGCACCACCCGCGCCGTCGCCCTCACGGCGGCCGGCGCCCAGCTCCACGAGGAGGCCCGGCGCCTCCTCGCCGCCGCCGACACCGCGCTGCGGCGCGTCAAGGACGCCGACCTCGGCACCCGGCGCCTCGCCGTCGCCTTCTCGCCGGGCCTGCACGTCGCGGACGCGCTCCGCGCCTTCGCCGCGCGCCACCCCGAGGTCCCCACCGACGTCGTCCCCGCACCCTGGTGGGAACCGGACGCCCCGCTGCGCGACGGCCGCGCCCAGGCCGCCTACCTGCGCCGCCCCTTCGACGACACCGGGCTGCGCACCGTGCCCATCGGCCACGAACGCCGCGTCGCCTGCCTGCCCGTCACCCACCCGCTCGCCTCACGCGCGCACCTCACCCCCGAGGACCTCGACGGCGTGGAGCGGTCCGGGCCGTCCATCCGCCGCACCGCCTCGGCCGAGGAGAAGTTCGAACTCCTCGCCTCCGGCACGCGTGGCATCGCCCTCGTCCCCGTCGGCGTCGCCCACGCCTACTACCGCCCCGACCTCGCCTACCTCGACGTCCCCGGCATCCCCGGCGTCGAAACGGTCCTCGCCACCCACGCCCACGCCCGCGACCCCCTCCTGCGCGACTTCATGGACACGGCCCTCACCATCCTGCGTGCCGCCTGACCGCTCGCGGCGACGCGGCGCGGGTGCTGGGGTGCCGGGGTGCTGGGGTACTGGGGTCGAGGTGGCGGGGCGCGTCCCGCTGTTTCGGGTGTGTGGCGGCCGTTTCGCCACGTGTGCCCCCGTTGCGTCGCACATGGCCCTCGTCGCGCCGCGCGTCCCGCCGTTTCGCCACGCACACCACCGTTCCGCAGTGCGCCCCGCCGCTTCACCACGGGCCCCCTTCCGCCCTCCCGGCCTGTTGCTCCGTCCGGCCCTCCACGTTCGCGCCCCCCGCGCGCCCGCGAGAGCCTGAGCCCTCCCGCCTCGCCGGAAGCAAGGGAACGCCATGGCCCGCCCGCACACGTCCCCCTCCGTCCCCCGGGCCGAGCCCACCTCCGCCCGTCGCCTCCTGTCCGGCGCCATCGCCGCCCTCGCCTGCCTCCTCTACGGCTACTGCAGCGGCGTCGTCGCGGGCGCCCAGCTCTACGTCAGCCGCGACTTCTCCCTCGGCACGACGGCACAGGGCGCCGTCGTCTCCGTCTTCCTCCTCGGCGCCGCTGCCGGTGCCCTCGGCGCGGGACGCGTCAGCGACCGCTACGGCCGCCGCCCCGCCCTCCTCCTGAGCGCTCTCCTCTTCGGCGCGGGCCTCGCCCTCGCCGCCTTCGCGCCCGGACTGCCGCTCCTCCTCGTCGGCCGCGTCGTGCAGGGCCTCGCCGCGGGGCTCGCCTCCGCCGTCGTCCCCGTCTACCTCTCCGAGATCTCCACCGACCGCGCCCGCGGGCGCATGGGCACGCTCAACCAGTTCATGGTCACGGTCGGCCTCCTCGTCTCGTACCTCGTCGCGCTCGCCTACTCGTCCGGCGGTGAGTGGCGCTGGATGTTCGGCGCCGGGCTCGCCGGCGTGGCCCTGTTCCTGCTCGCCCTGCCGCTCCTGCCCGAATCCCCCGCCTGGCGGGCGCGGGGCGCCGGCACGGCGCGGAAGAGGCCCGGTCCGCGTGCCGCGCTGCGCGTCCTCACCGCGCGCGGCGTACGGCCCGCGCTCCTCGTCGGTGTCGGGCTCTGCCTGCTCCAGCAGTTCTGCGGCATCAACGCGGTCCTCTACTTCGCGCCCACGATCATCCGCTCCACCGGGCTCGGCGCGTCGAACGCGATCCTCTACTCGGTGTACATCGGCGCCCTCAACGTCGTCATGACCATGGTCGCCGTCGAACTCGTCGACCGCTGGGGCCGCCGCCCGCTCATGCTGCTCTCGGTCGGGCTCATGTTCGTCGCGCTCGTACCGCTCGGCGTGAGCTTCATGTGGGACGTGCCCGCGCACAGCCTCGTCGCGCTCCTGTGCCTGCTCGCCTACGTGGCCGCCTTCGCGATCGGCCTCGGCCCGATCGTGTGGCTCCTGCTCGCCGAGATCTTCCCGCCGGAGCGGCGGGCGCTCGGCACCGCCGTGTGCACGACCGTCAACTGGCTCGCCAACTTCGTCGTCAACCAGTTCTTCCTGACCCTCGTCGGCGCGCTCGGCCAGGGCGAGACCTTCTGGCTCTTCGCCGGGGTCTGCCTCCTCGGCCTCGGCTTCGTGTGGCACCGGCTGCCCGAGACCAGGGGCCGCGACGACGCCACGATCGCGGCGGCCCTCGGGACGGGAACCGTCCGCTGACCGCGGCCCCCGTCCCGGCCTCCGCTCACGCTGCCGTCACGACCTCCGCGCGCAGCGCCGCCGACCACTCGGCGAGCAGCGCCTCGTACTCCCCGCGCCGCTCCTCGGCGAGCCGCCCGCCCGCGCACCACAGCGCGCGGATCTCCGCGTTGACCACGGCGGCGGAGCGGGGTGGCGGCGCGACGGACCGCGCGGCGGGGGAGGCCGTGTCGAGCACGGCGTCGCTGCGGGGCGCGGTGACAGGACGGGACGTCTGAGTCATGGGCACCACCGTAGAGGGCGCCACTGACAACGGGGCTACGCCGATGTGAACACCCCGGCCGCCCCCACCCCCCCCCGTTCGGCCCCGTGACACGCCCGGACACACCCTCCCCAAGTGCCCCGCTTTACGCCCGTGTTACTTCGGCGTATCCGCTCGCCACCTCATTTCAACAAAGTGTTGACGCGCCCTCGGGGGAAGGTCTTAGCTGTCCGCAGCCGCACCGCGGCACGACCGCACCAGGACCCGGGAGGTCCCCGTGACGCTCAGCCGGTTCAACGCCCTGCCCGCCCCCGAGGCCCGCTCCGCCCTCGGTGAGGTCTGCTCCAGCGGCGCCTGGGTCACGGCGGTGCTCGCCGGACGGCCGTACGAGAACACCGCCGCGCTCCACGCGGCGAGCGACGCGGCGACGGCCGCCCTGGAAGGCCCCGACCTCGACGACGCCCTCGCCGGGCACCCGCCCATCGGCCGCCCCGGCGACGCCACCTCGGCGCGCGAGCAGAGCGCCGTGGCCGAGGCGCCCGGGGAACTGCGGGCCCGGGTGCGGGAACTCACGCTCGCGTACCAGGAGAAGTTCGGGCACGTCTTCCTCATCCGCGCCACCGGACGCAGCGCCGCCGACATCCTCGCGGCCTTGGAGGAACGCCTCGGCAACACGCCAGCGACCGAGCGCGCCCGGTCCCGTACCGAACTCGCCGCCATCCACCGCATCCGCCTCGACCGCCTCTTCCCCGACCCCTCTCCGCCCGCCGCGCCCGCCACCGTCTCCACGCACGTCCTCGACACGAGCGCGGGCCGCCCCGCCGCCGGCGTCCCCGTCACCCTCTCGGCCCGCTCCGGCGAGAAGGCCCCCTGGACCGTCGTCGGCTCCTCCGAGACCGACGCGGACGGGCGCTGCCGCGACCTGCCCGCGCCTCCGCTCGGCACCACCGAGGTCCGCCTGGAGTTCGCCACGGCCGGTCACGTCCCGGCCGCCTCGTTCTTCCCCGAGGTCGGCCTCGTGTTCCGCGTGACCCCCGGCGAGCACCACCACGTACCCCTGCTGCTCAGCCCGTACGGCTACTCCGCATACCGAGGGAGCTAGGCACCATGCCGAAGACCGGCCCCGACACCACCACCCCCGAAGCCGACGCGGCCCCCGCCCCCGCCGTCTCCGTGCTCGGGCAGAACCAGTACGGCAAGGCCGAGGTCCGCGTCGTCCGGGTCGTCCGCGAGGGCGCGGTCCACCACCTGCGCGACCTCAACGTCTCGATCGCCCTCTCCGGCGCCCTGGACGACGTGCACCTCACCGGCTCGAACGCCAACTGCCTGCCCACCGACACGATGAAGAACACCGTCTACGTCTTCGCGAAGGAACACGGCATCGCCTCGCCCGAGGAGTTCGCCACCCGCCTGGCCCGCCACTTCGTCACGACACAGCCGAGCATCCACCGGGCCCGGGTCCGCGTGGAGGAGTACGCCTGGGACCGCCTCACGGACCCCGCCGCAGGCCCCGCGCACTCCTTCGCCCGGCGCGGCGGCGAGACCCGCCTCGCCGAGATCGCGTACGAGGACGGCCACTGGCAGGTGATCTCCGGGCTCAAGGGCCTCACCGTCCTCAACACGACGGACTCCGAGTTCCACGGCTTCGCCAAGGACCCGTACACCACCCTCCCCGAGACCCACGACCGCATCCTCGCCACCGAGGTCTCCGGCCGCTGGCGCCACACCTGGACCGAGGACACCCAGGAGGCGCCCGACTGGGACACCTCCTACCGCGAGACCCGCGCCCACCTCCTCGCCGCCTTCGCCGGTACGTACTCGCTCTCCCTCCAGCAGACGATGCACCGCATGGGCAGCCGCATCATCGAGCACCGCCCGGAGATCGCCGAGGTGCGCTTCTCGCTGCCGAACAAGCACCACTTCCTCGTCGACCTCGCCCCCTTCGGCCTCGGCAACGACAACGAGGTCTACTACGCGGCCGACCGCCCCTACGGACTCATCGAGGCGACGATCCTGCGCGCCGGCCACGAGGCCCGCATACCCGTCGACCACAGCAACCTCTGAGCCGTACCGCCCGCTCGCCAAGGAAGCGCACCGTGACCCCACCACCCGTCCCGCAGGGGCGCGTCGTCATCGAGAACGTCGCCCTCGCCACCGTCGACACCGAGGGCACCGAGCACAGCTCCGGCCACCTCGTCGTGCACGGGGACCGCATCGAGTCGCTCGGCCCGGGACCCGCCCCCGCCGGGCTCACGGACGTCCGCCGCCGCGTCGACGGCACCGGGCACCTCCTGACCCCCGGACTCGTCAACACCCACCACCACTTCTACCAGTGGCTCACCCGCGGACTCGCCACGGACCACAAGCTCTTCGACTGGCTCGTCGCCCTCTACCCGACGTGGGCGCGCATCGACGAGCCCATGGTCCGCGCCGCCGCGCGCGGCTCGCTCGCGATGATGGCGCGCGGCGGCGTGACCTGCGCGATGGACCACCACTACATCTACCCGCGCGGCGCGGGCGATCTCTCCGGGGCCCTCGTCGGGGCGGCCCTCGACCTCGGCGTGCGCTTCACGCTCGCGCGCGGCTCGATGGACCGGGGCACCTCGGACGGCGGCCTCCCGCCCGACTTCGCCGTCGAGGCCCTCGACGAAGCCCTCGCCGCGACCGAGGAGACCGTCGACCGCTTCCACGACACCGCCTTCGGCGCGATGACCCACGTCGCCGTCGCCCCCTGCTCCCCGTTCTCCGTCTCGACGGAACTCATGCGCCAGGGAGCGGAGCTGGCGCGCCGCAAGGGGGTGCGGCTGCACACGCACGGCTCCGAGACCCGCGAAGAGGCCGAGTTCTGCCGCGAGTTGTTCGGCATGGGCCCCACCGACTACTTCGCCTCGACCGGCTGGCTCGGCGAGGACGTGTGGATGGCGCACTGCGTCCACATGGACGACGCGGACATCGCCGCCTTCGCCCGCTCCGGCACCGGCGTCGCGCACTGCCCCTCGTCCAACGCCCGCCTCGCCGCCGGGATCGCCCGCGTCCCCGACCTGCTCGCCGCCGGGGTCCCCGTCGGTCTCGGCGTGGACGGCACGGCGTCGAACGAGTCCGGCGAACTCCACACCGAACTGCGCAACGCCGTCCTCGTCGCCCGCCTCGGCCCGCACCGCGAAGCCGCCCTCACCGCCCGGCAGTCGCTGCGCCTCGCGACAGCCGGGGGCGCCCGCGTCCTCGGGCGTCAGGACGAGATCGGCTCCCTGGAGCCCGGCAAACTCGCGGACCTCGTGCTGTGGCGCCTGGACACCCTCGCGCACTCCACGATCGCCGACCCCGTCGCCGCCCTCGTCCTGGGCGCCCCCGCCCCCGTCACCCTCTCCCTCGTCGGCGGTCGTCCCGTCGTCGAGCACGGCCGCCTCGTCCACGCCGACGAGGACCTCGTGGCGCGGGCGGCCCGCGACGAGGCGGGGCGGCTGGCGGCGCTGATGGGCTGAACTCCCGGCGGGCTCCCGCGGGCGGGGGCGGTCAGTCCGCCCGTGCGAGCGCTCGCGCCACCTCCTCCGCCACCTCGTGCACCTGCCCGCGAGGCTGGGTCGCGAGGGCACCCGGGTTCCGCGTCCACCGGTCCTCCAGCGCGAACCAGTCCACCGCCACCGGCTTCCGCCCCTCCTTGAGCGCCGCCGACAACTCGTCGATGTACGTGCTCCAGCGCAGCCGGTACAGCCCGCCCACCAGCCCCGACCACTCCCGGTTCGCGTAGTCGCGCAGACCCGCGTCCGCTCCCTGCCGCGTCCCCCACGTCGTGAGCAACGACAGCGCGTCGTACTGGAGCTGGCTCTTCTCCCGCGCGCTCCCGCCCCAGGCCCTGGCCGACTCGACCCACCGCCCGAGCAGGTGGTTCTCGTCCGTCGCGACGAGCTGTTCGAGGAGGTCCATCAGCGCGATCCAGCGGCGCCCGAGCCGCGCGAACTCGGCCTGATTCTTCGCCTGGTAGGCGGCGGCCAGGCGCGGCAGCAGGGTCCGGCTCCGGTTGGCGAGCGCCTGCCGCGCCACGTCGAGCAGGTCCCTGCGGTACGTCGCCGAGTCGCGCAACTCGGCGCGCACCGCCAATAGTTCATCGAGCGCGGGCTCGAAGGAGGCGGCCGGGTACCGCAGTGCCTTCGGCGACCACTTGCCCGCTGAGACGGCGTCGAGCGCGGGTCGCGCGCCGAAGAGCCCGTCGGCGGGCTCCGACCACCGGTCGTCGCGGCGCGTTCCGTACGCCGTCGTCCGCAAGATGTCCCACGCCGCCTCGGCGTGCGCGTCGCTGCCCCCGTACCGCACCCGCGCGTACTCGCGGAACCAGTCCGTCAGGTCGACGGGCCCTTCGGTCCACGGCAGTTCGGCGAACAGCTCGAAGGCGGCCGGGTTGTTGTCGGCGGCCTCCGGCATGAGCGCGATGCCGGAGAGCCGGCTGCCCGAGCGGTCCCGCCAGCGAGGGTAGAGGTCCACCCAGTCGCGGGCGTTGGCGCCGAGCGCGGTGTGGCCGCCGAAGTTCCAGATCGAGCCGAAGGCGTACGGTGTGCCCTGCCAGTCGCTCTCGCGGTCGTTCACCTCCGAGAAGCGGTCGCTGAGCCCGTCCACGACGAGCATCGCCTCACGGTCCGCCGCGGCGACGACCTCCTTCGGCGGGTTCTTCTGCCAGCCGAGGATGACCCACACCGCGTCCGGACGCGCCGCGCGCAGCGCCCGCTGCACCCCGCGCGTCGCATCCCCCACCGGCACGTTCCCGGCGCTCCCGCCCTCGTGCAAAAGATCCATCTTGTAGAGCGTGCCGCGCCCGTACAGCTCCTCCTGGATCTCGTAGAACGCTGCCGCGACCTCGGCGAAGAGGTCCGTGCGCGGGTCGAGCCAGTCGGGCCGCGCGAAGCCCATCCACTTTCCCTGCGGCACGGTCTTCGCGCCCGGGTTCCGGTCGGCGAAACCGGCCGGGACGGTGCCGAAGTAGCCGGGGAGCACGGGCGACATGCCGAGTTCGCGCAGCCGCCCCACGATGCGGGCGCCGAGCGCCGCTCGTTGCTCGATCAGCCGCGCCGTGACGGGCTCGGGGAACGAGGAGAGGTTCTGGAGCAGCCACCACGGCTGGTGCGCGGGCCCGGGAATCCATGCGCGCACCTCGTCGTCGCTGTACCCGTACCGCTGGAAGAGCCGCTGATAGACGGCGTCCGCGCCCGCGTAGACGAGCACTTCGTTGAAGCCGTGCAGCGCGAGCAGGTCGATCTCCCGCTCCCAGTAGGCCCAGTCGTGGTACGGGCCGGTGTAGCCGTCGTTCGTGTCGTTGAGCACGAAGCGGTGCGGCGTGTCGGCGCGCCCTTCGAGCCGGCCGCCCTCGGGGGCGGGAACCCGCTCGGGCAGTCCGGCGCGGCTCCCCGCCCAGGTGAACTGTGCGAGGCCCGCCTGCTTGAGGTACCGCCGCAGTCCCGCGAGCTGGGTCGCCGGGTTCGTTCCCGCGATCGTGATCTGTCCCGCCCGGCCGCTGACGGCGAAGCGGTCCCGGCCCTCGGTGTCCGGTGCGAGGGAGGTGAAGAGGAACTGGTCGGCGCGGGCGCCGAGGAGGCGCCGGGCCGCAGCGGCGGCGGGATCGGAGGGCGCGAAGGGCGTTGGCGTTCGGGGTGCGCCTGTGTGGGCGGCGGCCGTGCCGCTCCCGGCGACGGCGGCGATTCCGGGCGCGCCCGCGAGCAGTCCCAGGAAGGTGCGGCGGTCCCATGGCATACGGCGACTCCTCGGCTCGACTGCGTTGTCCCCCGCGAGGAGTACCCCGTCCGCCCGTCCGCCTCCCACCCCTACCCGCCGTGTCGGCCGGATGGGGCACACGAACGACCCGGAAGCATCTTTTGTCCGACCGGCCGTCAGAATCCGAGCCGCGCCGAGTCGGTGGCGAGCGCGTGCACCCGCTCGCGGGGATCGGGGACGAGCCGCCGCTCCCGCAGATCGAGGATGCCGCCGACCCCGGTGACCTCGGCGGCGACGACCCCGTCTGTTCGGGTGATCGTCTGCTCGACGCGGAACGTCTTCCCGCCGCTCCACAGGATCGCGCAGCCGATCGTCACCTCGTCCCCGGCCCGCAACTCCCGCAGGTACCGGATCGTCGTCTCCAGGACCACGGGCCCGATCCCCGCCTTCGCGAGATCCCCCTGCGTGATGCCCGCCGCGAGGAACAGCTCCCACCGCGCGTGCTCCGCGTACTGGAGGTACACGCTCTGGTTGAGGTGCCCCTGCACATCGGTCTCGTAGCCGCGTACTCGCACGGTGACGCTGAACTGCTGCTCGGACATTGCCCACTCCCGATCTCGGGTCCCGTTCTGGCCGCCGTCCATTCTCGTACGGGACCGACAGCGCTCCGCGTGTGTACGAGCCCGCGAACGCGCGAATTCCCTGGGGGGAGGGGGTGGCCGAGGTGAGTGAGCGCACACTCGCCCGCAGAGCTTTTACGTATCGTCACCACCCTTTTGAGTGGCGGCATTTTCGGATTGGGCGGAGTTATCCACAGATTTCGGTGGGTGGCGGAGAACGGCTTGCGGAGTGCGAGAGACTGGTATTGGGGTAGCCCCCCGGGCGGGAGGGGGCTGTTCGCCGGACGGGAACTGTGCGCGGCGGCGGCCGTTGGGTCGTGGCCGTCGTGGCCGTCGTGGCCGTCGTGGCCGTCGTGGCCGTCGTGGCTGTCGGGCCCTTCGGGGCGGACCCCCAGCGCCGCCACCAACGACTGCCCCCTGCGCCCGGGTCTGCTCAGCCAGCGGGGCCGGCCCCGTACGGAACGGCTTGACCACGGAGCCAATGGCCGGTCTACCTTCGCGGCGGTGAGGCGATCACCACGCGCCCTCCGCGCCGGTCCCCGTGCTCGCTCACCTGCCACCCCGCCGCCTCCAGTGCCCCCGCGCACAGCGCCAGTTCCCGGCCGGGGTCGGTCACCGCACCACCCGCCCCCGGAGCCGCCGCTGTTCCGGCGGCCCCGATCCCTGCGACGCCCGCCCCTGGAGCTTGGGCAGCCTCACCCGTCCCGACTTCCGGTCGGCGGCCCTTCCCGGCTTCTGCCCGTGGGGCCCCCGCCCCTCTGCCCGCCTCGCTCCGTGCCCCGCTCGCTCGGGATGCCCCCCTCACCCGCACCTCCACCGCCTCCGGCTGCGGTGATTCTCCGACCACGTAGCCGCCTCGGCCCGCGAGCGCCGGGACCCGGCCCGCCGCCTCCAGAGCGAGTGCCGCGGCCCGTACGAGGTGAGCGCGTTCCCAGGCGCAGGGGCGGCCCATGTCGCCGTCCGCCCGCGTCATCCGGCGCAGTTCCAGAAGGCCCTGCCAGGCCGCGTGCACCTCGCGGGCGCGCGTGGCGGGGTCCGCGGGGGGCTCGGTCTCCTCGCCCGTACGTGCCGCGAAGACCCCGTCCGCCGTCGCGGGGCGGGGCGCGGGCTCGGGGGAGGCGGGCGGTGCCGGGGGTGCGGTGCGGGCGCGTTGACCGGCCGGGGTCAGGAAGCAGTCGTGCGGCGGGCGCGGGTGGCGGAAGGCGAGGCCCAGCTTCACGAGCCGGTCGAGCACGGCCGCCGGTCCGCGCAGCCGTCCCGTCACCGGTTCCGCCGCCTCCATCACGCGCCGTTGCGCCGCCGTCAGCTCCCGCGTCATCCCGCCGCCCCTCATCCCGTACCGCCGTCACCGTCCCCCGCCGTCGATAGTGCCGCACCCCACCGACACCGCCCGGTCGTACGCGACAGCCCCGGCCGGTACGCGTAGCCCCCACGAAACAGGTCCGCGCGCACGGCCGCGCTCAGCCTCCCCGCACGCGCGCCCGCTCCCCGACATCGCCCCGCCCGCGAGACGGTCGCCGCCCGTGCTCCGTAACCCCGCTCACCCTCGGCGCGGTACGCCTGCGACCCGCCGCGCGCAAGCGCCCCGCACGCGCCTGCGGCCCGCTCATCCCCGGCCCGTACGCCCCCGCCCCCCGTTCAGGCCACCGTCCCCGCCCACTCCCGCAACCGCTCCCAATGCGCCTCGCGCAGCCCGGTGCGGGGATCGATGCGCAGGAGCAGTGCGTGCGGGCCGTGTGTTTCGGCGACGTACCGGACGTCGAGGTCGGTGACCATGTCGTCGATCCAGGCGAAGGGTCGCCCGGCCGCCCATGCGACGACGTACCGCGTCTTCCAGTACAGGCCCTCGGGGTCGGTCTCGAAGAGGCGCGGCCAGTCGATGACGGGGAGCGGTTCCTCGATGCCGAGGGCCGGGGCGATCATCTCGTTCGCCTCGTGCGCCCAGGTCGTCGCCCACACGGGGGTGTACGGGAGCGCGAGGAGCCGGGGCCCGTCCGCCGCCCGCAGGCGCACGCGCAGGCCGCGCCGCAGCGCCCGCGAGCCCTCGGCGTGCCGGGCCGACCACACCGAGGGCCACATCCGGTGGCTCGCGTACCCGTGCCGCCGGGCCCACCGCGCCCGGTACGGGTTCAGCGGCCCGTCCACGTCGATCAGCAGCAACGGCCGCGCGTCCCCCTGGCTCTCGCTCATACGGAGGACATACCCGGCCGGAGCTCCGGCCGCACCCGCCGGTCGTGGCGGGCCGCGCCCAGGGTCCACGCGTCCCGGCGGCGCGCTCACGCGCCCGTCAGGCCCGCCTCCGCCTTCGCGGCCCGCTCGCCCATGCGGCGCGCGAGCCGGTGTACGCGGGCGTCGCCGTCCGTGCGGCGCAGTGCGGTCGCCAGGGTGCGGGTCTGGGCGAGGTGTTCGCGGAGCGCGGCGCGCAGCAGTTCGTCGAAGCGGGTGCCGCGCGCGCGTTCCAGGGCGCGTCGTTCGGCGGCGTTCACCATGCCGGGCATGTCGTGGCCCTCGTGCGGGTTCTCGCCGTCGAGGCCCGCCGCCGCGAGCAGGGCGCGCAGGGTCGTGAGGTCGGCGCGCTGCCCCTGGGCGAGGTCTCCCGCCCAGGTGGCCAGCGCCGGGTCCGCGCCGTGGGTGGGGGCCAGCTCCAGAAGGGCGAGGGACTGTTCCTCCATCGCGAGGGAGAGGTGCAGCCAGCCCGTGTCCGTGGGGCCGAGACCTCCGGGAGACGGCGTGCTCGCGACGGCCGGGGGCGGACTCGCCTCCGCTGCGGGGCGGCTCGTCCCGGTCACGGGTGCGCTCGCGCTCCGGGGGGTCGTGCCGTCCGCCCCGCACCCCGCCGCGAGCGCCGCGCACAGGAGGGGGCCGAGGCCCGCTCGTACCGCTCTCCGTACCGCCGTGCGGTGTCCTGCCGTAGCCGTCATGCTCGGTCCTTTCCGCCGTGTCGCGGACGACGGCCCCGCCCGGCGGGAGCGGACTCCCACCGGGCGGGGCGCCGTTCAGGACGGGGTGCCGTCCGCCCCGCACTTGACGATCGCGTTGATGCAGGTGGTGACGCGCCGCTGCATCTCCGCCGCGGGCCACGCGTTGAAGAAGTCGCCGTGCATGGTGTAGCCGGGACCCGAGGCCAGCCGGAAGGCCGCGGGGTTGCCCGAGACCGGGTACCGCAGCACCTGCCGCAGCTTGGGCACGGGGACCGGGTGGCTCGGCGGGCAGGCCCCGTTCACCGGGTAGGACATGTGGCTCTTGTGGTCGGCGGAGTCGAGGTCCCTGCCGTTCCAGCACTGCGGGAAGTCGAGGTAGGACTCCAGCATGGAACCGGGCGGGCAGTTCACGAAGTCCTTCGACGGGTTGACCTCGCCGTGGTGCAGGCAGGACCAGCGGGCGATCGACGTGGGGTCGTTCGTGCCGGTCGCCTTGGCGTTGCCCGCGACGATCCGCAGGCCCTGGGGGAGCGGCTTGATCTGCCGGATGATGTCGTCGCGCACCCCTTCCCCCAGGTAGTAGAAGGTGGTGCCCGTCGGTTCGACGGCCTGGTCGTTCGCGTACAGGGTCGGGACCCAGTACGAGGACGTGTCGGTGCTCGGGCTGCACGTGGACGCCGCGCCGAGGAGGTCGTTCACCGTGGTGTGCGCGTTCGTCGCGTGGCTCCCGAAGAAGCTGTGCATGTGCGAGGCGCCGGGCAGGTTCGGGAAGACGATCGGGTCGTCGGGCAGGCGGTGGCTGTAGGGACACTCGGCGAGGAACTCCGCGACGCGGACCACGTCGGCCTTCTGCGCGCCCGGCTGCGGCGAGCGGGGTTCGGCGCCGGCCGTGGAGCCGGTGAACACCATCGTGAGCAGGAGCCCGAGGGCCGCGAAGAGCGGCGGCCACAGGCGTCGGCGCCCGTGCGGGGGGCCGGATGAGCGGGGGGAACGTCTGAGCAGCACAGCACTCCTCCTTCAGGGGAAGTGTGGTGGGGTGTGCCCGCACCTGAGGTGCGCAGGCCGTGCGGGGGCCTTGCGGAGTGAGTGAAGCGGCAAGCGGCAACCGCGTCAATACTTCTCGTACACAGAGAAAGGACAACGCGGCTTCTGTGTAAGGAGGTTGAAGTAACGCCCTGAGGGGTGCGCGTCCGGTATCCGTGCGTGGCGTGAAGCCGTGGTGCGTCAATGGCGCCTGGGCTGAGGGAATGCGGAAGCGCGCAGGCTTGAACCGGCCTTTACCGGAACGTGGATCGCCGCCCCCTGCATTCATGTCGCGAATGCGGAGAGCGGCGATCCGGGCCGTGCCGCGTCAACAGGCCCCGTCCGCCAGCTCCCAGGAGTCCGGGCCCGTCTGCCGCAGCGTGTGCGTGACGAAGACGTTGTACAGGCCCATGTTCTGGTTGCCGCCGTTCGTGTAGGCGTACCCGCCGCTCACGTGGGCGCGTCCCGCGGCCACGTGGGCGTAGTTGTTCGCCGTGACGCACGTGGCGGGGGTGCCGCCGCCCGTCGTACTCGCCGTCACGGGGGCCGAACGCGCGCCCTCCTTACCGGTGTTGTCGACCGCGGTGACCGTCCAGGTGTACGAAGTCCCGGCCGTCAGCGCCGAGTCGGTGAAGCTCGTCCCGCTCGGTGTGCCCACCCGCGTACCGCCCCGGTAGACGTGGTACGAGGCCGCGCCCGCGACGGCCGACCAGCTCAGCGGCACCGAAGTCGCCGTGGGCGTACCGGCCTTGAGCCCTGCCGGGGCGGGCAGGGCGTCGCCGTCGCCCGGTCCCGTTCCCGCTCCGTCGAGACCCCAGAAGTGGGCCGTGTAGTAGCTGGAGCAGATCGTGTCGAGGAAGTACGCGGCGCTCTTGCCGCACTGCTCCTCGCCCGTTCCCGGGTCGACCGCGAGCCCGTGGCCCATGCCCGAGATCTGGTACAGCTGCACGGCCGGCTCGCCGCCCGCGTCGTCGTAGCTGGTCAGTGTGGTGCTGCCCGGGAGCGTGGTGGTCGAGGAAGGCGTCTGCGAGAGGCCCCACACGTTCGTCCACTGGTCCCGCAGCTCGGTCGCGTTCACCGGATAGACCGTGTAGTCCGACGTGCCCTGCCAGATCGCGACGCGCGGCCACGGGCCCGCGTACCCCGGGTTCTGCGCGCGCACCTTGTCGCCCCACTGCGCGGGCGTCAGGTTCAGGCTCCCGTACTGGCAACCGGACGCCCCCGTCTGGCTCGTGGCGCACTGCGCGGGCAGCCCCGAGTCGACCGCGCCGCCCGCGAACACGTCCGGGTAGGCGGCGAGCAGGTTCGCGGTCATGCCGCCGCCCGCCGACAGGCCCGTCACGTACACCCGCGCGCGGTCGGAGCCGTAGAGCTGCGCGGCCTTGTCCACCATGCTCACGACCGACGCCACCTCGCCCTTGCCCCGCCCGGTGTCGGCCGGGTCGAACCAGGTGAAGCAGGAGAGCGAGTTGTTCGCCGCGCTCGTCTGCGGGAAGACGACCGCGAACTTGTAGCGGTCGGCCATCGTCGTCCAGCCGGAGTTGGCGTAGTAGTCGTTCGCCGACTGGGCGCAGCCGTGCAGCGCGACGACGACCGGCGCGTTCGGCGGCAGGCCGTCGGGCACGTACGTGTACATCGCGAGGTTGCCGGGGTTGGAACCGAAGCCGGTGACCTGCGTGAGCCCGCCCGCGGCGGAGGCCGGGGACGGGAGCGCGAAGGTGCAGGCGGTCGCCGCGAGGAGCGCGGAGACGAGGAGACGGCCGAGCCGTCGGAGCAGGGGTGGGCGCACGGTGGGGTACCTCCGGGGCGTGCGGGGTGCGGGGTGCGGGTGCGGGGCCGGGTGCCCGGCCTCCGCTGCGCGAGGCTAGGACCGCGCGCCGCGCCCGCCCTATGGCGAGCCGGGCCACACCCGGCGCCCGAAGGTGTGGGCCCGCCCCCTTGCCCGTACGGCGCCCGCCCACCGCCCGCCCGCTCGCCGCCCGGCCCGCGCCCCGGTCAACGGCCCGCCCGTACGCACCGGCCGTCGCCGGTACGGTCCACCGCCGCTCGCCCGCACCGTGCCCCGCCGCCCGCACCGGGCCCCGCCCTACGGACCCAACCCCGGCCGCGCCCCCGTACGCCCCCCGCCCCCGTACCCCCGCATGGACCACCCCACCACCCCGTCCCGGGGGATTGTGTGGACCGGCCACATGTCCGCCCCTCCGCGCGCTTCCTACGGTGACGCCCATGGAGACCACTTCGCGCCCCGCCGCGGGCCCCCGCACGGATGCGGCCCCGCAGCCGCGGACCGCCCGCCTCGACGGCAGGACCGCGCTCGTCACGGGCGCGGCGAGCGGGATCGGGCGGGCCTGCGCGCTCGCCCTCGCGGGGGCCGGGGCCGAGGTCCTCGTGGTGGACGTCGACGCGGAGGGGGCCGAGCGGGTCGCGGCCGGGACCGGGGGCACCGCCCTCGTGGCCGACCTCTCGGACCCCGCGCAGGTCGACGCGCTCCCCGACCACGCCGACATCGTCGTCAACAACGCCGGGCTCCAGCACGTCGCCCCCGTCCACGAGTTCCCCGCCGAGCGCTTCGCCCTGCTCCAGCGCGTCATGCTGGAGGCCCCCTTCCGCATCCTGCGCCGCACGCTGCCCGGGATGTACGCGCGCGGCTGGGGCCGGGTCGTCAACATCTCCTCCGTGCACGGGCTGCGCGCGAGCCTCTACAAGTCCGCGTACGTCGCCGCGAAGCACGGCCTGGAGGGGCTGAGCAAGGTCGTCGCCCTGGAGGGCGCCCCGCACGGCGTCACGAGCAACTGCGTCTGCCCCGGCTACGTCCGCACCCCGCTCGTCGAGGGTCAGCTCGCCGAGCAGGCACGGCGGCACGGCGTCCCCGAGGACGAGGTGCTCGACAAGGTCCTGCTCGAACACAGCGCGATCAAGCGGCTCGTGGAGCCCGAGGAGGTCGCCGCGGCGGTGCTGTGGCTGTGCGGCCCGCACGCGTCCTCCGTCACGGGCACCTCGCTGCCCATGGACGGGGGCTGGACGGCGACGTGAGCGCGGCGACGTGAGGACGGGGACGCGAGGACGGCGGCGCGCGTACGCGAGCGCGGCGGCGGCCCGGAGGGCGAGGTGACCGCGGCGGTGGGGCCGGCCGGTGCCGGGAGCCGCCCCGCCGCGCGCCCGGCGTGGTCACGGAAGCGTAAAGATCCCTGGTCGGTGGTGTCCGGTGGGGTGACCGCCGCCCCGGGCGCTGGCAAGGTGAGCCCCGGCGAGGCGCCCGGGGGCGCGGGGAGAACGGACGCGGGACACTGACATGAGCACGCCATCACACGCACCCGCCTCCGCGGTCCCTCATCTGCGCCACCTCCTCGAACTCCTCGCGGAGGACGCCGCCGAGGACGAGTTCAAGGCCGTCGAGGAGCGGGCACGGGCCGCCGGGGTCCCCGCGGCCGACCTCGCCGAGACCGGACGGGCCGTCGCCTCCGCGCTCCGCGTCCGCGCCCTGCTCCGTACCCACCGCCGCCGCGAACGCGAGCTGACCGCGCTCTTCGACACCGCGACCGACCTCGCCGCGACCCGCGACCCCGACGCCGTGCTCAAGGCCATCGTGCGCCGCGCCCGCCGCCTCCTCGGCACCGACACCGCCTACCTCACGCTCCCCGACGAGGAGGCCGGGGACACGTACATGCGCGTCACGGACGGCTCCGTCTCGGAGGTCTTCCAGAACCTCCGGCTCGAACTCGGCGAAGGGCTCGGCGGCCTCGTCGCGCAGACCGCCCGCCCCTACGCCTCGCCCGACTACCGCACCGACGAACGCTTCCGGCACACCCGCGACATCAACGCCGGTGTCTTCGACGAGGGCCTCGTCGCGATCCTCGGCGTCCCGCTCCTGCTCGGCTCGGTCCACGGCGGCGACCGCAAGGTCATCGGCGTGCTCTTCGCCGCCGACCGCTCGCCGCGCGCCTTCGCCCCCGAGGAGGTCGCGCTCCTCTCCTCCCTCGCCGCGCACGCCGCCATCGCCCTCGACACCGCGCGCGCCCTCGACGACACGCGCGCCGCCCTCGCCGGGCTCGGCCGCGCGAACGAGGTCGTACGCGCCCACGCCGCCGCAGTCCAGCGCGCCGAGGAGGCGCACGACCGGCTCACCGACCTCGTGCTGCGGGGCGGCGACGTGCGCGAGGTCGCCGCGGCCGTCGCCGGGCTCCTCGCGGGCACCCTGAGCGTCCACGACCCCGGCGGTCGCCCGCTCGCCGCCGTGCGCCACGACGGCGGGCCCGTCGCGGCCGACTCGATGGACGCGCGCTGGCTCGTCGCCGCCGCCGAGGAGTCGCGTACGGCGGCGCGCGCGGTGCGGCGCGGCGGGCGCTGGATCTGCGCGGTGCTCGCCGGGCAGGAACTCCTCGCCATCATGGTCCTGCACCGGCGCGCACCCCTGGAGGACGCCGACCGCCGCCTCTTCGAGCGCGCGGGCGTCGTCACCGGGCTGCTCATGCTCCTGCGCCGCACCGTCGCCGAGACCGAGAACCGGGTGCGCGGCGAACTCGTCAACGACCTCCTCACCGACGCGGGCCGCAACCCCGGCCTGCTCACCGAACGCGGGCACCGCCTCGGCATCGACCTCGCCCGCCCCCACCTCGTCCTCGTCGCCGACACCGTCCCCGAGGCACGCGACCGGCTCGGCTCCGCGGCCGTGCGCCACCTCTTCGGCTCCCCGCCGGGCAGCGCGAGCGCCGAGCACGCGGGCGCCGTCGTCCTCCTCGTCCCCGCCGGGACCGGAGAAGGCCCCTCCTCCGGCGACCGGCCGCCCGGCGAGGCGGCGCGCGCCGCGGCGGCCCAGCTCGGGCACCTCACCGGCGCCCCCGTCACCGTCGCCGCCGCCGGGCCCGTCGCGGGCCCCGCGCGCCTCGCCACCGCCCACGCCGAGGCCGTCCGCTGCCTGCGCGCACTGCACGTGCTCGGCCGCGCGGGCGAGGGCGCCTCGGCGGCCGAACTCGGCTTCCTCGGGATTCTGCTGGGCGACGACAAGGACCTCGACGGCTTCGTCGAGAAGACCCTCGGTCCGCTCCTCGCCTACGACGCCCAGCGTGCCACCGAACTCGTCCGCACCCTGCGCGCCTACTTCGGCGCGGGCGGCAGCCTCGTCCGCGCCAAGGAGACCCTGCACGTCCACGTCAACACCGTCGTCCAGCGCCTCGAACGGGTCGAGGCGCTCCTCGGCCCGGACTGGAACACCCCCGAACACGCCTTGGAACTTCAACTCGCGCTGACGCTCGTGCAGTTGCGGGAAGGATGACGGACCGGGGTAAGGGACGGGGCGGCGCCCCCACGCGGAAGCGGCGCCCCCACGCGGAAGCGGCGCCCCCACGCGGAAGCGGCGCCCCCACGCGGCAGCGCCGCCCCGTCCCGTACGACCGCCGCCCTCGCTCAGCCCCGCCCCGCCGCCGCGAGCAGCAGTCCGGCGATCCGCGCCGCCCCCGGTTCGCCCGTCAGCAGCGTGTAGTGGTTCGTCCCGGGGGCCGGTTCCGGGGTGACGCGCGTGTCGGCGAGCGCGGCCCCGGCGAGGCGTTGCTCGTCGTACAGGCCCTGCGGCTCGTCCATGAGCCCGCGTTCGGCCCACAACAGCGTCGCGGGCGAGGGAAGGCGGCGCACGGCGGCGAGCACGTCGGGGTCGAAGAGCCCGACACCGTCGGTGCGGACCGCCTCCAAGCGGCACGAGGACCGCAACTCCGGTTCCCGGCCCGTGAGATCGCGCTGGATGTACGCGTCGACCTCCGCCGACCACTGCTCCGCGAACGCCGGGTGGACCCGCCAGAAGTCCCGGTAGGCCGACCGGTCGGGGAAGGTCATCGAGAGCCGGTCCATCGCGGGACCGATGACGGCCGTCATCAGCTCGTCCGGCGAGAGGTGCGTGGGCGCGGGGAAGCCCACGCCGCCGTCGACCAGGAGCAGCCGCCCGAAGGAATCCGGGTGCCGCACGGCGGCGAGGGCGGCGACGAACGCCCCCATCGAATGCCCGGCGAGCACCGGCCGTTCGAGGCCCAGCCCCGCCACGAGCGCGGCGGCGTCGTCCGCGTGCGCCGCGATGCCCCACGGTCCGGGCAGCTCCGCGCTGCCCGCACGGCCGCGCAGGTCGGGCGCGAGGAGCGTGGCGCGCCCCGCGAGGTGCCGCGCGACCGCGCCCCACGACAGGCCGTTCGCCGTGATGCCGTGCAGGGCGAGGACAGCGGGTGCGTCCGGCTCGCGCGCGGGCCAGCGCAGCACCGCCAGGGCGCCGCCGCTGACCGGCACCCTCACCTCGTCGAAGGGCAGCGGGGAAGTGCCGAGGTCGGTCGTGCTCACGCGTCGTGCCTTTCGGTGGGGGCCGGGGAGGCGGCCGGGCTGTCGCCGCCGGTGGTACGGGTACGGGACCGCGCCGCGCGGACGCGCCCCGGGAGGGCCGCGAGCCCGCCCGGCAGCACGTTGACGACGACCACGAAGAGTACGCCGAGGAGGAAGAGCGGCTGGCTCAGCGGGACCCGCAGCACCCCGGGGAGGTCCGCGACGGTCGCCGAGTTCGCGAGATCGCCGAGCCGGTGGTCCGCCCACGTGTAGAGGATGCCGCCGAGCATCGGCCCCCACCGCGTGCCCGAGCCGCCGAGCACGACCATCACGAGGAGCGACAGCGTGAACTCGGAGGTCGTCGTGGCGGGCGTCGAGCCGCCCGTCAGGAGGAGGTGCACGATGCCGCCGAGCGCGGCGAGCGTGCCCGCGACGACGAAGGCGACGAGCTTGAACCCGTACGGGCGCAGGCCGAGCACCTCCACGCGCCGCTCGTTCTCCTTGATGCCCTCCCACACGCGGCCGGTGGGGGAGTGGGTCGTCCGGTGCACGACCGCGAGGCACAGGACGAGGAAGGCGAGCGCGATCCAGTAGAGGTTCGCGGTGTTGCCGATCCCGACGAGCGAGGCCGGCAGCGCGTCCCCGGGCGCGGAGATGCCCTCCTCGCCGCCCGTGAAGCCGCCCGGGTCGCGCGAGACGAGGAGCGAGGCTGCCTGCGCGAAGGCGAGCGTCACCATCGAGAAGCCGATGCCCGTCACCCGCAAACTCACCGCGCCGAAGAGCAGCGCGACGGCGACCCCGAGGACCAGCCCGAGCACGGCCGCGAGCCAGAACGGCAGGCCCGCCTCGCGCAGGAAGGTGTTGGTCGCGTAACTGCCCGCCGCGAAGTACAGCGCGTGCCCGAAGGAAAGCAGCCCCGTGCGGCCGAGCAGCAGGTCGTACCCGGTCGCGAGCCCGCCGAACAGGAGGCACAGCGCCAGGAGTTGGAGGCTTCCCGCGCTGCCCACGGGTCCGTCGAGCAGCCCGGGGACCTCCACCGTGCCGTACGGCAGCACGAAGAGGACGACGAGCGCGACGACCGGCCACCACCGCAGGAGCCGCCGCTTCGGGTCCGGCGCGCCCGGCTTCTTGACGAGTCCGGCCGGTGTCCCTGTCATGGTGCTCACGCGAGCCTCCCCGTCAGTCCGCGCGGGCGCAGCAGCAGGAGCGCGGCGAGCAGGACGACGACGGCGAGGTCGCCGAGCCCGGCGGTGGTGTAGTAGTTGGCGAACTGCTGGACGAGGCCGATGACGACCGAGGCGACGGCGGCGCCGCTCACGGAGCCCATGCCGCCCGTCACGACGACGACGAACGCGAAGATGAGCAGCGAGGTGCCCTGGCGCGGGTCGACCGAGCCGAAGTAGAGCCCGCCGAGCGCCCCGCCGAGCGCCGCCGCGGCGCCGCCGATCGCGAAGACCAGCGTGAACGCCTTGCGCACGTCGATGCCGAGCGCGGTGACCATCGCGCGGTCCTCGACCCCGGCACGCACGACGAGCCCGTACCGGGTGCGGTCCAGGAAGAGCTTCAGCCCGGCCCACACCACGACGGCGGCGGCGACGAGCACGAGCCGGTTCACCGGCACGCGCGCGCCGAGCAGCCCGAAGGTGTCGCCGAGCGCCTCGGGGCCGGGGAACCTGTGCGCGTCCGAGCCCCAGATCCCCGCGAGCAGCGCGGGCACGGCGAGCGAGATCCCCACGGTGGCGAGTACTTGCTCGCGGGGGCGCGTGTACAGCGGCCGTACGACGAGGAGCTCGACGAGCACCGCCGCGACCGTTCCCGCGCACACGCCGAAGACGACCGCCAGTACGAAGCCGAAACCGCCCGGACCGGCCCCCTGGAGGTGCCCGGACGCGGCCCACCACGTGGCGTAGGCGCCGATGGAGAGCAGCGCGCCGTGCGCGAAGTTGAGCACGTCCATGAGCCCGAAGATGAGCGAGAGCCCGGAGGCGACGAGGAAGTAGAGCGCGCCGAGACCGAGTCCGGTCAGGACGAGCAGGACGACGGTGGACATCAGGCACCCGCCTTCTTCTGTGCGCCGGGGACTCCGGGGGTACGGGCCCGTCCGACGCCGAGCAGTCGCCTCGTCGCCTCCGGGTCGCTCAACAGCGCCTCCGCGGGGCCCTGGTGCGCTGTGCGGCCGTCCGCGAGGACCGTGCAGCGCGTGGCGAGCCTGCGCACCATCGCGAGGTTCTGCTCCACGAGCAGCACGGGCACCGCCTCGGCCGCGCGCTCTAGGACGTGCGTCACCTCGGTGACGACCTTCGGCGCGAGGCCCTTCGTCGGCTCGTCGGCGATGACGAGCCTGTTCCCGTTGAGCAGCGTCCGCCCGATCGCGAGCATCTGCTGCTGACCGCCCGAGAGCGTGCCCGCCAACTGTTTCTCCCTGTGCTTGAGTTCGGGGAACAGCTCATGAACCCGCGCGTAGTCGGGTGTGCCGCCCGCGCGTTCGGCGAGCCGCAGGTTCTCGGCGACCGTGAGCGAGGCGAACACGCCCCGGTCCTCGGGCGCGTAGCCGATCCCGCGCCGCACGAGCGCGTGCGTCGCGAGCCCCACCGTCTCCGCGCCGTCGAACACGACGCTTCCCGAGCGCGGTACGAGCCCGAGCACGCCCCGGACCGTCGTCGTCTTGCCCGCGCCGTTGCGCCCGAGCAGCGCGGTCACGCCCGAGGCGGCCACGTCGAGGTCGACGCCGTGCAGGATGTGCCGCCCGCCGATGAGGACCCGCAGGCCCCGCACCGCGAGCAGGGGTGTCGTGGTGTTCACAACGCCTCCCCGAGATAAGCCTGCTGGACGGTCTCGTCGGCGATCACCGCGTCCGGCGCGTCGAGCGCGAGGAGCCGGCCGTGGTGCATGACGGCGAGCCGGTCGGCGAGACCGAGCAGGACGTCCATGTGGTGCTCGACCATGAGGACCGTGCGGCCCTCGTCGCGGTGCAGCGAGCGGATCAGCGCGGTGAGCGCTGGGACCTCCTCGGCGCTCACCCCCGCCATCGGCTCGTCGAGCAGCATGAGCCGTGGCTCGGCGACGAGCAGCACCGCGAGCTCCAGCTTCCGCTTCTCGCCGTGCGAGAGCGCGGAGGCGAGGGCCTCGGCGCGGTGCGCGAGGCCCGTGCGCTCCAGCACGTCCGCGACCTTCTCGCGGTACGGGGCCGCCCTGCGCCACACGCGGTAGGAGCCGCCCGCCGCTGCCTGCGCCGCGAGCCGCACGTGCTCGGCGACCGTCATCGCGGGCCACAGGCTCGACGTCTGGAAGGTCCGCCCGAGGCCGCGTCGCGCCCGCGCGTGCGGGGCCGCGCGCGTGAGGTCCTCGCCGTCGAGCAGGACCCGCCCCGACGTGGCCGGGACGAGGCCGCTCACGAGGTTGAACAGCGAGGTCTTGCCCGCCCCGTTGGGCCCGATGAAGGCGAGGAACTCGCCCTCGCGGACCTCCAGGGACACGTCGTCGAGGATGCGGGCCCCGCCGACCGTCCAGCCGACGCCTTCGAGGGCGAGGACGGGCGGGGCCGACACGACCGTCTCGCGCGGTGCTGGTGCCGTGCTCATCCCGGTCAGCCCTTCATCGGCTGGACCGGCGGGGTGACCTCGTCCTTGTCGAGCTTCTTGACGAGCTTCGGCTCGGCGCCCGCGCCCGTGCCCTCCAACTTCGCCTGGAACATGGGCTGGAGCAGTGCGTGGTCCTCGGCGCGCACCTCGGTCGCGCCCTTGACGCCCTCGAACGACCAGCCCTCCAGGGCCTTGATCATCCCGTCCGCGTCCTCGGGGCTCTCCTGTGCGGCCCGCACCACCATCTGCGCGGCGGTGAAGCCGTCCGGGGTGAAGAGATCGGGCACGCCGCCCTGTTCCTTCACCGACTTGGTCATCGCCTTTTCGGCCGCGGTGCCAGCCGCGCCGCCGAAGTAGTGCGCGAGGAAGGTGATCTTGTCACCGCCCTTGCCGAAGACGGGGTACGAGGCGGTGCCCGCGAGGCCCGTCGTGACCTTCGACGCGCTGAGCACGCCCTGCTGGTCGAGCGCCGTCCACAGCGCGGGCGCGGTCGCCCCGGCCCAGGCCACGAAGACCAGGTCGGGCTTCGCCGACCTCACCTGCCGCGCGAACGGCGTGAGGTCGGTCGCCGACGGCGGCGCGAGCACCTTCGAGACCTTCGCGCCCTCCTTGCCGAGCACCGCCCGCACGGCGGCCACGTTCGCCTGCCCGAAGGTCGAGTCCTGCGCGAGCACCGTGACCTTCTTGCCCTTCGCGTCGCCGAGCATCGCGGCGGCGGTCAGGGTGTCCTGGTAGGACTGCCGGCCCGAGCGGAAGGTGTACTTGTTGATGCCGGTGACGGCGTCGGTCGCGGCGGGCCCGTCGAGGAAGAGCACCTTGTTCTGCGCGGCGAGCGGCGCCATCTGGAGCGCGATGCCCGAGTCCGTCGTCCCCGCGAGGATCTTGTAGCCCTTGCCGATGAGGTCCTTGCCCGCCGCCGTCGCCTTCGCCGCGTCCCCCGCGTCGTCCCGCTCGGTCACCACGATCTTGTGGCCGCCCACCTTGTTGGTGCCCTTGGTCGCGTACTCCAGACCGGCCTTGAACCCCTGGAGGTACTGCTTGCCGTAGTCGGCGAGGGGGCCCGTCCTGGAGTAGACGAGACCGACCTTCACGGGCGCGGACTCGCCCTTGGCCCCGTCCGGGCCGCCTGTGCCGGGCGAGGCGCAGGCGGAGAGGAGCAGCGTGCCGAGCGAGAGCGCCGAGGCGGCGGCGAGCGCTCCGGAGCGGCGCGGGCGGGCGGCGGTGTGCGACATGACGGACCGGCTTTCGCTGGGGCCACCAGGGCCGGCGTCCCGCTGGGGGGACGGACCTGCGACGGACGACGGTGGCGGCGCGGGTGAACTGTCGGCCAGACCGTAGGTTCCGGGCGGGGCCCCGGGACATGGTGCCGCGCACCGTACCTGCGGGGACGGGGATGTGGGCACGGCACATGCGGGAGCGGCGCTTGGGACGCGGCACATGCGGGAGCGGGGCTTGGGACGCGGCACGCGCGGGAGGGGCACGCTCGGGCGCGGCACACGGGCCCGTCGCGGGGGCGCGGCACACGGGCCCCTCCCGAAGGCGCGCGGCGGCGGGGCGGCTCAGTCCTCGGGCACCGCCGCGTCGAGCAGCGGGCCCAGCTCCCGTACGACGTCGTCCAAGGGGCGTACGTCGCGCGTGGCGCGCGCGAGCAGCAGCGCGCCTTCGAGGGAGCTGATCATGAGCGTCGCGAGGGCGTGCGTACGGGCCTCGGGCACGCCCATCGCGCGCAGCGCGCCCGCGACGGCGGTGAGCCAGCCGTCGAAGGCGCGCGCGGCGGCGGTACGGGTCGACGCGACCGCGTCCGCGCTGTCGACCGTCGCCGCGGCGACCGGGCAGCCGGCGGCGAAGCCCGCCTCGCCCTCGTACTCCTCGGTCCACTGCCCCACCATCGCGGCGAAGAGCCCGCTCGGCGAGGGGGTGTCGAGCGCGGCGACGAAGCGGTCCACGCGGCGGGCCGCGTACCGGCCCGCCCAGTCGACCGCCTCGTTGACCAGCTGCTCCTTGCCGCCGGGGAAGTAGTGCTGGAGCGAGCCGCGCGGCGCCCCCGCGCGCGTCACGGCCTCGCGCATCCCGGTCCCCGCGACGCCGCCCCTGCGCAGCAGTTGGGCGGCGCTGAACACGACCCGCTCCCGCGGACTCCGCTCCGCCATCCCCGCCGCCTCCCTCGCGCACCGGCCGCCAGCATAACGACGCCCCCCGTCATGACAGCCGTCATAGTCCGCCCTTATTATGACGGCGGTCATGATCCCGTCGCGCCGAGGAGACCCCGTGCCGCCCACGCCCGAAGACGCCACCCCGACCGGCTTCGTCGGACTCGGAGTCATGGGGCACCCCATGGCGCTCAACCTGGTCCGCGCGGGCACCCCGCTCGTGGTGTGGAACCGCACCGCGCCCCGCGCGGAGCCCCTGCGCGCGGCGGGCGCCGAGGTCGCGGACAGCCCCGCCGAGGTCTTCCGCCGCTGCCGCACCGTCTTCCTGATGCTCGCGGACGAGGCCGCGACGGATGCCGTACTGGCACGCGGCACAAGGGAGTTCGCACGCCGCGTCGCGGGCCGCACGCTCGTCGTCACGGGCACGAACCCGCCCGCGTACGCGCGGGCCCTGGAGGCGGAGGTACGGGAGGCGGGCGGTGCGTACGTCGAGGCCCCGGTCTCCGGCTCGCGCGTCCCCGCGGAGGCGGGCGAGCTGGTGGCGATGCTGGCGGGAGGGGCCGAGGACGTCGCCCGCGTACGCCCCCTGTTCGCGCCGCTGTGCAAGGAGACTTTCGTGTGCGGCGGGGCGGCCCCGCAGGCGCTCCTCATGAAGCTCGCCGTCAACCTCTTCCTGATCACGACGGTCACGGGCCTCGCCGAGTCCTTCCACCTCGCCGCCCGCCACGCCCTCGACCTCCCCCAGTTCCTCGCGATCCTGGAGGCGGGCCCGATGGCGAGCCCCGTCTCCCGCACGAAGTCCCCGAAACTGCTCGCCCGCGACTTCGCCCCCCAGGCCACGATCGAGGACGTCCTGAAGAACAACCGCCTCATCGCCGAGGCCGCCCGCGCGTCCGGAGCGGCCTCCCCCCTCCTGGACGCGTGCCACGCCCTGTACGGCGAGACGTTCGCGGGGGGCTTCGGCCGGGAGGACATGGTCGCGGTGGTACGGGCGCTGGAGGGGCGGGCGGGGGAGACGCCCGCCGCGAGCGGGGACCGGAGCCCGTGAGGGACCGGTCCTCGCCGGCGTCGGCCCCTTCCGCCCGCCGCGCGGCCCGCCCCGCGCCGACGCGCGCCGGGACCCCGCCCCGCGTCCCCTCGCTCAGAAAGCGACAGAATCCGACGTTGTTATTGTCTCGGTTCTGTTCTCTTCCTAGGGTGGGCGCGGTTCCGCACGACCCCCCGGCCGGAAGGGCACAGCCATGCCACACCCGTCCAGCGTGAACGTAAGCCGCCGACGACTCCTGGAGGCGGGGGCGGTCGTGCTCGGCGCGCTCGCGCTGCCCCGAGTGCCCCCCGCGGCAGGGGCTTCCGGTGCGTCGGGGGACGTGAGCGCGGGGGGCGTGAGTGCGGGGGGCGACGAGTGGAACGGGCACATCGACGTGTTCCGCCTCGGCACCGAGCCCGCCCACACCACCCTCATGCCGTACGAGAGCGTCCGGCAGGCACTCGCCGCCGACCGCACGCGCTCCCCCTACCGGCAGAGCCTCGACGGGAACTGGAAGTTCGCGTACGTGGAGCGGCCCGCCGACGCGCTCGACGACTTCTACCGCACCGACCTCGACGACTCGGGCTGGGAGACGATCCCGGTGCCGTCGGCCTGGCAGCTGCACGGCTACGACAAGCCCCTCTACGTCAACATCACCTACCCGTGGTGGGGCGCCAACGGGCTCGGTGAGGAGGCCCAGCCGCCCGCCGCGCCGACCCGGTACAACCCGGTGGGCCAGTACCGGCGCACGTTCACCGTGCCGAGGGGCTGGCGCGGGCGGCGTACCTTCCTGCACTTCGAGGGCGTCAAGGCGGCGCACTACGTGTGGGTCAACGGGCAGCTCGCCGGGTACCACGAGGACGCGTACACGCCCGCGGAGTACGACGTCACCCCGTACCTCGTGGACGGCACCAACCACGTCGCCGTCGAGGTGTACCGCTACTCGGACGGCGACTGGCTCCAGGACCAGGACATGATCCGGCTGAGCGGCATCTTCCGCTCCGTGTACCTGTACTCGACGCCCCCGGTGCACCTCAGGGACTTCAAGATCGAGACCCCGCTCGGCGACGGCTACAGGGCGGCGGAGCTGTCGGTCACGGCGCACGTACGGGACTACGGGGGCGACGCCGACGGGGCCGCGTACACCGTCGAGACCCAGCTCCACGACGCCGACGGGCACGCCGTGTGGAGCCGCCCGCTGACCGGCCCCGCCACCCTCACCGCGTCCGAGGTGAGCGTCGAGTACGCGAAGTCCGTCCCCTCACCGCGCCTGTGGTCCGCCGAGGACCCCTACCTCTACACCGTCGTCCTGCGGCTGCGCGACCCGCACGGGAAGGTCGTCGAGACGCTCTCGCACCGCGTCGGCCTGCGCGAGTTCGCGCTCAAGGACGGCCTCATGCGGATCAACGGGCAGCCCGTCTCGCTGCGCGGCACCAACCGCCACGAGATGGACCCGGACCGCGGCTCCGCCCTCAGCCGCGCCGACATGGTCCGCGACATCCGCGTCATCAAGCGGCTGAACATCAACTCGGTGCGCACCTCGCACTACCCCAACAACCCGGTGTGGCTCGAACTCGCCGACGAGTACGGCCTCTACCTCGTCGGCGAGACCAACCTGGAGACCCACGGCATCCGCGACGAGTACCCCACCAGCCACCCCGACTGGACGAAGGCGTGCGTCGACCGCGCGCGGAACATGGTCCACCGCGACAAGAACCACGCCTCCGCCGTCATCTGGTCGCTCGGCAACGAGGCGGGCAGCGGGTCCGCCTTCACGGCCATGTACGACTGGATCCACGGCTACGACCCGACCCGCGTCATCCACTACGAGGGCGACGACCGGCCGGGCGTCAGCGACATCCGCTCGAAGATGTACGAGTCGCCGGACCAGGTGGAGGCCCGCGCGAAGGACACCGCGGACACCCGCCCCTACGTGATGGTCGAGTACGCCCACTCGATGGGGAACTCGACCGGCAACTTCAAGGAGTACTGGGACGTCGTGCGCCGCTACGACGTCCTCCAGGGCGGCTGGATCTGGGACTTCGTCGACCAGGCCCTCAACTGGCCGACCCCGCGGCGCCTCCTGTTCACCGAGACCGGGCCCGCCCGCCTGAAGGGCCAGGTCGTCAACCCGTCCGGCTCGTTCAGCCGCGACAAGGGCCTCTCCGGCGCGACCGCCTTCGCCCGCGACGACGGCCTCGACCTGCGCGGCTCCCTGACCCTCGAAGCCTGGGCCACCCCCGGGGTGCGCGGCTACGAGCAGCCGATCCTCGCCAAGGGCGACACCCACTACGCGCTCAAGCAGTCGGGGAAGACCCTGGAGTTCTTCCTCTACGCGGACGGCCAGTGGATCGCGGCGTCCTGGACGACGCCCGACGACGGCTGGACCGGCGTCGAGCACCACATCGCGGGCGTCTTCGACGCGGACAAGGGCACCCTCACGCTGTACGTGGACGGCGAGGCCAGGGCGACGAAGACCACGACGCGCACGCCGTCCGGCTCCACCGCGCCCCTCTCCCTGGCCGGTGAGGTCGAGAACCCCGTCCGCGAGTTCAGCGGCACGATCCGCCGGGCCCGGGTGTACGCCCGCGCCCTGGAGGCCGCCGAACTCGCCGACGACGGGCGCGGTCCGGACGACGACGGCGTGCGCTTCTGGTTCGACGCCCGCACGGTCGGCCACGAGGCGAGGAAGGCCCGGGACAGGACCTTCGCCGCGTACGGCGGCGACTGGGGCGACAACCCCAACGACGGCGCCTTCAGCGGCGACGGCATCGTCCTGCCCGACCGCGGCCACACCGGGAAGGCCGCCGAGGTCAAACGGATCTACCAGACGATCGGCGCGACGCCCCAGGACGGCGGCAGGCCCGGGGACATCACCCTCACCAACGAGAACCTCTTCACCAACCTCCGGGCCTGGAACGGAAGCTGGGAGCTGGCCTGCGACGGCCACGTGGTCCGGCGCGGGAAGCTCACCCGCGCACAGCTCGACCTCGCTCCCCTGAGCAGCAAGGACATCACCGTCCCCGTCCACCTCCCGGACGACCCGGCCCCCGGCGCCGAGTACTTCCTCCAGCTCTCCTTCACGACCAGGGAGCGCACCCCGTGGGCCGACGAGGGCTTCGAGGTCGCCCGCGTCCAGCTCCCCCTCGACGCGGGCAGCCCCGAAGTGAGGCCCGTCCCGCTCGCGGAGGTGCCGAAGCTGTCGTACGAGGACGGCTCCGCGCGGATCACCGTCACGGGCGGCAACCGGCTCAAGGTCGTCGTCGACAAGTCGACCGGGCTCCTCACGACGTTCGAGGCGGGCGGCACCGCGCTGCTCGTCACGGGAGCCGTCCCGAACTTCTGGCGCGCCCCGACCGACAACGACCACGGCAACGGCCAGCACACGCGCAACCAGACCTGGCGGGACGCGGGCGCCCGGCGGGCGGTCGACAAGGTGACGGCGCGCCCGCTCGACGGCGGTCGCGCGGTCGTCGTGACCGTCGAGGGCACCCTGCCGACGTCCACGAAGTCGGCGTACAGCACGGTCTACACCGTCTTCGGCAACGGCGAGATCAAGGTCGACAACACGCTCCACCCGGGTGTCGCGGACCTCCCCTACCTCCCCGAGGTCGGCACGATCCTGCACCTGCCCGCGGCCCTCGACCGGCTGCACTACTACGGGCGCGGGCCCGAGGAGAACCACTGGGACCGCAAGGACGGCACCGACGTGGCCCTCTGGTCCTCCACCGTGAGCGAGCAGTGGACGCCGTACATCCGGCCGCAGGAGAACGGCAACAAGACGGACGTGCGCTGGGCGGCCCTCACCGACCGGCGCGGGCGCGGCCTGCTCGTGTGGGGCGAGGAACTCCTTGAGGTCAACGCCTCGCACTTCACCCCGGAGGACCTCTCCCTCGGGGCCCGCCACGACTACCAGCTCACCCCGCGCGACGAGGTGGTCCTGCGCGTCAACCACCGGCAGATGGGCGTCGGCGGCGACAACAGCTGGGGCGCGCAGACCCACGACCCGTACAAGCTGCCCGCGGACCGGGACTACGCGTACACGTACCGGCTCCGGCCGCTCACCGACGTCGCGGACGCGGGACGGGCCGTCCGGCGCCCCACGGGGACGGAGTAGTCCGCCCGGACGACGAGAAGGACCGGGGTACGGAGCGCCGCCTCCCGGCCGCGCCCCGTACCCCGCCCGTCCTCGCGAGGGCGCGCGAGCACCGCCGTCGCCGCGCACGACGGGCGACGTGACACGATCGGTGGCATGGACGCCTTCCGCACCCCCCGGCCCCTCCCCGGCCGGGGTGACACCGAGCCGGGCATCGCCGCGGAATCCGCACCGCACGAGCGACGGAGCCCGGGGACATGCTGAGAGAGGTCACCGCGACCCGCTACGTCGAGTCCCTGTTCTCCGGCGGCTCCGTACCCGGCGTCGTCGAGGCCGACGACCTCGGCACGTACGTCGTGAAGTTCGCCGGCGCCGCGCAGGGGCGGAAGGCGCTCGTCGCCGAGGTGATCGTGGGGGAACTGGGGCGGCGCCTCGGGCTCCGGGTGCCCGAGCTGGTGCTGGTCGACTTCGATCCGGCGCTCGGGGCGGGGGAGCCGCACCAGGAGGTGCGGGAACTGCTCGACGCGAGCGGCGGGACCAACCTCGGGATGGACTACCTGTCCGGGGCCGCCGACTTCGTCGCGGGCGAGTTCCCCGTCGATCCCGTGGAGGCCGGGCGGATCGTGTGGCTCGACGCGCTCACCGCGAACGTCGACCGCACCGTGCACAGCCCCAACCTGCTCGTATGGCCCACGCGCGGCGTCGCGCCCCCGCGCCTGTGGCTCATCGACCACGGCGCCGCGCTCGTCTTCCACCACCGCTGGGCGGGCGCCGGGGACGCGCGCGGCAAGGCGTACGACTTCCGGGCACACGCCCTCGGCGGCTACGCGCCCGACACGCGCGCCGCCGACGCCGAGCTGGCCCCGAAGGTCGGCGAGGAACTGCTGCGCGAGGTCGTCGGGCTCGTACCGGACGCGTGGCTCGAAGGCGAGGACGGCTTCGCGACGGCCGGCGAGGTCAGGGACGCCTACGTACGGCACCTCGCCGAGCGCGCCGCGCTCTCCGCGCGCTGGCTGCCGACCGGCTTCCCGAGCGCGGGCGAGCTGTCCGAGGCCGACCGCCGCCGCCGCGACGCGAGCCGCGCGGGCCGTCCCGCGTGGCTCCAGCACGTGCCCGACCTGCACGGCCGCCGCTGAGACCCGGGGCGGCCGTGCGGCGCGGCTCAGCCGCGCAGGCGCGCGTACGCGGGGACGGTCAGGAAGTCCGCGTACGTGTCGGCGAGAGCGACCTCCAGGAGCAGCGCGTACGCCTCGTCCCAGCGGCCCGCCGCGTACGTCTCCGCGCCGAGCTCGGCGCGGAGCGCGGCCAGGTCCTCGTCGGCGACGCGGCGCACCAGGTCGCGCGTGACGAGGACGGGCGTGCCCTCGTGCTCGACCTCGACACCCGCGTTGATCCACTGCCACAGCTGCGAGCGGGAGATCTCGGCGGTCGCCGCGTCCTCCATCAGGTTGAAGATCGCGACCGCGCCCGAGCCGCGCAGCCACGCCTCGATGTAACGGATGCCGACCCGCACCGCGTTGACGACACCGTCGTACGTCGGCCTCGCGTCGAGCGAGTCGATCGCGATGAGGTCCCCGGCGGCGACCTCGACGTCCTCGCGCAGCCGCTCCTTCTGGTTCGGGCGCTCGCCGAGCACCGCGTCGAAGGACTCCAGCGCGACGGGGACGAGGTCGGGGTGTGCGACCCACGAGCCGTCGAAACCGTCCGCCGCCTCCCGGTCCTTGTCGGCGCGGACCTTCGCGAAGGCCGTCTTGTTGACCTCCGGGTCCTTGCGCGAGGGGATGAACGCGGCCATGCCGCCGATCGCGTGCGCGCCGCGCTTGTGGCAGGTGCGGACGAGGAGTTCGGTGTAGGCGCGCATGAACGGGGCCGTCATCGTCACGGCGTTGCGGTCCGGCAGGACGAACGTGGCGCCGCCGTCACGGAAGTTCTTCACGATGGAGAAGAGGTAGTCCCAGCGGCCCGCGTTGAGCCCGGCCGCGTGCTCGCGCAGCTCGTAGAGGATCTCCTCCATCTCGTAGGCGGCGGTGATCGTCTCGATGAGGACGGTGGCGCGGATCGTGCCGCGCGGGATGCCCAGCTTCTCCTGCGCGAGCGTGAACACGTCGTTCCACAGGCGGGCTTCGAGGTGCGACTCCGTCTTCGGCAGGTAGAAGAACGGGCCGAGGCCGCGCGCGGCGAGCCGCTCGGCGTTGTGGAAGAAGTAGAGGCCGAAGTCGACGAGGCCGCCGGGGACCGCCTCGCCGTCGACCTCCAGGTGGCGCTCGTCGAGGTGCCAGCCGCGCGGGCGGACGACGACGGTCGCCAGCTCCTCCTCGGGCCGCAGCGCGTAGCTCTTGCCGGTGCGCGCGTCGGTGAAGTCGATCTTCCGCTCGAAGGCGTCGATGAGGTTGGCCTGGCCGCCGATGACGTTCTCCCACGTGGGGGCCGAGGCGTCCTCGAAGTCGGCGAGCCACACCTTGGCGCCCGAGTTGAGCGCGTTGATCGTCATCTTGCGGTCGGTCGGGCCGGTGATCTCGACGCGGCGGTCCTGGAGCGCCTCGGGCGCGGGCGCGACGCGCCAGGAGTCGTCCTCGCGGATCGCGCGCGTCGCGGGAAGGAAGTCGAGCGAGGCGGTACGGGCGATCTCCGCGCGGCGCTCGGCGCGGTGCGCGAGCAGTTCGGCGCGGCGCGGCGCGAAGGCGCGGTGCAACTCGGCGAGGAAGGCGAGCGCGGCCGGAGTCAGGATCTCCTCCTGCCGGCTCGCGTGCGGGGCGCCTGCGGCGACGACGGCGGGAGCGGGTGCGGACATGAGGGGCACTCCTTCGGCTTCGGCGGGGACGGCACGTAATGTGTGGCACTGCGTGCCATGGAGTATCGGGGGCGGATGGGGCGGCATGGCGGGCGTGTGGATGAGAGGAACGCTGCTCTCTGCTTGCTAGTGGATACTAGTTTTCTCATCGCGGAAGTCAATGGCTGGGGCCTTCCGGGCTGATGTCCCTCGGTGCCACCCCGGCCCGTGCGTGCCTCAGGACGTCTCCCGCAGCCGCCGCAGGTCCTCGGGGGTGTCGATGTCGTACGGGTCGCACAAGTCCCCGCACTCCACGAGCCGGACCCCTTGCGCGTGCTCCCGCAGGTAGGCCCGCGCCCCCCGGTCGCCCTCGGCCGCCGCGGCGACCCCGGCCCAGTGCGCGGCGCCGAGCAGCACCGGGTGGCCGCGCCCGCCCCCGTACGCCGCCGCGGCGAGCGTCGCCGGGCCCTCGTACGCGTCGAGGACCCGCGCTACCGCCTCCGGTGTGATGCCCGGCTGGTCCACGAGCAGCACGAGCGCCGCGCGGGCTCCCGTCCCGGCGAGCGAGGCGAGCCCGGCCCGTAGCGAGGACCCCATGCCGGACTCCCACGCGGGGTTGCGCACCCATGCCTCCGGCGCCGCCCCGGCGCGTTCACCGGCCGCGCGCGCCCCCTCCGCCTCGGCGCCCGTCACGACGTGCACGCGCCCGCAGCCCCCGGCCCGCGCGAGCGCCACCGCGCGTGCGACGAGCGGTGAACCCCCGTACTCCAGAAGCGCCTTGGGCCTGCCCCCGAGCCGCCGCCCGCCCCCGGCGGCGAGCACGATCCCGGCCGTCCCGCCCTCCGCGTCCCGCGCCATCGCTGCCTCCCTCCCGCCGGTCCGCACCGGCGCGCGTGTGCGGCGACCCTACGGGCGGGGCGCGCACGGAGCGGGTGGGGCGCGTACCGGCTGGCGTGTCGGCGCGCGGTGGCGAATACTGGGCACCGTTCGCGCCGCCTTGCGCCTGACCAGCCGTGAGACGCGAGCGAATCGGGGTAGACGCACGAGGTCGTGCGAAGGGGGAGGAGTCTGCTTGTGACCGGTACGGAGGGGACGGGTGTGCCCGTCGCCATCACGGGGGGACCGGCGGGGGACCAGCGGCCCGCCGAGGACCAGGAGGATCCGCGCATCGCGGAGTTGCGCGAGGCCGTGACGGTCCTGCGCCGCGCCCTGGCCGGGCTGCCCGTCGCCCTCGCCGACAGGGACCTCGCCGAGGAGGAACTCGCGGCTCTCACCGCCCTCCTGTCCGGCCCGGCCCCGAGCCCGGCCGCCCTCAGTGGCCCCCTGCTGCGCCTCGCCGCCACCACCGGCTCGGTGAGCGCCCTCGCCCCCGCCCTCGCCCGACTGCGCGCGGCGGTCGAGCTGTTCGGGGGCGCGGGCGGGCGCTGAGGGGCGCTCGGTGGGGGAGCGGGGCGGCTTCTGCGCGTACGGGCGAGGTCCGGCGTGCAGGGGCGTGCTTCGGCGCGTGCGGGCATGGTGCGGCGTGCGGGGGTGCGGTTCGGCGCGTAGGCGCGCGGTTCGGCGCGTGCGGGTGCGCCGCGGAGCCCACGGGTGCGCGGGGGCGCGCGAGGTGTGGCTGCGGGGCGCGGTCGCCGCGTGCGCCCCGCAGCCGGTCGGGACCCGCTACCAGGCGCGTCCCTCCGGCAGTTCGCCGATGCCGGGGGCGGACAGGTGCAGCACCTCGTAGCGCTCCGTCGCTTCCTCGTCGGGCGCGGCGGAGTCCGCCCACAGCACGAACCGCAGCAGTTGCCAGTGGTGGGGATCGACGGCCAGTGCGGCGGTGTGCACGTCGTCGTGGGTGGCGAGTGTCCGCAGGTGCGCGGTCTCCCGCTCGATCAGCGCGGACAGGCCGAGCCCCGTGCCGTCCGTGTCCGGGTCGGCGGGTATCGGGGTGAGGCGGCGCGAGGCCGCCCGGGGCACGGCAGCGCGGGCGGGCCCCGCGTGGCAGGCGATGCCCGCCCAGTGCCGGGCGACGGGGCGCCCGAAGTCCCGCACGATGTTCTGGAAGCCGCCGCCCCCGACGAGGAACCGGGCCATGGCCCCGGTGTCGTTCCACAGGTAGAAGGGGGCGTACTGGTTGACGGGCGAGCCCTCGACGCCGCGCTCCCTGATGACGTACGCCTTCAGGCCCAGTCCGGCCCGGTCGTCGAGGACATGGCCGCCCACGGCGACGCGGCGCCGGATGACGCCCATGTCGTAGTCGGCGGGCAGGGTGATCTCGTACTGCTTCGCGTGCACGGGTGATGCCTTTCCGGGGCGAGGTGAAGGGGTCTCGATTGCCGCCGTGCGTACGGTCCCGGCGGCCCGCGCTGTGCGCGGCTCAGCGCGGCCCGGCAGGAGCGGCCAGGAGACCGAGCACTCCGGCGATCGCCTGGTCGAACGGCTCCACCGATCCGGCGGCGCGCGCCAGCACGTAGCCGCCCTGGAGGGTCGCGACGATCGTCGCCGCCGTCGTCGCCGGGTCCAGCGCGGCGCTCAGCTCGCCGCGCTCGCGGCCCTCCGCGAGCAGCTTCGCGAGGCGTTCCCGCAGCCAGTCGAGCGTCTCGCCGACGGGGGCGCGCAACTCGGCGTCGGCCATGATCTCGGGGTCCTGCGTGAGGCGGCCGATCGGGCAGCCCTTGAGGACGTCACGCTCCCGGTGGAGGTACGCGGTGACGCGCTCGATCGCCGTGCCCGGCGCGGAGAACAGCTCCTCCGCCTTGGTCCGCATCTCCCGCGCGGTGCGCCGGATCGCGGCGAGCGCCAGATCGGGCTTCCCGGTGAAGTGGTGGTACATGCTCCCCTGCCCGGCTCCGGCCCGCTGCTGGATGGCCTTCGGGCTGGTGCCGGTGTAGCCGCGTTCCCACAGCAGGGCGCGCGTGCTCTCGATCAGTCGTTCCGCGGTGTCCATGGGCCGGAGTGTACATACCAGTAGGTACAGAAGGGGTCGCGTGAGCGGGGCGCCGCATCAGGAGGCCGTGTCGGGGGGACGTCGCGTCAGGGAGGCGATGCATCCCGCCTGTTCGGCACCCCGCGCCGGACGGCTCCGCCCGCCGGGGCCCGCGCCGGACGGCTTCGCTAGCCCTGTTCCGCGCGGCGCGCGAGCGCCTCGGACAGTTCGGCGGCGACCTGCCGCAGTACGGGTACGTGGCGCACCATCGCCTCGTCGGTCAGGCGGCCCGCGGGGCCCGAGACCGAGAGCGCGGCCGTCGTGGGGGAGTGCGGGACGGACACCGCGAGGCAGCGCACGCCGATCTCCTGCTCGTTGTCGTCGACCGCGAAGCCCCGTGCCCGCACCTCGTCGAGCGCCGCGAGGAAGGACTCGGGCGTCGTCAGCGTGCGGTCGGTCGCGGCCGGCATGCCGGTACGGGCGAGCAGCGCGCGCACCTCGCCCGGGGTGCTGTCGGCGAGGAGGGCCTTGCCCACGCCCGTCGAGTGCGGCAGGACCCGGCGGCCGACCTCGGTGAACATGCGCATCGAGTGCTTCGAGGGCACCTGCGCCACGTACACCACCTCGTCGCCGTCGAGCAGCGCCATGTTCGCGGTCTCACCCGTCTCCTCGACGAGCCGCGCGAGGTACGGGCGCGCCCACGTGCCGAGCAGTCGCGAGGCGGACTCGCCGAGCCGGATCAGGCGGGGGCCCAGCGCGTACCTGCGGTTCTCCTGCTGGCGCACGTACCCGGTCGAGACGAGCGTGCGCATGAGGCGGTGGATCGTGGGCAGCGGGAGGCCGCTGCTCGTGGCGAGTTCGCTCAGCCCGACCTCGCCGCCGGCGTCCGCCATCCGCTCAAGGAGGTCGAAGGCGCGCTCCAGGGACTGCACGCCCCCGGCGACCGCGGACTTCGGGGGAGCGACGGCATCGCTGGTGCTCGGCGTCGGCACGGCGCGGTCCTTTCGGGGGACGGACGGGCGAACCAGCAGCCTACCGGGCGGGATCTTTCGGGCCGCACGGAGGACGGTGTTACATGAAAGTTTATTTCCGGTTACCGAAAAGGGGCAGGGTGGCTCCCGCCGTACGGCGCTCTTGACGGGGCCTTTGGGGCGGCAGAGACTCGCGGCAGGGATTCAACAGAACGTTGAACGCTTCCGCAGGCGTTGACCAGGGGGCCCGCCATGACCGCCGCCGCACCGCCCGACCTCCTCCTCCGCTCCACCCGCGCCGTACTCCCCGAGGGCCCGCCGCGCCCCGCCGCCGTCGCCGTCACCGGCCCGGTGATCAGCGCGGTCCTCCCGTACGGGAGCGCGGCGCCCGAGGGCTGTCGCGTCCTCGACCTCGGCGACGACGCCCTCCTGCCCGGACTCGTCGACACGCACGTCCACGTCAACGACCCCGGGCGCGCCCACTGGGAGGGCTTCACGACCGCGACCCGCGCGGCTGCCGCCGGGGGCATCACGACGCTCGTCGACATGCCGCTCAACTCCCTCCCGCCCACCACCACCGTCGACCACCTGCGGCGCAAGCGGGAGGTCGCGGCTCCCCGCGCGCACATCGACGTCGGCTTCTGGGGCGGCGCGATCCCCGGCAACGCGGCCCACCTCCGCCCGCTCCACGAGGCCGGGGTCCTCGGCTTCAAGTGCTTCCTGTCCCCGTCCGGCGTCGACGAGTTCCCGCCCCTTGACGCGGCAGGGCTCGACACGGCCCTCGCCGCCCTCGCCGCGTTCGACGGCCTCCTCCTCGTCCACGCCGAGGACCCCCACCACCTGGCCGCCGCGCCCCGGCCGACCGGCCCCCACTACCGCGACTTCCTCGCCTCGCGCCCGCACGCCGCCGAACGCGAGGCCGTACGCCTCCTGTTGGAGGCCGCCGCCCGCCACCCCGGCGCCCGCGTCCACGTGCTGCACGTCTCCAGCGCCGACGTGCTGCCGCTCCTCGCCGAGGCGAAAGCGGCCGGGGCGCGCGTGACGGCGGAGACCTGCCCGCACTTCCTCACTCTCACCGCCGAGGAAGTCCCGGACGGCGCCACGGAGTTCAAGTGCTGCCCGCCCATCAGGGAGGCCGCCAACCAGGAGGCCCTGTGGCAGGCGCTCGCCGACGGCACGCTCGACTGCGTCGTCTCCGACCACTCCCCGTCGACCGCCGACCTCAAAACCCCTGATTTCGCCGGGGCGTGGGGCGGCATCTCCTCGCTCCAGCTCGGCCTGCCCGCCGTCTGGACCGCCGCCGAGGCACGCGGGACGGGGCTCGCGGACGTCGTCCGCCGCATGTCCGCCGCACCCGCCGCCCTCGCGGGACTCTCCGCGAAGGGCGCCCTCGCCCCGGGCAAGGACGCCGACTTCACCGTCTTCGCGCCCGAGGCCGCCTTCACCGTCGAGCCCGCCCGCCTCCACCACCGCAACGCCGTCACCGCCTACGCGGGCCGCACCCTGCGCGGCGTCGTCCGCTCCACCTGGCTGCGCGGCCGACGCGCCTACGAGGCGGGCGAGTTCACCGCACCGAACGGGAAGCTGCTGCGCCTGGAGCCGTGACCCGCGCGCACCCCGAAGCGACGAAAGGAACCACGCCCACCGTGACCGCGACGCCCCCTGCCTTCACCGGTCCCGCCCAGCCCTACAGCGGCGGCGACCCCTACGCCGACTACCGCGCCACCGCACACCCCTTCACGGACCTCCCGGACCTCGCCGACCGCGGGCTCGGCGGCTGCGTCGTGGCCGCCAACGACGAGTTCTTCGCCGAGCGCGAGAACCTGCTCGTCCCCGACCGTCCCCGCTTCGACCCGGCCGCCTACGGCCACAAGGGCAAGATCATGGACGGCTGGGAGACCCGCCGCCGTCGTGGTACGGACGCCGCCCACCCCTGGCCGGACGCCGATGACCACGACTGGGCGCTGATCCGCCTCGCCACCCCCGGCGTCGTGCGCGGACTCCTCGTCGACACCGCACACTTCCGCGGCAACCACCCCCGCGCGGTGAGCGTCGAGGCCACCGCGCTGCCCGGCCACCCGAGCCCCGGGGACCTGCTCGCCCCCGGCGTGCGCTGGACCACCCTCGTGCCCCGCACGGAGGTCGGCGGGCACGCCGCGAACGGCTTCCCCGTCGCGGTCGAACGCCGGTTCACGCACGTACGGTTGCGGCAGTACCCGGACGGGGGGATCGCCCGGCTGCGCGTGCACGGGGACGTCGTGCCCGATCCGCGCTGGCTCGCCGCGCTCGGCACCTTCGACCTCGCCGCGCAGGAGCACGGGGGCCGGGCCGAGGACGCCTCCGACCGCTTCTACTCGCCGCCCGCCCACACGCTGCGCCCCGGGCGTTCGCGGTCCATGCACGAGGGCTGGGAGACGCGGCGGCGGCGCGACGACGGGCACGACTGGGTGCGGTACGCCCTCGCCGGGCACGGCGAGATCCGCGCCGTCGAGATCGACACCGCCTGCTACCTCGGCAACGCGGCGGGCTGGGCGGCCCTCTCCGTGCGCGAGGACGACGGACCCTGGACCGCCCTCCTGCCGCCCACCCGTCTCCAGCCCGACACCCCCCACCGCTTCCTCCTCGACCACCCCGTCCCCGCGACCCACGCGCGCCTCGACATCCACCCCGACGGCGGCGTCTCGCGACTGCGGCTGCACGGGACCCTGAGCGAGCGGGGGAGGGGCGAACTGGAGCGGAGAGTAAGGGAACTGGGCGAAGGGTGAGGTGACGCGTGCGGGGGCGCGGCGGGGGAGTGCGGCCTGTCGCCCGCGTACGCCCGGGGGCGCGCGTCCCGCGCCGACACACACCGCGTGCACCAGCCGTTCACCAACACACGGAACTTTCACCCGGGTTGACATGGACACTGGCGTCTACGCGCGTCATCGTGGATGTCATGCGACGACACCCCCACACCTCGTCCCGCACCCCCCGACTCGCCGCCCTCGCCGCGCTCGGCGCCGCCCTCCTGATCGGCGGCCCGGCCGCCACCGCGCAGGCGCAGGCCCCGGCCCCCGTCTCCGTCCTCGCCCCGGCGCGCGCGGCGGCGGTCGGCGACATCTGCTCCTCGGCCCTGCCGAGCCAGGCCCACGACACGCTCGAACTCATCGACAGCGGCGGCCCGTTCCCGTACCCGCAGGACGGCATCGTCTTCCAGAACCGCGAGGGAATCCTCCCCGGCCAGTCCACCGGCTACTACCACGAGTACACCGTGAAGACGCCCGGCTCCTCGGACCGCGGCGCGCGCCGCATCGTGACCGGCGAGAAGACCGACGAGGATTACTACACCTCCGACCACTACGCGAGCTTCGACCTGATCGACTTCACCTGCTGAACCCGCCCCAGCGGCATCCACGGGCCCAACCGGCCCACCGCCCGGCCCTGTTGACCATCTCCCCCCGGCGCCCCGCCGGTAGCCGGCACCCACCGGCCCAGGCGCCCCCCGCCCCACCGCGCGTCCCCCCACGGCTCGACGGCGCGCGGCGGGGCGGCGTGCCGCCCGCACGGAGCCGCGACGCGGCCACACGGAGGGCCGTGATTCGCTCGCCGGAGGGGTGGTGCGCCTCCCCCCGGCGAGGCCGACCGCGTCCCCACGGAGCGGGAGCCCGACCTGTCCCTGGACGTACGCGACCCGGGTGCGCTCTTCCTCGGCGGCACGGCGCCGGGCACCCTCGTACGCGCCGGGCACGTCCGGACCCACCACCCGGAAGCCGCGGCCCCGCCGACGCCCTCTTCCGTACCGCACGCGCCCCCCACTGCCCGCACTGGTTCTGAGCCGCCTCCCGTCCCGGGGGCCGGCTCGCCGGGCCCGGGAGGGGGTAGCTGACGTGCGCGGAGCCGCCTCCCGGCCCGGGGCCCCCTCCGACTTTCGTACCGCTCCGTGGACTTTCGGATGCACGTGCGTCCCGGCCGCCCGCAGCGCCGTCGCGGCCCCGTAGATTTGTTGACTATGGCGACAAAGGTGGCACCCGGACCGCGCACGGCGCAGGAGGACGGCACGGCCCGCGAGACCGGAGGACGGTCGCGGGCCGGGGAGGCCGTCGCCCGCCTCCGCGCCGCGCTGCCCGCGGGCACCGGGGGCGGCGAGCCGCGCGGCCCCGTCCGGCCCGAGTACCCGTGGCTGCTCCCCTCCGCCGTCGTGGACCTCGCGCCCCCGCGCCGCGCGCGGCGCACCGTGCGGGACTGGATCGTCGACAGCCTCTGCTTCCTCTCGGCGCTCCTCGTCGGCGTGCTCAGCCTCGACACCCTCAGCCGCAGCGCCTCCAACGCCGAGGTACTCGTCGACGTGCTGCTCGGCTCCCTCGCCTGCTGCGCCCTGTGGACGCGGCGCCGCAGGCCGCTGGGGCTGGCGCTCGTCCTCCTGGTCGTGGGGCTCTTCTCGGAGACCTCCGGCGGCGCGATCCTCGTGAGCCTCTTCACCCTCACCGTGCACCGCCCCTTCCGGTACGTGGCCTGGGTCGGCGCCCTCACGCTGCTGCTCGTCCCGCCGTACTTCCTCGTACGGCCCGACCCCGACATGTCCCTGACCGCTGCCACGGCCTTCGTCTCCGTCATGGTCGTCACCGTGATCGGCTGGGGCATGTTCGTCCGCGCCCGCCGTCAGCTCGTGCTCTCGCTGCGCGACCGCGCCGCGCGCGCCGAGGCCGAGGCGGCGCTGCGCGCCGAGCACGCGCAGCGGCTCGCCCGCGAGGAGATCGCCCGGGAGATGCACGACGTGCTCGCCCACCGCCTCTCCCTGCTCAGCGTCCACGCGGGCGCCCTCGAATTCCGGCCCGACGCACCGCGGCCCGAGGTCAGGCGCGCGGCGGGCGTCATCCGCGACAGCGCCCACGAGGCGCTCCAGGACCTCCGGCAGATCATCGGCGTGCTCCGCGCGGGCGACGAGGGCGAGGACCCCGGCCGCCCCCAGCCCACGCTCGCCGCGCTCGCCCGCCTCACCGAGGAGAGCCGGGAGGCGGGCGCCGACGTGGACCTCGGCGTCGATCTCGGCGGGCAGCTGCCCGAGACCGTGCCCGCCGCGAGCGGGCGCACCGCCTACCGCATCGTCCAGGAGGGCCTGACCAACGCCCGCAAGCACGCCCCGGGCGCCCCCGTCACGTGCCGCGTCCACGGCCGGCCGGGCGAAGGGCTCACCGTCGAGGTCGCCAACACCGCGCCGCCCGGCGCCCCCGCCCCCGTACCCGGCTCGGGCCAGGGACTCATCGGCCTGCGGGAGCGCGCCACGCTCGCCGGGGGCCGCCTGGAGCACGGGGCCGCGGGGAACGGCGGCTTCCGCCTCGCCGCCTGGCTACCGTGGCCCGCATGACCGTGACCGTGCTCCTCGCCGACGACGACGCCCTCGTACGTGCCGGGCTCCGCCTCATGCTCGGCGGCGCCCCCGAGCTGGAGATCGTCGGCGAGGCCGCCGACGGCGAGGAGGCGGTACGGCTCGCCGAGGAGCTGGGCCCGGACGTCGTCCTCATGGACCTGCGGATGCCCGGCACGGACGGGCTCACCGCGACCGAGCGGATCAGGGAGCGGCCGGAGGCCCCCGAAGTCCTCGTCCTCACGACCTTCCACGCCGACGAACAGGTGCTGCGGGCGCTGCGCGCGGGTGCGGCGGGCTTCCTGCTCAAGGACACCCCGCCCGCCGAGATCGCCGCCGCCGTGCGGGAGGTCGCCCGGGGCCGCCCCGTGCTCTCGCCGCTCGTCACGCGCCGCCTCATCGCCCAGGTCGCGGGCGGCGATTCGCCCCACGCGCGCCGCGACCGGGCCCGCGCCCGCCTCGCGCGCCTCGCGGAGCGCGAACGCGAGGTCGCCCTCGCGGTCGGCAGGGGCGCCTCCAACGCGGAGATCGCCGCCGAGCTGTACCTGAGCGTCCCCACGGTCAAGGCGCACGTCTCCCGCGTCCTCGCGAAGCTCCACCTCAACAACCGCGTCCAGATCGCCCTCCTGACCTACGACGCGGACCCCACCGCGACCACGTGGGACGACCCGGCCTGAACGCCGTCGCGTGCGGCGTTGGTCACGGACGCCCGCCCGTGAGCCGCCTGCCGGGACCTCCGGACCGTCACCACCCGACCCCGCACTGTGGCCGGAGGAGGCGCGGGCAGGGGTCGCGCGCCACGACGCCCCGGGGCCGTACCGCCTTTGCCCCACGGCGAAGTTGACCACCCGCGCCCGCCACACCCCGCGGGAGGCCCGTGCGGGCCATTGACGCGGGCGGCCACTCTCCGTTACAACTCTGCGAGCCGTCAGCGTTCCCCACCCGCCGCCGTGCGGCCGGGGACCGGTGCACGATACTTGGTCGGTCGGGGCGGCCGGCGGCGCCCGCAACGGGCGGCCCTCCCCGGCCCCCGGCCGGGGACCCCGGTCCCCGTGGACCGTGCGCCCACCGGGCGCGGCGGATTCGACGCACGAACGGCAAGACGAGAAGGGCTGGTCCTGGTGGCACGCTTTCGTACCTGGGTGAGTGTCGCGGTGGCCGCGGCGCTCGGCCTCTCCCTCGCGGGGTGCAGCAGCACCGGCGGCAAGCGCGCCGAGGACGCCCGCAAGGCCGCGGCGGCCGGTGGCAAGGCCGCCGTGAACACCCCGCGCTGGACGGTCGCCATGATCACCCACTCCGGCGACGGCGACTCCTTCTGGGACATCGTGCAGAACGGCGCCAAGCAGGCCGCCGTCAAGGACAACATCAAGTTCCTCTACTCGCACAGCGACCAGGGGCAGGTCCAGGCGCAGTACGTCGACGCCGCGATCGACAAGAAGGTCGACGGCATCGTCGTCACGCTCGCCAAGCCCGGCGCGATGAAGTCCGCGCTCGCCCGCGCCAAGAAGGCCGGCATCCCCGTCGTCACCGTGAACTCGGGCGCCGACGACTCCAAGAAGTTCGGCGCGCTCGCCCACATCGGGCAGGACGAGAGCGTCGCCGGTGAGGCCGTCGGCGACGAACTCAACAAGCGCGGCAAGAAGAAGGCGCTGTGCGTCCTGCACGAGCAGGGCAACGTCGGCCACGAGGACCGCTGCGCCGGAGCGAAGAAGACCTTCGACGGCACGATGGAGAACATCTACGTCACCGGCACCAACATGCCCGACGTGCAGTCCGCCCTCCAGGCCAAGCTCCAGACGGACAAGAAGATCGACACCGTCGTCACCCTCGGCGCGCCCTTCGCCGACGCCGCCGTCAAGGCGAAGGACGAGGCGGGCAGCAAGGCCGAGGTCGACACCTTCGACCTCAACTCCGAGGTCGTCGACGGGCTCAAGGCCAAGACCCTCGGCTTCGCCGTCGACCAGCAGCCCTACCTCCAGGGCTACGAGGCCGTCGACCTGCTGTGGCTCTACCGCTACAACGCCGACATGCTCGGCGGCGGGCAGCCCGTCCTCACGGGCCCGCAGATCGTCACGCGCGACGACGCCGACGCCCTCGCCGAGTACACGAAGCGGGAGACCCGATGAGCGCCCTGGCGGGCGGTGACGAACGGCTCCTGCGCACCCCCGGCTGGCGCAGGCTCCTGCGCCGCCCGGAACTCGGCTCGATCGTCGGCGCGATCGCCGTCTTCGTCTTCTTCGCCCTCGTCGCCGACAGCTTCCTGAAGCCCGCGAGCCTCGCCACGATGCTCTACGCGGCCTCCACCATCGGCATCATGGCGGTCCCCGTCGCGCTCCTCATGATCGGCGGCGACTTCGACCTCTCCGCCGGTGTCATGGTGACGACCTCCGCGCTCGTCTCCACGATGTTCAGCTTCCAGCTCACCGCGAACACGTGGGTCGGCGTCGGCGTCTCGCTCGTCGTCACCCTCGCGATCGGCTTCTTCAACGGCTACCTGCGCCAGCGCACGAAACTGCCGAGCTTCATCATCACGCTCGGCACCTTCCTCATGCTCACGGGCCTCAACCTGGGCCTCACGAAGGCCATCAGCGGCGGCGTCTCGACCAAGAGCATCTCCGACATGGAGGGCTTCTCCTCCGCGCACGCCCTCTTCGCCTCCACGCTCACCCTCGGCGGCGTCGACTTCAAGGTCACCATCCTGTGGTGGTTCGGGCTCGTCGCGCTCGGCACGTGGATTCTGCTGCGCACCCGCGCGGGCAACTGGATCTTCGCCGTCGGCGGCGACGACAACGCCGCCCGCGCGGTCGGCGTCCCCGTGACCAGGACCCGCATCGGGCTCTACCTCGGCGTCTCCTTCGCCGCCTGGATCTCGGGGCAGCACCTGCTCTTCTCCTTCGACCAGGTGCAGTCCGGCGAAGGCGTCGGCAACGAGTTCATCTACATCGTCGCGGCCGTCATCGGCGGCTGCCTCATCACCGGCGGCTACGGCTCGGCGATCGGCTCCGCCGTCGGCGCGCTCATCTTCGGCATGACGAGCAAGGGCATCGTCTACGCCGAGTGGAACGCCGACTGGTTCAAGTTCTTCCTCGGAGCGATGCTCCTCCTCGCCACGCTCCTCAACGCGTGGGTGCGCAAGCGAGCGGAGGCCACCTCATGACCACCCCCACAGCCGCCGATCCCGGCGAGCGCGTCCCGCTCGTCGAGCTGGACGACGTCAGCAAGTACTACGGGAACGTCCGCGCCCTCGAAGGCGTCTCGCTCAGCGTCCACCCCGGCGAGATCACCTGCGTGCTCGGCGACAACGGCGCGGGCAAGTCCACCCTTATCAAGATCATCGCCGGGCTCCACCAGCACGACGCCGGAGCCTTCCGCCTCTCCGGCGAGGAAACGAGGCTGTCCTCGCCCCGCGAGGCGCTCGACCTCGGCATCGCGACCGTCTACCAGGACCTCTCCGTCGTCCCGCTCATGCCTGTGTGGCGGAACTTCTTCCTCGGCTCCGAGCCCGTCAAGGGCACGTGGCCCCTCACGCGCATGGACGTGAACCTCATGCGCGAGACGACCCGCTCCGAGCTGGCCCGCATGGGCATCGACCTGCGCGACGTCGACCAGCCGATCGGCACGCTCTCCGGCGGCGAGCGGCAGTGCGTCGCCATCGCCCGCGCCGTCTACCTCGGCGCGAAGGTCCTCGTCCTCGACGAGCCGACGGCCGCGCTCGGCGTCAAGCAGTCCGGCGTCGTCCTCAAGTACGTGGCCGCCGCGCGCGACGCCGGGCTCGGCGTGGTCCTCATCACGCACAACCCGCACCACGCCTACCTCGTCGGCGACCACTTCGTGCTCCTCAAGCGCGGCACGATGGCCGGCAGCCACCCCAAGACCGGCATCAGCCTCGACGAACTGACCCGGCAGATGGCGGGCGGCTCGGAGCTGGAGGAACTCAGCCACGAACTCCGGCGCGCCCCGGTTCCGGACCACCTGGGCGGGCACCCGGTCGAGGACGCGGACTGAGCGTTCCCGCCCCTCCGCTCCGGGCACGCGTCCCACCGCGCCGGGGACCCCGGGCCGAAGGCCCGGGGAGGGCGGGCACAGCGGGGGCCCGGTCCCGGCCGTACCCACGCCGGGACCCCACCCGGCCCCCCGGAATGGCACAATCGGCCCCGGTGGGTACCCGCCCGCCCCGGCCGAGTGCCGCGCCCCCGACCGAGCAGGGACCCGATGAGCACGTACCGCGGCGCCGCCCGCGCCACCGTCCTGCGTACGCGCACCGTGGGCACCCGCGAACGGCGCTCCCACCTCAGCGCCCCGCGTGTCCCCACGGTCGGCATCGACATCGGCGGCACCAAGGTCATGGCCGGAGTCGTGGACGCGGACGGCCACATCCTGGAGACGCTCCGCACCGAGACGCCCGACAAGTCGAAGAGCCCGAAGGTCGTCGAGGACACGATCGTCGAGCTGGTCCTCGACCTCTCCGACCGGCACGACGTGCACGCGGTCGGCATCGGCGCGGCGGGCTGGGTCGACGCGGAGCGCAACCGGGTCCTGTTCGCCCCGCACCTCGCCTGGCGCAACGAGCCGCTGCGCGACCGCCTCTCGGGCCGCCTCGCGGTCCCCGTCATGGTCGACAACGACGCGAACGCCGCCGCGTGGGCGGAGTGGCGCTTCGGCGCGGGGCGCGGCGAGGACCACCTCGTGATGATCACGCTCGGCACCGGCATCGGCGGCGCCATCCTGGAGGACGGCAGGGTCAAGCGCGGCCAGTTCGGGGTCGCGGGCGAGTTCGGGCACATGCAGGTCGTGCCCGGCGGCCACCGCTGCCCCTGCGGGAACAGGGGCTGCTGGGAGCAGTACAGCTCGGGCAACGCGCTCGTGCGCGAGGCCCGCGAGCTGGCCGCCGCCGACTCGCCCGTCGCGCACGGCATCATCGACCGCGTCGGCGGCAACATCAACGACATCACCGGGCCGCTCATCACCGAGCTGGCCCGCTCGGGCGACGCGATGTGCGTCGAACTGCTCCAGGACATCGGGCAGTGGCTCGGCGTCGGCATCGCGAACCTCGCCGCCGCGCTCGACCCGTCCTGCTTCGTCATCGGCGGCGGCGTCAGCGCGGCGGACGACCTCCTCATCGACCCGGCCACGGACGCCTTCCGCCGTCACCTCACCGGGCGCGGCTACCGCCCCCAGGCCAGGATCGCCAAGGCGCAGCTCGGGCCCGAGGCCGGGATGGTCGGGGCGGCCGACCTCGCCCGGCTCGTCGCCCGCCGCTTCCGCCGCGCCAACCGCCGCCGCGTCGAGCGGTACGAGCGGTACGCACAGGCATCCGGCGTCCCCAACGGGGAGGACCGCGCGTGAGCCTCGGCCGGCAGAGCCTTCCCCAGCAGCCGGGACCGTTGCGGGCGACGCGCGCGGAGCCCCGCGGCCACATGATCCGCCGCCGCTCCCTGACGCTCCTCATCATCGTGCTGCTCATCGGCGTGCCCGCCGGATACCTCCTCGTCTCCGCCTCGCAGAGCCGCGACTCCGGGCGCGACAAGGAGAACAAGTACTCGGCGACGGGCCTGAGCGCGGGCTGGCCCTCGAAGGTGCAACGGCGCATCTACGAGGTCGACATCCCGCCCAAGTCGTCGTTCGTCGCGTACTACGAGACGAACAACTGGAAGGCCAGCCGCCTCTACACCCAGTTCCGCACGACCCACAAGGGACTGACGAAGTTCCTCCACACCCTCGGCAAGACCCGCGCCGACCTCGACGACGGCGTCACGATCAAGAAGCGCGACCGCGACATCACCCGCTGGAGCTTCGACCCGGCGGTGCACTGGACGGGCCTGCGCCACAAGCAGGACGACCCGCGCCCGAGCCAGGACATCACGGTCGACCGCACGGACCCCCAGCACCCGATCGTCTACGTCGTCTCCGCGACAACGCCCTGACCAGCGCCGATCCGCCGCACGGCCCGGATTGTCAGCCCCGCCCCGTAGAGTCGGACACGGCCTCGCCGACGGGGCCGCACACGGCCGCGCCACCGGGGTGAGGGCCGCGGGACGAGCGCGGGAAGGAGTGGTCCGCATGCGCGGCAGTGGTACGCACCGGTGCCCCGCCCACCGCGACGCCACCCTCCGGCCCCCTCGGTCCTCGCCGGTCCGCCACGCCGGGGCGGGCGCCGCCTCCCGGCCTCCCGCCGCGGTCCGGGGAATCCGTACGGCCGCGAGGCGCCCGCGATGACCACGCACACCCCGCCCCGCCTCCACCACCTCGCCCCGGTCTTCCTGCCCGCCGAGCTGCCCCGCGCGGGCGCCTTCGCCTGGTGGGACCCGGCCGGGGAGCCGATCCCCGGCGCGGGGGACACCCTCACCGTCGTCCGACCGCGCGCCGACGGACGCCCCCGCCGCGTCGAAGTCCCCGCCCTGCGCCTCCCGCTCGCCGAAGCGCTCCCCGTGCTCCTCGCCGCCCCCGAGCCGGGCGCGCACCCGGCCGCCGCGTGCTGGGCGGGCGCGGTGCGGCTCGCGCTGCGGCTCGTGGCGCGCGGCAGGCTGCGCCCCGCGCTCGCCCCCGGCAACCTCGACACCTGGCGCGCGGGACCGCTCGACGCCGCCAGACCGCGCAGGCCCGCGCGCTCGCCGCCGCGCTCCCCGTCGAGGGCTGCGCGGTGCCCCTGCCGGGGACGGGCCCGCTGCGCCTGCCCGAACCGGCGGCCCTGGTGCGGGCGCTGCTCGACGCGGTCGCCGACACCCTGCCCCGCACGCCCGCGGCCCCGTACGCGCACGGCGTCCCGTTCGCCGCGACGAAGGCGACTGCACTCCCCGGGGCCAGGGACTGGGCCGCCGAGGCGGCGGTCGCGCCCGGCGCGGGCGTGCGCGTCTCACTGCGCCTCGACCTCTCCGCGCGCACCGTCTTCGACGCGGGCCCCGGCGGGGCGCACAGCCTCGGCTCGACCGTCCTCGTCCAGGTCCACAGCCTCGCCGATCCGACCCTCGTGACCGACGCGAGCACCCTGTGGCAGGGCGAGGCCGACCCCGCCTTCGGGCCCGCCGCACAGGTCGAGGCCGCGCTCGCCCTGCGCCGCGCCGCCCACGTGTGGCCCCCGCTCGGACGCCTCGCCGAGCTGGACGTGCCCGGCGTCCTCGCCCTCGACGAGAGCGAGACGGAGGACCTCCTCGGCCGCGCCGCGACACGGCTCGACGCGGCGGGCGTCGCCGTGCACTGGCCGCGCGAGCTGACCCGCGACCTCACCGCGACGGCCGTCGTGCACTCCGCGCCCGGCTCGGCGGCGAACGGCACCGGCCTCCTCGACAGCTCGGGGCTGCTCCGCTTCGAGTGGCGGCTCGCGCTCGGCGACGAGGAACTGACCGACGCCGAGATGGACCGCATCGCGGAATCGCACCGCGCCGTCGTGCGCCTGCGCGACCAGTGGGTCCGCATCGACCCCGAGCTGGCCCGCCGCGCCCGCAAGCGCCAGCTCGGCCTCCTCGACCCGCTCGACGCGCTCTCCCTCGCGCTCACCGGCACCGCCGAGATCGACGGCGAGACCGTCGCGGCCGTCCCCACGGGCGCCCTCGCGGCCCTCCGCGACCGGCTCCTCGCGGGCGTCCCTGCCGCCCCCGAGCCGCCCGGACTGCGCGCGACGCTCCGCGACTACCAGAAGCAGGGCCTCGGCTGGCTCGACCTCATGACCTCGCTCGGTCTCGGCGGCGTCCTCGCCGACGACATGGGCCTCGGCAAGACCGTCACCGTCATCGCCCTCCACCTCACCCGCGCCCAAGAGACCCCCAAGGCGGCGACGCTCGTCGTGTGCCCCGCCTCCCTCCTCGGCAACTGGGAGCGCGAGATCCACCGCTTCGCCCCCGGCACCCCCGTGCGCCGCTTCCACGGCGCGGGCCGCGACCCCGTGCCCCCGTCCGGCGGCTTCCTCCTCACGACGTACGGGACGCTCCGCTCCTCCGCGCCCCGGCTCGCCGAGCAGGACTTCGGCCTCGTCATCGCCGACGAGGCCCAGCAGGTCAAGAACCCGCACTCGGCGACCGCGCGCGCCCTGCGCACCGTCCCCGCCCGCGCCCGCGTCGCCGTCACGGGCACCCCCGTCGAGAACAACCTCTCCGAGCTGTGGGCCCTCCTCGACTGGACCACGCCCGGCCTCCTCGGCCCCCTCACCGCCTTCCGCGCCCGGCACGCCCGCGCCGTCGAGAACGGCGAGCACCTGGAGAACCCGGAGGCCGCCGAGCGCCTCGCCCGCCTTCTCAAGCCGTTCCTCCTGCGCCGCCGCAAGACGGACCCGGGCATCCTCCCCGAGCTGCCCCCGAAGACCGTCACGGACCACCCCGTCGCTCTCGGCGCCGAGCAGGCCGGGCTCTACGAGGCCGTCGTCCGCGAGTCCCTCGCCGCGATCGAGTCCGCCGAGGGCATGAGCAGGCGCGGCCTCGTCCTGCGCCTCATCACCTCGCTCAAGCAGATCTGCAACCACCCCGCGCAGTACCTCAAGGAACACCCCGACACGGCCCGCCTGCCCGGCCGCTCGGGGAAGCTCGACGCGCTCGACGAACTCCTCGGCACGATCCTCGCCGAGGACGGCTCCGTCCTCGTCTTCACGCAGTACGTGCGCATGGCGCGGCTCCTCGCCGCGCACCTCGCCGCGCAGGCCGTCCCCGCCGGGCTCCTCCACGGCGGCACGCCCGTCGACGCGCGCGACCAGCTCGTGGACCGCTTCCAGAGCGGCGCCCTGCCCGTCCTCGTCCTCTCCCTCAAGGCAGCGGGCACGGGCCTCAACCTCACCCGCGCCGGGCACGTCGTGCACTACGACCGCTGGTGGAACCCGGCCGTCGAGGACCAGGCCACGGACCGCGCCCACCGCATCGGCCAGACCCGGCACGTCCAGGTCCACCGGCTCCTCGCCGAGGGCACCGTCGAGGACCGCATCGCCGACCTCGTCGCCGGTAAGCAGGCCCTCGCCGACGCCGTCCTCGGCACCGGCGGCGAACCCGCCTTCACCGAACTCACCGACCGCGACCTCGCCTCGCTCGTCTCCCTGCGGAGGGACGCGTGAACGGGGAGCGGGAGGACGAGGAGTACGGGGCCGCCGCGACGGGGGCGGACGCCGATGCCTCCGCCGCCGACGGGCCGGCGGTGGAGGACGCCGCTGTCGGCCGGACGGAGGAGGACGCCGCCTCCGCTGCCGAGTCCTCCGCCGCCGCGCTTGCTCGTGCCGCCCTCCGGCAGGCGCCGCGTCCGGCCCCGCTGGGCCCGGCGGCACGGGCCCGCGCCCGGCGCGCGGCGAGCGCGGCGGCGGCGCGGCGCAGAGAGGCCGCGGAAGCGGGCGACACCCCGGCCGACCGCGTGCGCGCGGGGCTGCGGCGCGTGGGAGAGCCGGGCGGCTACGGGGACGAGGCGGCCCCGGAGGCCCCAGCGGCCTCCGCCGACCGCCCCCGCCCGGCCGACGCGGCCCGCGCCGCCCTGCGCGACAGCAGGCGCGGGGCGGCCGTACGGGGCGACGGAACGGCGGCGGCCCGCACCGAGGGGCCGGCCACCGAGGGCGAGAGGCGTGCGTTCGCGGGCGAGAGGCCCGCGTCCGAGGCCGAGACGCCTGCGTCCCAGGGCAAGACGTCCGCGTCCGACGACGAGTCGCCCGCGTCCGAGGGCGGCCTGCCCACGTCCCGGGGCGAGAAGGGTCTGTCCAGCGGCGAGGCGCCCGCACCCGACGACGCGGTCCCCGCCGACCGGGCCGCCACCGACGAGCCCGCGCCCGCCGTCGTACCGGGACCTCCGCGCCCCCGTCCCGAGCCCGCCGCGGCCACGCGCCCCGCCGACCTCGCCCGCGCCGCCCTCCGCCACGCCCGCGCCCGGCAGCCCGCACCGGAGCCCCCCGAGCCCGCGCCCGCCCCTCGCACCCCGCACGGCCCCGGGCCCGCCCCGGTACCGGCCAGGGATCCCGACTCGGCGCCGGTCGAGGCGGCGGCCCGGCCGCCGCGCCCCGCCGCGCCGACCGCCGCCCCCGCGGGGGCGCGCCGCACGTACCGTCCGGACACCGCGACCGGTGCCGGTGCGCCCGGGACGCCCTGGTCGGAGGGCTGGGAGCGGGCCGTGGCCGCGCTCGCCGCCGAGCCGGGACGGCTCGCGCGGGCGCGGGAGTACCTGCGCGAGGGCAGGGTCGGAACCGTCACGCTCACCCCCGGTACTGCCCTCGCCTACGTGCGGGGCGGCAGGGCCCGCCCGTACCGCGTGAGCCTGCGCACGCACCACGTGCCCGAGCCCGCCTGGGAACGCCTCACCGACGCCTGCGCCGCGCGCGCCGACCGGCTCGCGGTACTCCTGGACGGGGGCCTGCCCGGCGCGCTCGCGGCGGCGGAGGGTGAGGGGCTGCTCCCCGGGCCGGGCGAGCCCGTGCTCGACTGTGCCTGCCCCGACCCCGTACGCCCGTGCAAGCACGGACTCGCGCTCGCGTTGCGTCTCACCGGGCTGCTCGCCGAGGAGCCGCAGGCGCTGCTCCTGCTGCGCGGGCGCGACCCCGGGACCTTCACCGCCGAGCTGAGCCGTAGGCACGCGCGTCTCGCGGCCCGGGGCGACGCGGGCGCGACCGCGCTTCCCGGCGTGAAGGCGGCGGAGTGGTTCGGGCGCGAGCCCGGACCGCTCCCGCCGCCTCTGCCCGTACCGGAGGCGACGGAGCCGCCCCCGGCGTACCCGGCGGGGACGTCCGTGCCCGATCCGCTCACCCTGGACCGCCTCGCGAGCGACGCGGGCGCCCGCGCCCTCGCGCTCCTGCGCACCGGCGCCGACCCGCTCGCGGGCCACGGGGTGTGGGAGGACGCGGTACGCCTCGCCGCCGAGCACCCGGGGACGGGCCTCACCGGCACCGGTCGCGCCCTCTACACGCGGCTCGCGCGCGCCGCCGGGGCCGAGCCGGGCGCGCTCCACCGGGCCGTCGCGGCCTGGCGCGGCGCGGGGGCGGCGGGGCTGCGCGCGCTGGAGGACCCGGCGTGGAACCCCCCGGCGGGCCCCTTCGACCGCGCCCGCTCCCTCCTCCTCGCGGCGGGACACCCCCCGTACCGCCCGCACGACAACCGGCTCACGAGCCCGGACGGCACCCGTCAGCTCCGTATGGACCGCGAGGGCACGTGGTACGCGTACGAGTCCGAGCCGGGCGCGGAGGACTGGTGGCCGCGCGGCACGGCGGCGAAGGACCCGGCGGCGGCGCTGGAGAGCGCGGAGCCCGAGCGGGACGAGGAGGAGGACGAGGCCGACTGGTGGGCGGAGCCGTACGTCTGACGGACACGGACCCGTCCCTCCGGGACCCGTCCCTCCGGGACCCGTCCACCCGGTGCCCGGAAGGCTCGGTGAGGATGTCGCGGCCCGGTCGGCCGGGTCGGCCGGGTCCGCCGGGTCGGCCGGGTCCAAGGGGTCCAAGGGGTCCAACGGGATCTACGGGACGCCCCTAGAGCTGCGACGCACCTCCGTCGACGGGGAACTCCGCTCCCGTCGAGAAGGTCGCGCCGAACGCCAAGTACGCCACCGCCGCGGCCACTTCCTCGCTCGTCCCCAGCCGCCGCATCGGGATGGTGCTCCGGTAGTCGTCCTTCATCGTCTCCGCGACGTCGGCGGGTACGGAGCGGTCCAGGACGCCCGTGTCGGTCGGGCCGGGGCTCACGGCATTGACCCGCACCTTGCGGGGCAGCAGCTCGCGGGCCAGGGTGCGTGTCATCGACCGCAGGGCGGCCTTGCTCGCCGAGTAGGCACTGAGCGCGTCCAGGCCCAGGACGTTCACCACCGACGTGGTGAGGACCACGCCGCTTCCCTCGCGCAACAGCGGTGCCAGCGCCTGCACCGTGAAGTACGGGCCCTTGGTGTTGGTGTCGAACAGCGCGTCGTACATCTCCTCCGTCGTCGCGCCGAACGGCGCGGACGCGGTGATGCCGGCGTTGACGAAGAGCGCGTCCACCGCGCCGAACCGCCCCCGCACCGTGTCGGCCAGAGCCCTGATGTCCTTCAGGGACGCGGCGTCGCTGCGGACGCCGATCGCACGGTGCCCCAACTGCTCCAGCGCGGTGTCCAGGGTGGACCGGGTGCGGCCGGTGATCAGTACGTGTGCCCCGCCGTCCGCGAACAGGCGGGCGGCAGCCAGGCCGATACCGCTGCTTCCGCCAGTGATCACGATCTTCTTGCCGTCGTAAGTGCTCATGCCTCCAGCCAACCGGCCACCGGCAGACCGTGTCCAAGACCTCTTCCGTATGCCGCCATGCGCCAAAGGCATGACGGTGTGCGACGTACGCTTTCCGGATGGACCTCGATCTGCGGCTCGTGCGGTATTTCACGGTCGTGGCGGAGTACGGCAATTTCGGCCGGGCCGCCACCGCGCTGCACCTGGCGCAGCCGTCGCTGAGCCGCCAGATCCAGCGACTGGAGGCTCAGGTCGGTGTCCGGCTTCTCGACCGTTCGCCGCAGGGCAGCAGCCTCACCGGCGCGGGGCGGGCGTTCCTCCCCCGGGCCCGGACCCTGCTCGGCGAGGCCGAGCACGCCGCTCGTGCGGCCAGAGCCGCCGCGCGGCCCCGTACCGTCACCGTCGGCCACGCCGAAGGGCTGGTCGTCACCGCCTGCACGCAGGAACTGCGCCGCAGGCACCCCGAGGGCCAGGTCCGCACCCGGCACCTCGACTGGCGGGACACGCGCGCTCTCTCCGAGGGCCGGGTGGACGCCCTCTTCGCCTACCGGCCCTTGGCGTTTCCCGTGGACGGCTTCCGGGTGACCACGCTCCACGAGGAGCCGAGGGTGCTCGTCGCGTCGACGAGTCACCCTCTGGCGAACGAGGAATCGGTCAGCATGCGGGCTCTGTCGGACGAGTAGCTGGTCTCGTGTGCCAGTACCCCGGTCGTCTGGAGCGCGCCCAAGCCGGTCGGCGATCGCCCGGCGCCGCCTCCGCCGACGAGCGACGACAGCTACGAGGACAAGCTCGAACTCGTCGCCACCGGCCACTGCGTCGCCCTCTTTCCCGCCGGTGACCGGCGCCCCGCCGTGCGCCGGGACCTCGCCCTGGTGCCCGTCGTCGACGCCGATCCCTGCGAGATCGTGCTCGTCACGCGCGCCGACGACCCGAATCCGCTGCTCGGGACCCTGGAAGACGTCGCACGTACCTTGTTCGGCCCGGTCTCCGGGCGGGACAGGGCGCTGCCGGTCGGCCGGCGCGCCGCGGCGGTGTCCGTCGACGTCCCCGCCGCCCCGGCCGTGGCGGGCCCCACGGGCCCCGCCGTCGGCCGCCGCTCCTCTCACGCCTCCGTATAAGACCCCGCCGCGATGTCCTCCAGCAGCGTCGGGCCGCTCGGGGCCCAGGTCAGCAGGTCGCGGGTCGCGGTGCTGTCGGCCGTCAGGGTCCGGGCGAAGAAGTGGCTGACGAAACCGAAGTGCTTCTCCGCGTCCTCGGGGTCGACGGAGACGACCGGGAGGCCGAGCGCGGCGCCGATGGCCTCGGCGATCGCCCTGGTGGGGACGGCCTGTTCGGCGACCGCGTGCAGCCGGGTGCCGGCCGGGGCGGACTCCAGGCCGAGGCGGATGAGGCGGGCCGCGTCGCTCACGTGCACCGCCGACCACGCCTGCGTGCCGTCCCCGATGTAGCCCGAGACGCCGTTCTCGCGCGCCGCCGCCGTCAGGAAGTTGACGAAGCCCCAGTCCCCGCGCCCGTGCACGCTCGGCGCGAAGCGCACGGCGAGGGAGCGGACGCCGCGCGACTCGGCGTCGAGGGCGAGGTTCTCGGAACCGCCGCGGTCCGCGTCGGGGCCCACGGCGGGCGAGGCGTCGGATTCGAGCGCCGGGCGGCCCTCGACGATGCCCGAGAGACCGTTCGCGATCACGAAGGGCTTCGTCGAGCCCGCGAGCGCGTCGAGCATCGCCTCGACCGCGAGCCGTTCGGCGCGGTCGGTGCCCTCCGGGTCGGCCCAGTCGTGCTTGTTGGCGAGGTGGACGACGGCGTCGGCCCCGGCGGCGCCGCGCCGCAGCGAGCCGAGGTCGTCGAGGTCGCCGCGCAGCGCCTCGGCGCCCTTCGCGGCGAGCGAGGCCGCCGAACTGTCCGAGCGGGCGAGGCCGACGACCTCGTACGCATGCCGCAGCAGCTCGTCCACGGTCGCCGAACCGATCCAGCCGGTCGCACCTGTCACGAAAACGCGCATGACGCGTTGCTCCTCTCCGCCCTTCCGGGCGACGGTCCGCCCCTCTCGGGCGGAGCGCGGGCATCCACGCCCGCATTTACGAGTCACTGTGTATTGAAAAGGTAGCACGGGTGGTCCGTGCGTGCGGCGCGACCGCTCCGCGCGGTGCGGGGACCGGCTTGATGATCTTGTGGGGGACTTCCCGAACCCGTGTCTCGCCGTGTCCGCGTCAGGCGCCGCCTCGTTCCCCCGGGTGCTGTATCCAGCTACTTTCCGAAGTCGGGTGACCACGTGAACCAGAAGACGAAGAAGGCCGTGCGCTCCACGGTCGTGGCCTTCGCCGCCGCGACCGCGCTCGCGGCGACGCTGCCCACGGGCAACGCCTACGCCATCGACCACATCCCCTGCCGCGCCGGGGAGAACTACCTCAAGATCTGGTCGCACCTCAACGGCAAGGACAGCGTCGACTGCTACGCCAACAAGGGGAAGATCTCCTTCGGCAACTGGTGGGTCGACCGCATCTCCACCGGCAACAACGACCTCATCTACAGCGACGCCAACGGCGACTCCGTACGGGTGAACCGCTGGACCGACATCACCTACCCGAACCGCCCCCCGAAGGTCTCGTACATCGAGATCCTCTGACCGTGCGCAAGGGCGGGGGTCGCCGCGCCGGTGGCCCCCGCCCGCTCGCCCCGGTGTCTGGTTCTCGCCGGTCCGCGTTAAATGCCTGGACTGCGCACCTTGCGCGACGCGAGACTTCCGCTTTCCGAACGACGGGGAGTGAGATGGGAACAACGGACACCCAGGAGACGAAGCCGCCGGGCAGGAGCGCCGTCCTGCTGGCGCTGCGCCACTACGGCCTGGAACTGCGACGGCAGCGCTCCCTCGCGCTGCCCGCGCTCCTGCTGCCTGCTCTCGGCAACATCGGCATCCGCTATCTCGGCCCGCTGCTGATCGCGAAGCTCGCCGGACAGGTCGCCGAGGAGCACCGCCTCACGCTCGGCGGGGCGGCGCCCTACGTCATCGGCTTCGGCCTGACGCTGCTCGTCGCCGAGGTGCTGTGGCGCATCGGGATCCACTGCCTCAACCGGGTCGAGGCGCGCGGCATGGAACGCCTCTACGTGCAGGGGATGGACGAACTCCTCGCCAAGGACCCGGCGTTCTTCCACGACAACTTCGCGGGCTCCCTGACCAAGCGCGTCCTCAGCTACGGCAAGCGCTTCGAGGACGTCGTCGACACGATGATGTGGAACGTCCTCGGCAACCTCGTGCCGCTGCTCTTCGGCGCGGTGGTGCTGTGGCTCTACGAGCCGCTGCTCGTCGTCGGCCTCGTGCTGATGATCACGCTCACGGCCGCGGCGGCGACCCCGCTGATCCGGCGCAGGCAACGCATCGTCAACGACCGCGAGGCGGCCATCGCCCGCGTCTCCGGGCACGTCGCCGACAGCCTCACCAACATGGAGACCATCCGCGCCTTCGCCGCCGAGGACAAGGAGGCCGGGGAGCACCGCGAACGGGTCGCCGAGTCCCGCCGCCTGACGCTGCGTTCGTGGGACTACGGCAATCTGCGCGTCGACACGCTCATCGCGCCCATGTCCGTGCTGACGAACGTGCTCGGCCTGGTCGTGGCCATCGCCTTCTCCGGCGGGGACGCGGGGGTCGAGGAGATCATCGTGGCCTTCACGTACTTCTCCAACGCCAGCGCGATCATGTTCGACTTCAACCAGATCTACCGGCGGCTCGAGAGCTCGGTGACCGAGGCCGCCCAGTTCACCGAACTGCTCCTGGAACCGGCCACGGTCCTCGACCCACCGGAGCCCGAACCGCTCGCCCCGAAGGACGCCTCCGTCCGCTTCGACGCGGTGGACTTCGCGCACTCCGGCACGAAGCCGCTCTTCCGGGGTCTCGACCTGGACGTGCCCGCCGGGGCGCGGATCGGGCTCGTCGGCAGATCGGGTGGCGGCAAGACGACGCTGACCCGGCTCCTGCTGCGGATGTCCGACGTCGACGGCGGGCGCATCCTGATCGGCGGTCAGGACATCAGCCGGCTCCGCCAGCGGGACCTGCGCTCGCTCCTCGCCTACGTACCGCAGGAGCCCGCGATGTTCCACCGCAGCCTGCGCGACAACATCGCCTTCGCCCGGCCGGGCGCCACCGACGCGGAGGTCCGCGCGGCGGCCGAGGCCGCGCACGTCACCGAGTTCGCCGACCAGCTCTCCGAAGGCTTCGAGACGCTGGTGGGGGAGCGGGGGGTCAAGCTCTCGGGCGGCCAGCGCCAGCGCGTCGCGCTCGCACGGGCCATCCTGCGCGACGCCCCCGTCCTCCTGCTCGACGAGGCGACGAGCGCGCTGGACTCGGAGAGCGAGATCCTCGTCCAGGACGCCCTGTGGCGGCTCATGGAAGGGCGTACGGCCCTCGTCGTCGCCCACCGGCTGAGCACCGTGGCCGACATGGACCGCCTCGTCGTCCTCGACCGGGGCAGGGTCGTCGAGCAGGGCAGCCACGAGGAACTCCTCGCCACGGAGGGCACGTACGCGAGGCTGTGGCAGCACCAGTCGGGCGGCTTCCTCGCCGAAGGCGAGGAGCCCGAGGGCCGGGAGGCGCGGGGCGCGGGGGCCGACAGCGGCTTCCCGGCCGCCGTGCCCCCGGGCGGACTGCCCGGACCGGCCGATCCGGCGCGGGCCCTCTGACGGCGGTGCGCCGGACGGCCGACGGCGGGTGTCCGGCTCGTACGGGGGTGCCCCCTGTGCGAGCCGGGCCGTCTGACGGGGCGGGCCCGCGTCATTCCCGTACGGGTCCGGATTCGTGGCGAGAACCGCCGTTCCGCCGCACCCCCTCCGCGTGGTGCCCCGCCGGGCGGGCGGCCGAAATCTAGGGTGCCCTCATGCGACACGTTCCCGGGTGGGCCCTGCTCGCCGCCGTGTGCGCCCCCCTGCTGCTGGTCGGCGCCTGGTCGGCCGCCGAGGCTCTCCAGGGGCCCGGGTACGACCCCGCCACCACGACCATCAGCGTGCTCGCCGCCTACGGCGCTCCCGGGTACTGGCTGATGACCGCCGCCCTGCTCGCCCTCGGCGCCTGCTACATGACGATCGCCGCCGGGCTGCGTCCGGCCGCGCGCGCCGGGCGCCTCGCGCTCGCGGGCGGGGGAGCCGCCGCGATGGGTCTCACGCTCGTCCCCGCGCCGCTGCGGGGCGGGGACCTCGGGCACGGCACCGTCGCCACCACCGGCTTCGTGCTGCTCGCCCTCTGGCCGGTCCTGGCAGCCGACCGCTCCCGCGCGCCCGCCCCCTGGGGGCTGCGCCCGCAGGTCTGCGCGGGCGCGACCGCGGCGATGGCGGCGGGCGCCGTCCTCTTGCTCGGCTCACTGCTCGCGGGATGGGTCCCCGGCGTCACGGAGCGCGCCCTGACCTTCGCCCAGGCGTTGTGGCCGCTCCTCGTCGTCCTGTCCTGCCGCCGGGCGGCGCGGGCCGCCAGGGGAGTGCGGGGGTGAGGCTTGGTGGGGCGTTTCCGCGCGTGTTCGGTGCGGGCGGGGGCGGGTTCAGGGGGATCCCCCTCGCCGCCCGCACCGGCCGGCGCGCCCGCCCCTCCAAGTTCCTCTCGTTCGCGGTGATCGGCGCGCTCCTCGCGGTGCTGCTGGTCTTCTTCGTGCTGCCGGTCGTCTGGCTGCTGCTCGCGCCGTCCAAGACGGCCGGGCAGATCACGCACGACAACCCGCTCTCCTTCGGCTCCTTCGGCCAGATCGGCACCGCCTGGCAGCACCTGTTCGACTTCCAGGACGGCGTCATGGCGCACAGGTTGCTGAACTCGGCGCTCTACAGCGGCGGTTCGCTGATCCTGGCGCTCGCCGTCAGCATCACGGCCGGGTACGCGCTCGCGCTCACCAGGTTCAGGGGCCGCAAGACGCTGCTGACCGTCACCCTCGTGACGATGATCATGCCGCAGGCGACGCTCGTGCTCCCGGTCTTCCTGGAGCTGAACCGCTTCCACCTCATCGGCACGGTCTGGTCCGTGATCCTGCCGTTCTCGTTCTACCCCTTCGGCGTGTACCTCGTGTACATCTACTTCGGCAGCAGCCTGCCGCGCGACCTGCTCTCGGCGGCGCGCATGGACGGCTGCAACGAGTGGCAGCTCTTCACGAGGATCGCGCTGCCGCTCGCCAAGCCGGTCGTCGGGCTCGTCGCCTTCTTCAGCTTCGTGGGGAACTGGAACAATTTCTTCCTGCCCTACCTCGTGCTGCCGGACAGCGACCAGTTCCCGGTGCAGGTGGGCCTCAACCAGCTCCTCACCTCGACGCCGAGCTTCGACCCCGTCGCGGGCGCGGGCCTCAACATCACGATCCCCGAACTGTCGCTCGCGATCGTCGTGGCGATCCTCCCGGTCCTCGTCCTCTTCCTCTTCTCGCAGCGCACCCTGGTCTCCGGGATGCTCGCGGGAGCGACGAAGGAGTAGCGCGCGGCGCGGCGGCGGGTTCCCGGGCCCTCGGGGGCGTCCGGAGAAACCACCGCGCCGCCGCGCGCACGCGCGGGGGCCGGGCGGGCTAGGCGGCACCCCCGCTCACGCGGACCGAGGAGATCCTGTCGTTCGCGCCGAGGGCGACGAGATCGGGCGTGTCCCCGGTGAAGACCCAGCGGGTGCCGGTGAATCCGGCGTCCGCGTAGGCGGTGACCGTGTAGCCGTCCGGGACGCGCAGCGAGGAGACGCTGTCGTTGCCGAGGCCCGCCGTGCGCAGGGCCGGCAGGTCGTGGTCACCGGGCGCGAGGACCGCCGAGGTGCCCGCGTAGCCGCCGTCGGTGTAGAGGACGGGGCCCTTGGCGGCGGTCGTGCCCGTCGAGCCGTAGACCGCGAACTCGTAGAGGGAGTAGCCGTACGGGGTGTGCGGGGTGATGCCGCGCATGCGTACGTGCCGGGCGCGTTCGCGGACGGCGACCGTCTCGGTGCCGCCGCGGCCCCCGGTCACGGTTGCCGCGTCCCGCCACGTCGTGCCGTCGTCGGAGACCTGGACGCGGTAGGAGTCGGCGTAGGCCGCCTCCCAGGAGAGCGAGACGCGCGAGAGGTCGTAGGCGGCGCCGAGGTCGACAGCGAGCCACGCCTGGTCGTCACCGCTGTTGTTGCTGGACCAGCGCGTCGCGGGACGTCCGTCGATCGCCTTGTCGGCGGTCAGGTCCTCGTCCTCGTGCGAGGCGCTCGCCTTCGCGTCCTTGCCGAGCGAGAGGTTGCGGGGCGTGCCGGGACGCGGCGCGGGGACGGCCGGGACGGTCTGCCCGGCCGGCGGCCACAGGGTCACGGTGTTCCTGCCGTCGTGCGCGCCCGCGAAAGGACCGGGCAGGAGGTGCGCGGTGTCCAGCGGCTTGCCGAAGAAGTCCGTCGTGACGTCCCCGGGGATGCCCTGGTTCGCGCGCGGGATCGCGCCGACGCGGGCCTCGGTGACCGGGGTGGCCGCGGGCAGGCGGGAGGCGTCCAGATCGAAGGTGAGCTGGAGGCCGGCCTCGTTCGCGGTGTAATCGACGCCGGACAGGGCGCCCTCGGCGTTGCCGTCCTTGACGTGCGTCTTGTTCGGCGCGTCGGTGGGCAGGGCGGTGTCCTGCACGAGGTTGTTGAACCAGAAGAACTTCTGCGGCGAGGTGAGCGCGGTGCTCTCGTTCATCGTGCCGGGCTGGAAGTAGTAGGCGTCGCGGCCCTCGCCGTCGATGTTGATCTTGTTGTTGTCGAGGAAGAGGTTGTGCGCGAAGACGACGCCGGTCGCGTCGAGCGTGCGGATGTCGCTGTTGCCGATGAAGACGTTGTTGTCCACGAGGATCGGCCCGTGCACGGCCTCCGCGTAGTAAACCCAGGGGCTGTTCATCACGACGTTGCCGGTGATGCGTACGTGCTGGTTGCCCCAGTCGGTCCAGATCCCGGCCGAGTTGCCGCCCTGCGAGTTGCGGACGAAGTTGCCCTTGATGAGGCCGTCGTTCATGTAGTGCACCTTGATCGGTGCCGTCTCCGCGCCGCTGAACTCGTTGCGGTAGTTGGTGTCCTCGATGCGGTTCCAGAGGATCTGCGACTTCCACGAGAAGACGCCCGCGATCCCCGACTGCCCGCAGCGCGCCAGGTAGTTGTCGCGGACGATGTGCTCGCCGTACTTGCTCGTGTCGTGGAAGTCGGTCCGGGTCTCGCCGGGCCGGTTGCCCGCCCACTCGTCGCTGCCGAGGCCGATGTCGATGCCGATCGTACGGGCGTTGAGCACCGTGTTCCGCTCGATGATCCACTTGCGCCCGCCGTTGACGCTGATCGCGCCGGCCTGGCGCCGCGAGGGCGAGTCGGGGAAGTCCGAGTAGGTGTTCGCGGCGTGCATCACGGTGAAGCCGCGCACGGTGATGAAGCCGAGGCCCCAGGCGTCGGGGGCGAAGACCTGGCGGCGGACGTTGATCTCGGCGAGCCCCGTGTTCGGGTCGGCGCCGTCGAAGTTCGCGTAGATCGTGGTCCGTCCGCCGCTGACCTCGGCGAACCAGCCGCGCGGCGTGGAGTCGACCTTGCCCCGGTCGGGCTGCTCGGCGTAGGCGTCCTCCTCGAAGTAGACGTCGCCCGCCGTGTAGCCGGGGAAGGTCTGGCCGCCGCCCTGCGGCTGGCCGGTGGCGTACGGGTTGTAGTCGCCGAAGTAGCTGTCGGGGAGGCTCACGCTCCACACGTCACCGCTCGCGCGGGTCCAGGAGTTCACCTCCTCGGAGCCCTTGACCACGACCTCGCCGTCCCCGGCGCTCGTGTACGTGATGCGATGCTGCTCGTCGCTGCCGCCGCGCGCCGGTTTCACGGTCTCGCGGTAGAGGCCCGCGTGCACCGAGACGGTGTCGCCGGGCCGCGCCACCCGCGCGGCCTTGTCGATGGTGCGGTACGGGGCGGAGGCGCTGCCGTCGTGGGAGTCGTCGCCGTTCACGGCGACGTGCAGGACGCGGCCCGCCGGTTCGGCGGCGTGGGCGCCGGCGGCGGGCAGCAGCGCGGGCACGAGCGCGAGGACGCCGAGCGAGGCGACGAGGCGGACGAGCCGCGGCAGCCGGCGGGTTCTTCTGCGGGTGGGGTGTCTCATGCGGGGGCTCCTCGGCGCGGACACGGCCGCGCGCCCGGCGGTGGAGGCCGGGGTGACAGGGGGACGTGGAGGGACGTCCTCCTGTTTACCACCTGGTTACATTATTAATCTATGTTCCTGCCGCGAAAAATTCCGCACACCAACTCCCGTGCCGCGCCCGGCCGCTGGGACCCCCTCACTCCCGCCCCGGTACGCGTGGCCCGTGCCCCGGTGCCACCGAACCCTGGAGGACGAGCGCCGCTCCGCCGATCGCCGCCGCGTCGCGGGGGTTGCTGGAGAGGTCCACCGCCACCTCGTGCACCTCGCGCGTGAACGCCGAGGCGGCAAGGCGCTCGCGGATCGCGCTCACGTAGAGGGAACCCGCCACGGCGAAGCCGGGCCCCGCGAGGACGAGCGTGTCGAGGTCCCACAGGTTGGTGAGCGTCACCGCCGCCTCGGCGAGGAGTTCCGCCGACTCGTCGAGGAGTGCGCGGGCCGCCCCGTCCCCGTAGAGCGCCGCCCGCGCGAGCACGTCGAAGGCGCGGTCCACCGGATCGCCCTCCGCGATGCGCAGCCGCCGCGCGAGTCCCGGCAGGGCGCGGGCGCGCTCCACGAGGACGCGCGGGGCCGCGTACTGCTCCAGGCACCCCCGGCTGCCGCACGGGCACTCCCGCCCGCCGCGCACGACCGCGGTGTGCCCGAGCTTGCCCGCGTTGGAGCTCGCGCCCCGGTGCAGCGCCCCGTCGAGCACGACGCCCGAGCCGATCCCCGAGTTCATGTACAGGCAGCCGAAGGTGCGGGCCCGCGAGACCTGCCGCCCCCAGAACTCCCCGACCGTCGCCGCCGAGGCGTCGCTGTCCACGAGGACGGGCACGCCGAGCGCGGCGGCGAGCGTCGGGGCGAGCGCGGGACCGGGGGCGGGGGAGCGGCCCGGGAGGGCGAGGAAGGAGCCCTGCGCCACGTCCACGGGCCCCGGGCCCACGACCGCGAGCCCCGCGATCCCGCGCGCGGGCAGCCCGAGCCCCGCGACGACGTCCCGGTACAGGCCCGCGAGGGCCTCGGCCACCGCCCCGGGGTCCTCGGCGGGCGGCGCGGCGACGAGGAGCCGCCCCACCGTGCCGCCCCGGGTGTCGGTCACCACGCACGTCAGCGCGTCCGTGGCGAGGTGGATGCCGACCCCGTACGCCGCGTGCGAGTTGATGACGAGCAGCGAGCGGGGCTTGCCCCGGGTCGCCACCGTGTCCCCGGTCTCGCGCACGACGCCGTCCTCGATGAGGCGGCGCACGATGTTGGAGATCGTCGGCTGCGTGAGCCCCGTGCTCTTGACCAGTTCCACCCGGCTGATCGGCCCGGAGGAGCGGATCAGGTCCACCACCAGGGCGCGACTGCCGGGACCGGTGGCCAAGGACTCCCGTCGGGCCACGCCCCACCGCCCTCTCGTCTCGCCGTACGCTGTCGGACGACTACGTTATCCGGCGACGGCGCGGGCGAACCGGAGGGCAGCATGAGTGGGGCACCGAGCAGGGGCACCGGAGCGGCGCCCGGCGGGGCCGCGAGGCCCGGACCCGGTGAGGGAACCGGTGGCGGGGCTGTGGGGCTCGCGCTCGTCCGGGACGCCGAAGTGCTCGGCAGCGAGCCCTTCTTCCACGAGTTCATCGCCGGGATGGAGCGCGTCCTCGTCCCGCGCGGCATGCCCGTGCTCCTCCAGGTCGTCGCCACCGTCGAGCAGGCCGCCGAGCGGATGCGCTCCTGGGCCGCGCTCGGCCAGGTCGCCGGGGTCATCCTCATCGACCTGCTCCCGGGCGACGAACGGATCGGGCTCGTCCGCTCCCTCGGGCTTCCCGCCGTCGTGATCGGCGACCCGGAGACGGCCGCCGGGCTGCCCGCCGTGTGGACGCAGGACGACGTGGCGATGCGCGACGTGGTCGGGGAACTCGTCGCCGCCGGGCACCACCGGCTGGGGCACGTGCGCGGGCCCGCCGAGATGGCGCACACGATCATCCGCAGGGAGACCTTCGTCGCCGCCGCGCGCGAACACGGCGCCCGCACCACGTGTTTCGACGGCGACTACTCCGAGGCGGCCGGTCGCGAGGCCGTCGAGCGGCTCGTACGGCTGCGGGCCGCCGAGCGGCCCACCGCGCTCGTCTTCGACAACGACGTCATGGCGCTCGGCGCCCTGCATGCCGCCCAGCGCCACGGGATCGGCGTCCCCGGCGACGTCGCGCTCGTCGCCTGGGACGACTCGGCGCTGTGCCAGCTCGCCGCGCCGCCGCTCAGCGCCGTCAGCCACGACGTGCAGGAACTCGGCGAACTCGTCGCGGACGTGATGCTGGAGACCCTGGCCGCCGGGCCCAAGCCCGGGGCGGCGCGCGTGGAGACGGCGGCGCCGGTCCGCCTCGTGGTGCGCGGCGGACTGTAGGCGGCCGGGGGCCGCGGGCGGTTGGTGGGCGGGTGCGGGCGCGGAGGCGCCTTCCCGTGCTGCGGGTGCTGAGGCGCCTCCCCCTGGGGCGGGGCCTCGCACACCGCTCGGAAGCACTTTCATTGATTAGTAATCTTAGTTATTGACTTGGCCGGAAGCGTGCGGAACTCTGTGAGCCGGGCCCGACGACGGGTGGTTTCCGGCCACCTTCCCGCGCCCGGGGACGGCCGTCCCCGGGCGCTCGCCGGGCGGCGGCGCCCACCCCCCCCTCGGCAGGGTCCCCCGCACCCGCCGCAGGCGCTCCCTCCGTACCCGCCCGCGCGGCAACACGCCCGTACGACAAAGGACTTCTCATGCAGCAGCTCAGCAGGCCACGTGCCGCGCGCCTCGCGGCGGCGCTCGCCACCGGGGCGCTCAGCCTCTCCCTCGCCTCCTGCGGCACCGGCGGCGACGGCACGGGCGGCGCGGGCGACGACGACACCCTCTCCGTCGTCACCCGCTGGTCCTCGGGGAACACGGCCGCCGCCGCGCAGAAGCGCGCCTTCGCGGCCTTCACCAAGAAGACCGGCATCAAGATCAAGGCGACCGACGGACTGGAGAACGTCGACGACCAGGTCGAGAACGCCGTCGCCGCCGGGAAGTCCCCCGACCTCGTCATCGTCAACCTCTACGACAAGACCCTCGGGTGGAAGGACGCCGGGGTCACCGTGCCCGTCGACAAGTACGTCAAGGAGTGGGGGCTGGAGGACAGGATCAAGCCCGCCGCGCTCGACGAGTGGCGCGTCGGCTCCACGCACGGCGGCGAGGCCCAGGGCCTGCCGTACTCGGGTTTCAGCTGGCCCGTCTGGTACAACACCGACCTGCTCAAGAAGGCCGGGGTGCGCGAGATCCCCCGGACGACCGACGAACTCCTCGCCGCCGCGGAGAAGTTGCGCGCCAAGGGCATCGGCCCGCTCGCCGCGGGCGGCAACGACTGGACCGGGCAGAAGCTCTTCTACCAGTTCGCGCAGTCCTTCACCGAGCCCGCCGCGATGCGGAAGGTCATGAAGGAGGGCGGCTACTGCGCGACCCCCTCCGTCATGAAGGGCATCGAGCTGTTCACGAAGCTCCGCGACGGCGGCGTCTTCGTGGACGACGCCGCCGGGCTCACCGCCGACTCCATGTACGCCTCCTACTTCGCGGGCAAGACCGCGATGATGTCCGCCGGTTCCTGGGCGTACACCGAGGCCGCCGCCTCCCGAACCGGCGTCGAGAAGCACACCGAACTCGGCGGGCTCCCGCTCCCCGAGGGCGCCGTCTTCGACAAGCCCACCGCCTTCCAGGGCTTCACCGGCGTCGGCTTCATGATCACCAAGCACGGCGCCGAGTCCGGCCGGATCGACAAGGTCCGCAAGCTCGTCACGAGCTTCTACGCCCACGACACGATCGGCGGCTTCGTCAAGGACGCGAGCATCCTGCCGCCGACCACCGGGGACTTCAGCGCCTCCGCCACCGACCCGCTCCTGAAGAAGTCCCTCGACCTGGACGCGAAGGTCGACTACGCGACCGTGCCCGACGTCTTCATCGGCTCGGCCTCCGACCGCATCGTCAAGGTCCTCACCGCCGCGTACGGCTCCTCCTCGCCCCGCGAGATCTGCAGCGGACTCGACACCGCCACCAAGGGCTGATCCCGGCCGGCCGCACCGGGGCACCGCCCGCGCGGTGCCCCGCCCGCCCGAAGAGAAGGAACCATGTCACCGACCAGCCCCCCGGCGGCCCCCCTCGCCCCCGGCCGCCGCCGCGGCCCCCTCGACTCCCCGCGCCTGCTCTGGCTCACCGTCCCCTCCCTCGTGTGGTTCGCCGTCTTCTCGGTCGGCCCGCTCGTCGCGATGTTCGTCATCGCCACGCTGGAGTGGAAGGGCCTCATCTACGAGCCCCACTACACCGGCACCGAGAACATCCGCCACGTCCTCGGCGACGACGTCTTCCTCGACGCGCTGCGCAACAGCGCCGTCCAGATCGCCGTCGTCCTCCCCGTGATGATCCCGCTCGCCTTCATGCTGGGCCACCACCTGAGCACGCGCCCACGCGGCTACCGCGTCCTGTCGGTCCTCTACTTCTCGCCGGGGCTCATCTCGATCTCCGTGACCGGCATGATCTTCTACGGGGTCCTCTCGCCGGACGGCGGCGCCAACGGCCTCCTGCGCGCGACCGGCCTCGACGCGCTCACCCACTCCTGGCTCGCCGACCCGGGCACCGCCCTGCCCGCCGTCATCGCCATCGACCTGTGGCGCGGCATCGGCTGGACCGCCGTCCTCTTCGCCTCCCGCCTGTCGAGCGTGCCGGGCGAGGTCGTCGAGGCCGCGCGCCTCGACGGCGCCGGGACCTTCCGCGTCATGTGGCAGATCACCTTCCCCATGGTCAAGGACTACGTCCGCACGCTGACGATGCTCCAGTTCCTCTGGACGCTGTTCACCTCGGCGGCGCTCGTCCTGCTCCTCACCAAGGGCGGCCCCGGCTCCTCCTCCACGACGCTCTCCTACCTCGTCTACGAGAAGGCGTTCGCGCAGAGCGACCTCGGCTACAGCCAGGTCGTCGGCGTCGTCCTCCTGCTCCTCGGCGTCGCCGGGATGCTCCTGATCCACCGTCTCCTGCGCGACCGCGACCCCGGGGAGCAGACCCGATGACCCCACCCCGCACCCCGACCCTCGCCCGGCCCCCGGCCGCCCCCGGAACCCCCGCCGCGCGCCCGGCCCCCGCCCCGCGCGCCCGCGCCCGCCGCCGGGCCCGTACCCCGCTCGCGAGCCTGCTCTCCTGGCTCTACGCGCTGCTGCTCGCCGCGCCCCTCTACTACCTGCTCGTCAGCTCCCTCAAGACCAACATCGAGATCTTCACGCGCCCCTTCGCGCTGCCCCGCGACTGGCTGTGGGGCAACTTCTCCACCGCGTGGCGCACCGCCCGGCTCGGCCCCGCGCTCCTCAACTCCGTACTGGTCTCCGGCGTCGCCATCGCGCTGACCCTCGGCCTCGCCGTCCCGGCCGCCTACGCGCTCGCCCGGCAGGACGGCCGCCTGGCGCGGCTCATCACCGGGACCTTCTCGCTCGGCTTCCTCATCCCGCCGTTCGCCGCGCTCATCCCGACCGTCATCCTCGCCATCAAGCTGGAACTCTTCTACACCCGCGAGTTCCAGATGCTCTTCCTCCCCGCGAGCGCCCTGCCCCTGTCCGTCCTGCTGCTCACGCAGTTCATGCGCACCGTCCCGCACGCGCTCGTCGAATCCGCGACCCTCGACGGCGCCGGGAACCGGCGCCTGCTGCGCCACGTGTTCCTCCCCATCGCGATGCCCGGGGTCGTCAGCGTGACGATCCTCCAGCTCCTCACCTTCTGGAACGAGTACTTGTTCTCCCTCACCATCACCGGCACGGACCCCGAGCTGCGCACCGCGCAGGTCGCCCTGCCGACGCTGATCTCCGACTCCACCGCCTTCGGCGTCCTCACCGCCGGTACCGTGCTCACGCTGCTGCCCGTCTACGTCGCGTACGCGCTCGCCAGCCGCCGCATGCAGGAAGCCCTCACCTCCGGGGCGGTGAAGGGATGACCCGCACCCTGGCCGCCGAGGCCGCCCCGGCCCGCACCCGTGCCCCGGCCCCCGCCCGTCCCGTCCACCGCGCCGACCTCGGCGGGACCTGGGAGCTGCGCTGGCAGGACGGCCCCGCCGACACCCCCGAGGCCGTCCGCGCCACGACGCTGCCCGCCCAGGTCCCCGGCGAGGTCCACACCGCGCTCCTCGCCACCGGCTGCCTCGCCGACCCCGAGCGCGGCACCGGCGAGCGGGACCAGACCTGGGTCGGGCACTCCCGCTGGGTCTACCGCCGGCACGTCGAGTGGACCCCGGTGCCCGGCGCCCGTACCGACCTCGTCGCCGAAGGGCTCGACACCGTCGCCGAGGTGCGCGTCAACGGACGGCTCCTCGGCTCCGCCCGCGACCAGCACCTCGTCCACCGCTGGCGCGCCGACCGGCTCCTCGCCGAGGGCGACAACCTCGTCGAGATCACCTTCTCCTCCGCCTGGGAGGCCGCCCGCGCCCACGAACGCGCCCACGGCGCCCTCCCGAGCCCCTACGACGAGCCGTACGCACACGTCCGCAAGGCCGCCGCGAACTTCGGCTGGGACTGGGGCCCCCACTTCGTCACGGCCGGGATCTGGCGCCTGGTGCGCCTGGAGACGTACACCGCGCGCATCGACCACGTCCGCCCCCTCGTGGCCCTCGCCCCCGGCCACCGCGCCGCCCGCGTCACCGCGCACGTCCGCGCGGACGCCCCGGACGGCTCCCTCGTACGCGCCGAACTCACCGCCCCCGACGGGAGCGTGGCCGCGCACGGCACCGCCGCCGTCGCGGACGGCGAGGCGGTCGTCGCGCTCGACGTCACCGACCCCGCGCTGTGGTGGCCGACCGGGCTCGGCGCCCAGCCGCTGTACACCCTGCGCGCCGAACTCCTCGACGCGGAAACGGTCCTGGACAGCGCGACCGTCCGCGTCGGCCTCCGCGAGGTCGCGCTCGACGAGCACCCCGACGCGCTCGGCGCCCGCTGGGCCCTGCGCGTCAACGGGCGCCGCGTGCGCACGCGCGGCTACAACTGGATTCCCGACGACACCTTCCCGAGCCGCGTCACGCCCGAACGCCTCGCGACCCGCCTCGACCAGGCCCTCGCGGGCAACGCCAACCTGCTCCGCGTCTGGGGCGGCGGCCACTTCGCGAGCGAGGAGTTCCTCGACGGCTGCGACGAGCGCGGCCTGCTCGTGTGGCACGACTTCCTCTTCGCCTGCGCCGCCTATTGCGAGGACGAGGAGATGACCGACCTCGTCACGCGCGAGGCCGAACAGGCCGTCTCGCGCATGGCCGCGCACCCGAGCCTCGCCCTGTGGTGCGGCGGCAACGAGACCGTGCTCGGCCACCGGCACTGGGGCTGGAGCGACCAGACCGGCGACCGGGGCTGGGGCGCCGCGTACTACCTCGACGTCCTGCCCCGCGTGCTCGCCCGCCTCGACCCGACCCGCCCGTACGTCGCCAACTCGCCCTGGTCGGGGACGATCGACCGCGACCCGGCGGCGGACAGCCACGGTCCGAGCCACCTGTGGACCCCGTGGAACGAGGCCGACTACGCGCACTACCGCGACCACGACCCCGCCTACGTCTCCGAGATGGGCTGGTGCGGCCCGCCCGCCTGGACCACCCTCACGCGCGTCCTCGACGGCGAGACACCCGGCCCGGACTCGCCGCGCACCCGCCACCACCTGCGCGCCATCGACGGCATGCACAAGCTCACGCGCGGCCTCCAGCCCCACTTCCCGCCGCCCGCCGACGGCGCCGACTGGCACTGGGCGACCCAGCTCGTCCAGGCCCGCGCCGTCGCGGCGGGCACCGAGTGGCTGCGCTCGCGCGAGCGCGGCGCCGGAGTCGTCGTGTGGCAGCTCAACGACTGCTGGCCCGCCGTCAGCTGGGCCGCCGTCGACAGCTCCGGCATCGAGAAACCGCTCTGGTACGCGCTGCGCCACTCCTTCGCGCCGCGCCTCGCCACGATCCAGCCGCCGCGCCCCGGCCCGACGCACGACCCGGCGGGCACCGGGGGCCTGCGCCTGACCCTCGTCAACGACGCGGACACCCACTGGCACGCCGAGGTCCATGTCCGCAGGCTCGGGCTCGACGGCCGGGTCCTCGCCTCGACCCGCCTGCGCGCCGACTGCGCCCCGGACGGCCTCACGCACCTCGCGCTCGACCCGGCGCTCGCCGCTCCCGGTGACCCGGCGGCCGAGATCCTGGTCGCCGACACGGACGGGCGGCGCACGGTGTGGACGTACCGCCCGGACCGGCTCCTGCGGCAGCCCGCGCCCGCCCGCCGGGTCCGGCTCGCCCTGGACGAGGACGGGCTGCGGGTGACGGTGACCGCGCTGAGCCTGCTGCGCGACGTGTGCGTGCACCCGGACCGGCTCGCGGTGCCGCTCGGCCTGGACGCGGCGGCGCTCCTCGCCGACGACAACCTGCTGACCCTCCTGCCGGGCGAGGAGCACACCTTCCACCTCACGCGGCGCGACGGCGGCCCGCTGCCCCGGGCCGGTGCGGAGACGCTCGCCCGGCTGGAGCCGCACCTCACGCACGCGGTGCGCTCGGCGGGCGAACTCGTCGGGGGTCAGAGGGACGCGGGGGTCGGGGTCTAGGGGGATGCGGGGAGGGGTCTGGCGGGCACGGGGGGGAAGTGGTGGGCGCGCGGGGTGTGGCGGGCTGAGGCCGGGGGCGGGTTGAGGCCCGGGAGCGGGCGCCGGGGGATCGGCTCCCTCGGGCCCGCCTCTGAGCCCCGAACCCCGGCCTCTCCCGGGCCCGCGCCCGGTTCGGGCTCGACCCCGGGCCCGGTTCGGGCTCGACCCCGCGCCCGGTTCGGGCTCGACCCCGCGCCCGGTTCGGTCTCGGCTCCGCCCCCGGGCTCGCCTCGGCCCCCGCTCCGCCGCCTCACCCCGGCGCCCCGCCCACCTCACTCCCGCCCCCCGCTCGCCCCCGTCCCCAGCGTCCCGCCCGCCGCGAGCGGCACGTGCGTCCATGGTGACGCCTGTTCGAAGGCCGCCGCCGCGCGCAGGACCGTGGCGTCCGCGAGGTGGCGGCCGACGAGCTGGAGGCCCACGGGCAGCCCGGCGCCCGTACGTCCGGCCGGGAGGCTGAGCGCCGGCTGGCCCGTGAGGTTCGCGGGGGCGCAGAAACCGGTCCACGCGGTCGGCGGCACGGGGCGCCCCGCGATCGTGGCGGGACCCTCGATCCCGACCGGGAAGGCCGGGACACAGCTCGTCGGGGTGAGCAGCAGGTCGTAGCGCGACATGAGCCGCGCCATGCGGTTCACGACGCCCTTGCGGACCATCTCCGCGTCCGTGAACTCCTCCGCCGTCCAGGCGCGCGCCAGCATCGCGCGCAGGTGCGGGGACATCGCCTCGCCGTGCTCCGCGACGAGCGCCCGCATCCCGCGCAGATCGGTGTCGGCCATGATGAGCGCCGCGAAGGCGTCGCCCGGGTCCGCCCAGCCCGGCTCGACCCGCTCCACCTCGCAGCCGAGCGCGTCCGCGAAAACACTCGCCGCCGCGTCCACGACCCGCCGCACCTCCGGGTCCACCGCGAGGTACCCGAGGTCGGGGCTGTACGCGATCCGCAGGCCCGCGATCCCCTCCCCGGCCCCGCGCCGTACCGCTCCGCGCCAGTCCACGTCGCCGCAGGGGATCGAGTGCCGGTCGCGGGGGTCGGGTCCGGCGAGGACGGAGAGCGCGAGCCCGATGTCCGCCACGGTGCGGGCGAGCGGCCCGATGTGCTCCAGGGACTCCCAGCCCGAGACGCCGGGCAGCGCCTCGTCGCGGCACCCCGGGTAGACCGGTACACGGCCCATCGACGCCTTGAAGCCGACGAGCCCGCACAGCGCGGCGGGCACCCGTACCGAGCCGCCGCCGTCGCTGCCGAGCGCGAGCGGCCCCGCCCCCGCGGCGACCGCCGCCGCGCTGCCCGCGCTCGAACCGCCCGGGGTCAGCCGGGTGTCCCACGGGTTGCGGGTCGTCTCGAAGAGCGGGTTGTGGCCCGTCGCGCTGTACCCGAACTCGCTCGTGTTGGTCTTGCCGAGCACGACGGCGTCCGCCGCGCGCACCCGCTCCACGACGATGTCGTCCTCGTCGGGCACGAAGTCGCGGTAGGCGACCGAGCCCGAGGTGGTGCGCAGCCCGCGCGTCGGGAGCAGGTCCTTCACGCCGAGCGGCACGCCCGCCAGCGGCCCCGCCGTACCGCCGCGCGCGAGCCGGTCGGCGAGCGCCCGCGCGCTCGCCCGCGCCCGCTCGGGCACGGGGGTGCAGAAGGCGTGCAGCCGCGGTTCGGTGGCCTCCATCCGGGCGAGGACCGCGTCCACGACCTCGACGGGGGAGACCTCGCGACCCCGCACGAGGGCGTTCAGCTCCGTCGCCGGGAGTGCGCAGAGGGCGTCGGCTGCGGGGGTGGTCATACGGCTCCTTGCCTCGACGGTGCGGCGAGGGACGCGCGCGGGGCGCTTTCCCCCGGTGCGGGTTCCCCCGGGGTCAACGATGCCTCCCCGGCGGAACGGGAGCGGCGGCGGGTGAGCAGGACGAAGCTCGCGGCGGCCACGGCGATGCCCACGAGCGCGTCCACGGCGGCCGGTGCCAGGTAGTGCGCGAGAGCGGCGGCCCCGGCGCCGAGCGCCCAGGCGAGGAACGCCGGGGCGTGGTGCCCGCGCGGGACGGGGAACGGCGCGCGGGCGCGCCGTAGTTGATCGACGATGAGGACCGCGCCGATCGGCGGGACGAAGACGCCGAGCAGGTTGAGCCAGTCGAGGAACGCGTCCCACACCCCGGTGAGCGCGGCGAGCAGCCCGAGCGCGCCGAGGACGACCGCGAGGGGCCGCATACGGGCCGGGGTGATCGCCGACCAGCCCACCGCCGCGTTGTAGAGGCAGTGCGTCGCGACGGAGCCGAGGTTGGCGAAGACGAAGAGCACCGCGACCGGGGTGAGCAGAGCGCCGTGCCCGCTCAGCAGCCCGAGGAAGCCGCCGCCGTCCACCGCCGGGTCCGCCGCCCCGCCGATCGCGACGACGAGCCCGCCGACGCCGAAGGCGACGCCGTTGGCGAACGGGAACGCGCCGAGCGTGGCCACGAGGGCGGAGCGCCCGTCCTTCGCCCAGCGCGTGAAGTCGGCGGTCATCGTGCCCGAGTCGGCGAAGCCGGCGATGACGATGCTCATCGCCGCGCCGAAGGAGAGCGCGTGCCCGCCGCCCCCGTAGGAGAGGGCGTCGCCGAGGGAGACGCCGCCGTCGTCCACGCCGAGGGCGAGCGCGATGCCCGCGAGGACGACGAAGAGCGGCACGGCGACGAAGCCGAGGAGCGAGAGCGCCCTGATCCCGGCGACCGTGATCGCCGTGTAGACGATCCCGCCGACGACGGCCCCGAGCCACGGCGACCAGCCGAGGATCTGGTGCAGGGTCGTGCCGGTCAGCCCGATCTGGAAGGAGAACCAGCCGACGACGACCGTGGCGAGGAAGGCGGCGGCGAGCTTCCGGCCCCGCTCGCCGAAGGCCCCGGCGGCCTGGAGCGAGAAGTTCTCGCCCGTGCGCGCGGCGGCACGGCTCAGCAGGCCCACGTAGCCGAGCAGGACGAGGTTCCCGGCGAGGATCGCGCCGAAGCCCCACAGCAGGCCGAGGTGGTAGACGATGACGCCGCCGAAGACGGCGTTGCCGAGGTTCATCGGGAAGCCGAACCACACGGAGGCGACGGACCACAGCCCGCGCCGCGCGGCCGGGGGCACCGGGGCGTGTTCGTACTCGTCGGACGCGTCGGGGCCGTGGCCCCGCGCGCTGGTTTCGGTCGTCATGGGGCGGTCTCCCGGGGAGTCGGCGGGACGAGAGGACGGAGGGGGCGGGGGCTCACGCGGCGTCCGCCCCGGTGACGGGCGCGTCCGCGCGGGCGGGCGCCGCTTCCCGTACGGGGAAGGCCAGCCGCGTCGAGAGGTGTGCGAACACCGGGCCGAGCGCGTTCATCGCGACGACGCAGAGCCACGCCGCCCACGGGTTGCCCGGGTCGTAGCCGAAGCCGCCGAAGAAGGTGGCGAAGTAGCTCGCGAAGCCGAGGAACATGCCGGGCACGAGCACGCCCAGCCTGCCCGTGTACATGAGCGCGGTGTTGACGACGAGGATCACGAGCGCCTGGAAGGCGTTCCGGGCGGTCTGCCCCTCGCCGAAGGCGCCGCCCGCGTGCTGCTCGACGAGCACGATGACGAGGGCGAAGGCGGACCCGGCGGGCATCGCGCACCACAGGCGCACGGCGCGGTCCCCGCGGGGGCCGCCCAGCAGGAAGACGGCCGCCCAGGACAGGAAGACCGCCCAGGGCGGCAGGTGCAGGGCGTTCCCGCCGAGGAAGGCGGTGAGCCCGGCGAGGACGGAGGCGACGATCTCGTGCGGAAGGCGTTCGCGCATGGGTCACTCCTGTGACGTAGGGGACGGGACGGGGTGCGCAAAGCCGTGCGGGTGCGGGTGCTTGCGGGTGCGGGTCGGGCGCCAGTGGTGCGGGGCGTGTGGCGCGGTGGTGGCCGGTGCGGGTCTCAGGGCACGAGGAGCGTGCGGGTGCGGGTCGAACGGGCCACGACACGGCCGCCCTTGAGGACGTACGCGCGCTCGGGCCGGTCGAGGACGATGTCCTCGGGGACGGTCGTGTCGAGCACCACGAGGTCGGCGCGGGCGCCCGCCCGTACGCCGTACTCGTCCGCCCGGCCGACCACGCGCGCCGCGTCGTCCGTGACCATGCGCAGCACGCGCGCGAGGTCGTCCGCGCCCGAGAGGTGGCCGGTCTGGGCGAGGAGCAGCGCCGTGTCCAGCGGGTCCGCGCTGCCGTAGGGGGTGAACGCGTTGCGGATGTTGTTGGAGGAACAGGCCGTCACCACGCCCGCCTCCCACAGCTCCCGGACCCGCGCGACCCCCCGGCGCACGGGCCGCTCCTCGTCGCCCCGCCCGCCGAGGTGCAGGTCCGTCGCGGGCAGGCTCACGACCGCGACCCCGGCGGCGGCGAGCGCCTCCGCGAGCCGCAGCCGCTCCGCGCGCGGGAGCGCGGCGGGCGAGGTCATGTGGCCGAGCGTCACCCGGCCCCCGAGGCCCCGGCGCGCGGTCTCCTCGGCGACGTACCCGGCGAGCGCGTAGCGCGGGTCCTCGGTGTCGTCCCCGAAGTCCGCGTGCAGGTCGGCGGGGACCCCGTGCTCCTCCGCGAGGTCGAGGACGAGCCGGATCTGCGCCCGGCAGTCCGCGACGCTCTCCTCCTGGTACGTGCAGCCGCCCACGACATCGGCGCCCTTGCCGAGCGCCGCGCGCAGCAGCGCCTCGGTCCCCGGCGTGCGCAGCACGCCCTCCTGCGGGAAGGCGACGACCTGGAGGTCCACGGCCGCCGCGTACCGCTCCCGCAGCTCCGCCAGCACCTCCACACCGAGCAGGCCCACCACGGGATCGACGTCCGGGTGCGCGCGCACCAGCGTGGTCCCGTTGAGGACCGCGTCCTCCAGGACCCTGCTCGCCCGCGCGCGGACGTCCTCGGCGGTGAAACCGGCCTTCAGCGCGGCCGTCACCGAGAGCGCCCCGGCGAGCGTGCCGTCCGGGTTGGGGCGCACCGCGTCCAGGTGCGCCTTGTCGAGGTGGAGGTGGGGTTCGACGAAGCCGGGCAGGACGACCCGGCCCGCGCAGTCGATCGCGTCGTCGGCGCGGGGGTGTGCGGCGGGCTCGGCCGCCGGGGTGACGGCGGTGACGCGCCCCTCGGCGAGGTGGATGTCGCACAGCGCGCGGTCCGCCGCGCGTCGCGCCCGGCGCAGTACGAGCGGTGCCGCGGCGGCGGGCGACGAGGGGGCAGGCGTACGGGACATGCGGGGCTCCTTCAGGAGGGGAAGTCCGACTTCCGGATGAGGCAGTGCACTCCCTGGACACGATCCACGACCTGGCTCACCTCGAAGTCGGCCGCCGCGCTGAGGTAGGCGTACGCGGCGTGCCCGTCCATCCCGTGCCGCTCGCGCAGGAAGTCGAGCGCGGCTCGCACGGCGTCCCGCATCGCCTCGCCGAGGTCCTCGTGCAGCCCGACGGGTATCCAGTGCGCGCGGGTCTCGGCGAACGGGCGGCGCAGCAGGTGCGCCGCCGCGTCGCGCAGGACCGTGAGCCGGAACGTGGCCCGCAGGGGCGCCTCCAGAGCGGTGAGCGCGACTTCGCCGTTGCCCTGCGCGTAGTGCGGGTCGCCCGCGTAGAAACCGGCCCCGTCGACCTGCACCGGCAGGTACAGGGTGCTCCCGGTGACGAGGTGCTTGATGTCGAGATTGCCGCCGTGCCGCCCCGGCGGCACCGAGTGCGCCGGTTCCCCGCCCGCGGTCGCGACGCCGGTCAGGCCGAGGAACGGGGCGAGCGGGAAGCGTGCCTCGCGGCCCGCCCCGTAGGCGATCCGCCCCGTGCCGTCCTCGGCCCGGCAGAAAGTGAACTCCGGTTCTCGCGCGGCGAACTCGCCGGGCAGCGCGCCGCGCCCGTGCCGGGTCGAGACGATGCCGTACGGCGCCCGGCGGCGCAGCGACAGCGTCTCGACCCTCAGGACGTCGCCGGGCCGCGCCGAGGCGACCCGGACCGGCCCCGTGACGACGTGCGGCCCGTCGCGCTCCGGGTCGCGCGGCACGGCGGAGGCCGCCAGCTCGCGCGCGTCCCGCAGGACGCCGTCCGGGCGTACGCCGAACGCGCCGAAGAAGGCCACCGGGTCGCGGCCCTGGTCCTCCAGGATGCCCTCGTGCGAGACGGTGTCGAGCGTGACCGTGCCCCCGGAGGGGATCTCGGCGACCGGGGGCGTGTCCGCGCAGGGCAGGCGCCCCCAGCGCACGGTCCTCGCGCTCGCGGGCACGTACACGGCGCCGTCGATGGGGCCCGTACCGGTCTCCAGCATCTTTCCTCTTCTCGGGGTGGGTGCGGCCGTCCTCGGACGGGGCCGGGTCACGGGAGCCGTCCGGCGGGGGACGGTGGGGGACCGGGGGCGTGCGCGGCGGCCGGACCCGGGCGGATGCGCGTACCGCCGTGCCCCGCGAGCGCGTCGGGCAGCCCGGCCACCGACGTGATGAGCGCCTCGCGGCCCGGCGCGCCCGTGACGAAGCGCAGCGCGCCCCGGATCTTCGGCCCCATGCTGCCCTCGGGGAAGTGCCCCTCCGCGAGCAGCCGCCGCGCCCCGGCCACGTCGAGCCGGTCGAGAAAGCGCTGCCCCGGACACCCGAAGTCCACCGCGACGCGGTCCACACCGGTCGTGATCACCAGGAGGTCCGCGCCCACCTCCCCGGCGAGCAACGCCGAGGTGAGGTCCTTGTCGACGACGGCTTCCACCCCCCGATACGTGCCGTCGGGGCGCTCCACGAGCGGGATGCCGCCGCCCCCGCCCGCGACGACCGCGATCCCGGCCGCGAGCAGCGCCCGTACCGCCTCCGTCTCCAGGACCGCCCGGGGCGCGGGGGAGGGCACGAGCCGTTCCCCGCCGGGGGCGGGTTCCCGCGCGCTCCCGCGGCCGGAAACGGAGCCGATCGGTTTCGTCGGCCGCGCGAAGGCGGGGTCGTCGGCGTCCACGACGGTGTGCGTGAGCAGCCCGGCGACCCCCGGGCGGGGGCCGCCCGCCGCGCGCAGCCGCCCCGCGAGGGTGCTGACGAGGAGGTAGCCGAGGCTGCCCTGCGAGTCGGCGACGCACATGTCCAGCCCGAGCGCGGGGAGTTCGGGCGCGAGCGGGGCCACCAGCTCGGAACGGCGCTGGATGAAGCCGACCTGGGGGCCGTTGCCGTGCGTGACGAGGAGCCGGTGACCCGCGCCGAGCAGCCCGGCGAGCGGGACGGCGAGCCGCGCGGCGGCCTCGAACTGCTCGGCGACCGTCGCCCGTTCCCCGCCGCGCAGCAGGGCGTTGCCGCCGACGGCGACGACCACGGTGCGGGCCGCCGGGGAGGCCGACGGCCGCTCGGGGGAGGGAGGAGGGGGAAGCATGCGGAAACGGTAGGGAGCGGCGCGCGCGCCGGTCATGGGCGGCGGGAGCCAGCGCGGGGGCCCGGCCGTTGACAGCTCGTGACAGTCCTCGTGGCGGCTCCCGCGCGAAACGCGGAAGTTACCTCCGGGCCATCTAGGGGTGCATACGACGGCACACAGTGAATGGGCATGACCGCCACCCACCCCGCCCCGGCCGCCTGTTCCGTCCCGGCCGCCCGCTCGGTCCCGGCCGTACTTCCCGCCCCGGGTGCCAGTTCCGCCCCGGCCGTGCTCCCCGCCCAGGACCCGCTACCCCCCGGCGCCCCGTCCCTCCCCGTCCAGGGCACCGTGCTCAGCCTGCGGGACGCGCTCGCGCTGCCCTCGCTCGCCGGGGCGCGGCTCGTCGCGGGGGAGCGCGGCGCGGGCCGCGCCATCCGGGTCGTCAACATCATGGAGGTCCCCGACATCGTCCGCTGGATGCGCGGCGGGGAGTTCCTGCTCACCACCGCCTACCCCGTGCGCGACGACGCCGAGGCCCTCACCCGCCTCGTCCCGGTCCTCGCCCGGCGCGGGCTCACCGGGCTCGGCGTGAAGGTGGGCCCGTACCTGCCCGCGCTGCCTCCCGCGCTCCTCGACGTCTGCGCGGAACTGGGCTTCCCGCTCGTGGAGTTGCCGGGCGACGCGATGTTCAACGACATCCTCTCCGAGGTCCTCGGTACCGTCCTCAACCGGCAGGCCCTCGCGCTCGAACGCTCCCGCGCGATCCACGAGCGCTTCACCGCCGTCGCGCTCGGCGGCGGTTCGTACCAGGAGCTGATGAACGTCCTCCTGGAGCTGACCGGGCTCGCCGCCGCCGTGCGCGACGAACAGGGCCTCGTCCTCGCCTCGGCCGGGGCACCCGCGACCGAGCGGCCCCCCGCCGCCGTCCGCCCGGTGCGCCACGGCGCCGGGCCCGGCGGCACGGTCGGCCTGTGGGCGGAGCCCGGCCACACCCCCGACCCGTACCAGCTCGTCGCCCTCGAACACGCCACGACCATCGCGGCGACCCTCGCCGCGCAGGAACGCGCCCTCGCCGTGCGCGCCCAGCGCTACCGTGCCCTGCTCCTGACCGAACTCGTCTCGCACACCCCGCGCGACCGGGCCGAGACCCTGCGCCGCGCCGCGGCCATGGGCTGGAACCTCGGCGTCCCGCGCGCCGCCGTCCTCGTCGAGACGGACGACACCCGCGAACCCGGGACCCCGGGTGGCGCCGAACTGGGCACCGAGGAGCGGCTGCTGCCGCTCGTGCGGCACGCGGCGGGCGAGGGCGCCATCGTGTGGGGCGGCGGGAGCGGCCTGACGCTGCTCGTGGAGCCCGGCGCCTCGCTCGACGCCCGCTGCCACGCCCTGCACGCGGCCCTCACCGCCGCCCGCCCCGGGCGCCGCGTCGTCGTCGCGGCGGGCACCGTACGCGCCGACTTCACCGAATTCGCCGAGAGCTACGCGGAGGCCGCCGAGACCCTGAGCCTCGGGCGCGAGGTGCACGGGGACGACTTCGTCGCCGGGTACGAGGGGCTCGGCGTCTACCGGCTCCTGGGCCGGCTCCCCGCCGAGGAGCTGCGCCGCCTCACGCACGAGGCGCTCGCCCCGCTCCTCGCCTACGACGAGGCGCACGACGGGAGCCTCGTGGACACCCTCTCCGCGTACCTCCTCCACGACCGCAACAAGGTCGCCACCGCGGCCCGCCTGCACGTCCACTACAACACCCTGCGCTACCGGCTGCGGCAGATCGACCGCCTGACCGGCGGCCTCGACCGCCACCCCCTCTCCCGCCTCCAGACGGAACTCGCCGTCCACGCCCGCCGCCTCCTCGCGGCCCGCGCCCGGGGCTGAGCCTCCGCCCGCCCGCACTGGCACCCGTCGCCCGAAACCGGCGCCCGACGCTGTCACCGCGCGCCATCCCCCGCCCGCCCCGCGCTGCCTAGAGTCACCGCCATGGTGCTGATCAACGCCGTGCGCAAGGACCTGTACGCCGACTCCGTCGCCCTCATGCGGATCGCCGCGACGCTCACGGGGGAACGAGGCGTCGAGACGGTGAGCCTCGTCATGGGCACGCCCGCCAACAAGGAGGTCCTGAGCGCTTCGGGCCTCCTCACCGCGGACGGCACGGCGGCGGGCCCCAACGACCTCCTCCTCGCCGTCCGGGGCACGCGCGAGGCGGCGGACACCGCCCTCGGCCGCGCCGTCGCCGCGCTGCGCGACAGCGGCCCGGAGCCCACCGGGCGGGCCGAGGGGGAGGAGGACCTGCCGGTCCGCTCCCTCGCCACCGCGCCCCCGGGCACCGACCTCGCCGTCATCTCCGTCCCCGGCGCCTACGCGGCGGCCGAGACCCGCAAGGCGCTCCGCGCCGGGATGCACGCCTTCGTCTTCAGCGACCACGTGGACCTCGCGGACGAGGTCGCGCTCAAGACGGAGGCCGCCGCGCGCGGACTGCTCGTGATGGGCCCCGACTGCGGTACGGCCGTCGTCGCCGGCGTCCCCCTCGGCTTCGCCAACGCCGTACGGCCCGGACCCGTGGGACTCGTGGGGGCCTCGGGCACCGGGCTCCAGCAGGTCGCGTGCCTGCTCCACGCGCGCGGAAGCGGGGTCAGCCACGTCCTCGGCACCGGCAGCCGCGACGTGAGCGGCGAGGTCGGCGGCCTGACCATGCTCGCCGCGCTCGACGCGCTCGCGGCCGACCCCGCGACCGAGCGGATCGTCCTCGTCTCCAAACCACCGGACCCCGAGGTCGCCCGCCGCGTCCTCGCCCGCGCGGCGGCGTGCGGCACACCCGTCGTCGCCTGCTTCCTCGGCTGGGAGGGCCCCGTACCGGAGGGCGTCGTCCGGGCCACGACCCTCGCGGAGGCGGCGGAGGCGGCGGCACCGGGGAACGCGCCGCGCCCGGACGCCGCGTACCCGGACAGTCCGCTCTCGCGTCCCGCCGCCGCCCCGCTCCTGCGCGCCCTCTACACCGGCGGCACCTTCGCCCACGAGGCCCACCAGCTCCTCGCCCCACGCCTCGCCGACGGCATCCTCAGGCAACTCCCTGCCAACGCGGGGGAGTTGCCCGCCCGTCACCTCGTCCTCGACCTCGGCGACGACGCCTACACGGCGGGCCGCCCGCACCCCATGATCGACCCCACCGTCCGCACCGCCCTCCTGCGCGCCGCCCTCGCGGACCCGAGGACGGGCCTCGTCCTCGTGGACGTCGTCCTCGGGCACGGCGCGGCGCCCGACCCGGCCGGCGCCCTCCTGGACGCCCTCGCCGCCGCCGGGCACACCCCCGCGAGCGGCCCGCCCGTCCTCGCCTTCGTCGTCGGCACCGACGCCGACCCGCAACCCGCCGCCGAGGCGCGCCGCCGCCTGCGCGCGGCCGGGGTCCTCCTCGCCGACAGCTCCACCCACGCCGCCCGCCTCGCCGCCGCCCACCTGGCCCCGGCGCCCGCCCCCGTCCCCGCCCGAGGAGGAGCCCGCGCATGACCCCCTCCCTGCTCGACCACACCCCCCGGATCGCCGCCGTGGGTGTCGACGGCTTCGCCGCGCCCGCCCGCGCCGCGGGCGCCGACGTGCGGCAGCTCGCCTGGCGGCCTCCCGCCGCGGGCGATCCCGCGCTCGGCGCCAAACTCGCCCGGCTCAGCGCGCACCCCGCCGTGGAGGCCGCCAACTCCCGCGCCCTGGAAGCGATCCGCGCCGTACAGCCGCTCCTCACCGACGTACGCCCCGCCGCCGAGGTCATTCCTGCGCTCGCCGGGGAACGGCTCCTGCTCCACGCCGGGCCGCCGCTCCCGTACGAGGAGATGTGCGGGCCGATGCGCGCCGCCGTCACCGGGGCCGTCATTCTGGAGGGCTGGGCGTGCGACACCGAGTCCGCCGAACACCTCGCCCGCTCCGGCGGCATCCGCTTCGCGCCCTGCCACCACCACGACGCGGTCGGCCCGATGGCCGGGATCATCTCGCCCTCCATGCCGCTCCTCGTCGTCGAGGACGCCGCGACGGGGCGCCGCGCGTACTCCAACCTCAACGAGGGCAAGGGGCGTTGCCTGCGCTACGGGGCCCTCGGCGCGGACGTCTCGGCGCGGCTGCGCTGGATGGGCGAGCGGCTCGGCCCTAGCCTCGGCGCGGCGCTGCGCGCCCGCCGCGAACCGCTCAACCCGCGCGCGCTGACCGCGCAGGCCCTCCTCATGGGCGACGAGTGCCACAGCCGCAACACCGCCGCCAGCGCCCTCTTCGCGCGCGAACTCGCCCCGGACCTCGCCCGGCAGGCCGCGCTCGGCGGTATCGAGGCGCTCGACTTCCTGCGCGACAACGACTACTGGTTCCTCAACCTCTCCATGGCCGCGAGCAAGCTCGCCATGGCGGCGGCCGAGGGCATCGCGCACTCCACCGTCGTCACGACCTTCGCCCGCAACGGCGTCCGCGTCGGCATCCGCACGGCCGGGACCGGGGCGGAGTGGTACACGGCCCCCGCCGCGATGGTCGAAGGGCTGTACTTCGCCGGGTACGGGCCCGAGGACGCCAACCCGGACATCGGCGACAGCGCGATCACCGAGACCCACGGCCTCGGCGGCTTCGCCCTCGCCGCCGCGCCCGCGATCACCGGTTTCGTCGGCGGCACCCCCGCCCTCGCCCGCCGCGTCAGCCGCGAGATGGCGCGCCTGACCGTGGGCCGCCACCACGACTACCGCCTGCCGGGCCTCGACTTCGCGGGGAGCCCCCTCGGCATCGACCTCCGCGCCGTCGTCGACACGGGCCACGAACCCGTCGTCACCACCGGCATCGCCCACCGCGAACCGGGCATCGGCCAGATCGGCGCGGGCCTCACGACCGCCCCGCTCGACTGCTTCGTCCAGGCCCTCGCCGCCTTCCCGGAACCCTCGTGAACGGCGGCCCGGGGCCGGAGCGCGGCCCCGTCCTGGCGCGCGCCCTCGTCCTCGCCGACGCCGCCGGACCCGCGCACGCCCTCGCCCACGGCCCCCGGAGCCCCGCCCGGGTCGTCGCCGCCACCCGGTACGCCGTCTACCTCGCCACGGACCGTACGGACCTGCCCGCCCTCGCCGTCGTCCGCCCGGACGCGATCCGCACCCCGAACGCGGCGGTCCTGCGCGGACCCGCCGCCCCCTGGCCCGCCCCCGGCACGCCCGCCGCGTACGGGGAGGGGGAGATCCGCCTCGGCGCGCTGACCGTGCGCGTCGGCACCACGCCCTGGTCCGCGCCACGCGTCCACGGCCTCCTCGCCGCCGGGGCGCGCGCCGACCGCCTCGCCGAACTCGCCCGCGCGGTCCGCGCCCGCCCCCTGGACCCCGCCTGCGCCACGCCCCTGCGCGTGCTGCGCCGCGCGCTGCGCGAGAACGACGACGAGGCGGTGCGGCGCGCGGCGCGCACCCTGCTCGGGCGGGGCCCCGGGCTCACCCCCTCCGGCGACGACATCCTGTGCGGCGTCCTCCTCGCCGCCCACGCGCTCGGCACCCCGGCCCCCGGCATCGCGGCGGAGGTCACCGCCCCGGACGCCGTGGCGCGCACGCCGCTCGTCTCGCTGGCCCTGCTGCGCCACGCGGTACGGGGCGAGTGCGTTCCGCAGGCCGCGTCGCTGCTGCGCGGCCTCGCCGCCCCGTACCCGCTCGACCCGGACCCGCTCCTCGCCGTCGGCCACCACTCCGGCACCGACCTCGCGCGCGGCCTCCTCGCGGGGCTCGCCGCGCGCCGCTGAGCCCCGCGGGGACGCCGCCTCAGACCACCGAGCCGGTACGGCTCACGGCGCCCGTCTCGATGTGCCCCGCGAAACGCTGCGAGAAGGCGGCGTCACCCGCCACCGTCACCGTGAAGTCGTACCAGCCGTCCGCGTACACCACCTGCTGGAAGTAGTCCGAGACGCTCTTCCCCGGCGCCACCTCGTACGTCCACGTGCCACTGCGGTAGTGCGTCGAGGTGGCGGTGAAGGTGAGCGTGCGCCCCGGGTCGTCGTTGAGGAACGTGAACCAGAGGGCGAGCTTCCCGTTGTACGTGTCGAAGCTGCTGCGCACGCGGGCGGACCGCCCCGCGCCCGCGCCCGAGTCCCCGCGGAAGCGGCGCAGGAAGCGGTTGGGCCCGGTGACCGAGAGGTCGTAGCGACCGCCGCCGTAAGCGGCGCCGATGTTGAAGAAGTCGCTCGTGGCCGCGTCCGGGCCCACCGTGTACTGCCAGGGGCCGCCGCCGCGGTAGCCGTTGGCGTACGCGGCGAAGTGCGCGGCGGAGGTCGCCTGGGCGCCCTTGTTCTCCAGGTTCACCCATATCTTCTGCGTACCGGAGGGGCTGCTGCCCTCGTACCGGTCGAGATAGGCGTTGACCTGGTAGGGCAGCGCGCACGCGGGCTTGTTGCCGCTCTCCTGGACCGGCAGGGTCCCCGTGCCGGACGGGGCACTCGGCGCGCTCGTCACCGAGCACGCGTTCGTGTCCATGACCGGCTGGCCCGCCGGGGTCACCCCGGGCAGCGCGGGGAGCGGCCCGAAGACCGGGTTGGCGAAGTCGAAGGCCGACGTGAGGTCGCCGCACACCGCGCGCCGCCAGGGGCTGATGTTCGGGCAGCCGACTCCCGTCCACTTCTCCAGGAAGCGCAGCACCGACGTGTGGTCGAAGACCTGCGAGTTGACCCGGCCGCCGCGCGTCCACGGCGAGGCGATGATCATCGGCACGCGGAAGCCGAGCCCGACCGGGGCCCCGCCCGAGTACTCCGTCGCGTCGCCGGTGTCGGCGGGCACGGGCGGCGGCACGTGGTCGAAGAAGCCGTCGTTCTCGTCGTAGGTGAGGATGAAGACCGTCGAGTCCAGCGTCTTCTGGTCGGTCGCGAGCGCTTCGAGCACGCGCTTCGTGACGGTCGCGCCCTTGCCCGGACTCGCGTTCGGGTGCTCGGAGTTGGCGTAGTCGGTGACGATCCACGAGACCTGCGGCAGCGTCCCCGCGCGCACATCGGCACGGAGCGCGGCCACGAGCGCGTCCGCCACGTCCCCGCCGTCGTACGGGACCCCGGCCACGCCGCGCTGCCACAGGCTCGCGTCGCCCTTGCCGTCCTGCGCGGAGTCCTTCGTCAGGAACGGCTTGAAGTACTCCAGCGCGTTGTCACCGTAGTTGAGGGAGGCGTCGCGGTCGTGGACCTGGTACACCTTCCAGCTCACCCCGGCGCCCTGGAGCGCCTCCGCGTACGTCTGCCAGTTCTGTTCCTTGCGCCGGAAGTCGCCGCCGTTGGTGTTGGCCTGGTTCGCGCCCGCGAGCCCGACACCGGTCGAACCCGACCACAGGTAGTTGCGGTTGGGGCCGGTGCCGGTGAGCGAGGAGCAGTGGTAGGCGTCGCACACCGTGTACGCGTCGGCGAGCGCGTACGTGTACGGGAGGTCGGCGCGGGCGTGGTAGCCCATCGTCATCCCCGTGCCGCTCTTCGCCGCGTACCAGTTGTTCATCCGGCCGCCGCTCCAGGCGCTGTGCTGGTCGCTCCAGCTGTGCCCGCCGCCGTCCACCTTGCACTGCGCGCTCTGCCAGCCGCCCCCGCCCGCGCTGAGCTGCCAGGGGAAGAGCGAACCGGTGCCGCGCGGCTGCTGGAAGACGGAGCGGCCCGAGGGGCCCGAGGCGGAGCCGGGCAGGTCGATCGCGGTGTGGTCGCCGAAGCCCCGTACGCCCTTGAGCATGCCGAGGTAGTGGTCGAAGCTGCGGTTCTCCTGCATGAGGATCACGACGTGCCGCACCGGCGCGAGCCGTGGATCGGCCGTGACCGCCACGGGCGCGGCGGCGGTCGCGGACCCGGCGGCGCGCGCGGCGCCACCGGTCATCGCGGAGGCCGCGACGGCCGTCGCGGAGACGAGGAACGTTCTGCGTGAGGGAGTGTGAGCCATCGGGTCGCTTCCTGAGCCTCGCGGACGTAAGGACATCGAACATCGTCTTCCTCGGTGACCACCCCACCAACAACACCCGAACGACCGCCGAACGTACCCCTCGCACGCCCCGCGCGGAACCCCGCCCGCGCGCCGGACCCGCTTCCCTTCGTCCGGGTGAGGGCGCCATCGGCGGAAACGCGGGCCGCCGCCCCGGCTGTCAGGTCCGGGGCGGCGGCGTCGGGTGGATGCCGTGCGACACGCGTTTCGCGCGACGTGTACGCGCGACCTGTACGCGCGCTCGCGGCGTGCGCGCGGCGCGCCTCACGTGTGCCGAGGTCGTCCGCCGCTCACGTCGCATCGGCATCGTCGAGCAGCTTCGCGTAGACCACGACGTTGTCGCTGTAGTGGTGGGCGCTGCCGCTGTACTCGCCTCCGCAGGTGATGAGGCGCAGTTCGGCGCCCGGGGTGTTGCCGTAGACCTCCAGGCTCGGGAAGCGGTCCTTCGCGTACTGGGTGAGGCGGGTGACCCGGAAGACGGCCGTGGTGCCGTCGGAACGGCGGACCTCGACGCGCGCGCCGGGGCGCAGGCGGGCCAGGTCGAAGAAGACGGCCTTCGCGCCGTTCCAGGTGACGTGGCCGGCGATCACGGCGGGGCCGCGTGCGCCGGGGGCCGCGCCCTGTGCGTACCAGCCCGCCTCGTCCGGGTCGCGGGGCGGCGTGAGGGCCTTGTGCTCGTCCAGACGGAGCCGTTCGAGGGAGGTGGAGACCTTCAGGGAGGGGATGGTCAGGCGGGTCGGCCTCGCGGCGGGCAGGACGGGGGGCGGGGCGGTGGCCGCGGTGCCGGGCGACGGGGTGGCGGAAGGGGTGCCGGGGGACGGGCTGCCGGGGGAGGGGTGCGCCGCGATGCCGGGCGGGGCCGGGTCCTGGTCCTGGTCCGCCAGGCCCGTACCGAGGGCCACCGCCCCGGCGGCGAGGAGGGCGCACCCGAGAGCGGTGAGCACTCCTCGCCGCCGCGCTTTCCCCGGTTCTGCGCCGGATGCGCGGCTCGTCACGGGCCGTCAGCTCCGGGGGGCGCCGTGCGCGGAGCGGTCGCGCCGCATGGCGAGGCCGAGGGCTCCTGCTCCGAGGACCGCCGCCGCGCCGCCCGCGAGCAGGACCCCGTTCTCCACGCCCTGCGAGCTGCCTCCGCCCGTCTCCACGCCGCCCACCGGCATGGAGCCCACGGCCGCGCCCGCGAGCATCCCGCAGGACGCGGGAGCGGTGGCCTCCTGCGGGAGCTTCGGGTCGAGTTCGCTCTTGCCCTTGCCGAAGTCGTACTTCTTGTTGCCGTTCGGGTCGATGCCGTGCTGGACGACGTGGAGGTCCTTGATGTGGTCGGCGACGGCCTGCGAGACGGTCAGGGTGCGCTCGTAGGAGAGTTTGCCGTCCTTGTCGGCGACGGGCATCCGGGCCACGTCGAGTCCGCTCTTCTTCGAGGTGTCGCCCTTGGTGGTGAGGGAGATGTTGATGTCCCCGTACATGGGCAGGCCTTCGGCGGTGGTGATGATCCCGTCGTGGTTCTTGTCCGCGCTCGCGTCGGGGCAGTGGAAGTCGTGCCCGTCGGTGGAGCCGTGGAGGTGCTGGGCGTGGGGCTGGCCCGGGACGAGGCCGGTGGCCGTTATCTTCACGTTCAGTTCGTGGCCGTCGAGGGTGAGCATCGCGGTGCCGTGGGCGCCGGAGTCGTTGAGCTGGTCCAGGTCGACCTGGTAGGAGTGCCCGTCCGCCGCGCTCGCCTGTTCCCCGTGGCCCGAGTGGGCGGCGGCGGGGAGAGCGGTCGACAGGGTGAGGGCGGCGGAGGCGGCCAGGAGGGCGGTCAGTCGGGCGGTCGAACGGCTGGTCACGAGTGGGGTTCCCTTCGTTGTCCGCCCCGGATCGACCGGGAGGGAGGTGTCAGCGGTGACACAAGGGATTCGCACAGGTGTCCCCCGCGGATTGGTCCCGATGCGCCGCCGTACGGGTTTGTTCTGCCCTGAGGTGTTTGGGGGGTACGGAGCCCGCTCGGCCGGGGCGGCGGGTCGTGCCGCGTGACGGGGCGGCCCCGGGCGCCCGCCCTTCCGTGCCGCCCCTCCGTCACCGCCCTCCGTCCGGTCCTCGCGAACCCGTCGGCCTGAACCTGCCTCCGCAGGGGCAAACGGCTGAGGACCGGTGGAAGCGAGCCGGCCGGGAGCGCGCCCATGCGGGCGCCGAATGTGGGGGGACCGATGTCCGTATCCGTGCCAGCCGCACCAGCGGAGAAGCGCACGCGCCGCCGGGGGATGACTCTGCCGCGCGGCAGCGCCGGAGCCGTCGGCCGTATCGCCGTGCTGACGGCCACCCAGGCCGGGCTGCTCGTCGGCGCCGGGCTGCTCATCACAGGACCGGCGAAGCACGTGTGGCCGATGACCGCCGAGGACGGGATCGACGAGGGGCTGGAGGGGATACGCACCGGCACCCTCACCACCCTCTCCTCCGTCGCCTCGGAGGGCGGCAACACCCTCACCGTGATCATCGGCACGCTGATCGTGTGCCTGGGACTGCTGCTGATACCCCGGCTGCCGCGGTGGCGCCAGGCCGTCTTCCTCGCCGTCGCCGTCTCCACCCAGGCGCTCGTCTTCCTCGTCATCACGCTCTCCGTGGACCGCCAACGGCCCGAGGTGCACCGCCTCGACGCCTCGCCGCCCACGTCCTCCTACACCTCCGGGCACACCGGAGCGGCCACCGCCCTCTACACCGGGCTCGCCGTCCTCGTCCTGACCCGGATGCGCTCCCCGTGGCGCAAGGCGCTCGCCGGTCTCCTGATGCTGCTGCCGCTCGTCGTGGCCATGGCCCGTCTCTACCGCGGGATGCACCATCCGACCGACGTCGTCGGCGGGCTCGTCAACGGCGCGATCTCCGTCGCCGTCGCCGCCCGGCTCCTGCTCGTGGACGCCACCGTGACCGCCGAGCCGCACGCCACGACCGACGACCCTGCGGGGGGCCCCGCCCCCGCCGCCACGGAGACGCCCGCCCTCGCCCGGGGCACGGTCTTCGTCGTCCACAACCCCTCCGTGACCGGCGCGGGCGCCCGCGCCGAACTGCGCGCGCTGCTCGGGCGGCACGGCTGGGACGACGTCGTGTTCCTGGAGACGACCCCCGAGGACCCGGGCCCCGGCCAGGCGCGCGAGGCGGTGCGCGGGGGAGCGGCGCTCGTCGTCGTGTGCGGCGGCGACGGGACCGTACGGGCCGTCGCCGGGGAACTCGCCGACACCGGCGTGCCCCTCGCCCTCGTGCCCAGCGGCACGGGCAACCTCCTCGCCCGCAACCTCGGCCTGCCCCTCGACCCGGCGAAGGCGCTCGAGGCCGCCCTCACCGGGCGCGCCCGGCGCATCGACCTCGGCCGCGTCGAGGGCGACGGGCTGCCCGCCACCGCCTTCGCCGTCATGGCCGGCGCCGGGCTCGACGCGGCCGTCATGGAACGCACCGGGGACCGCGCCAAGTCCGCCCTCGGCTGGCCCGCGTACGTCCTCGCCGGGATGGAGGAGATCGGCAACGGCCCCGCCGAGGTGACGCTGCGCCTGGACGACGGCCCCGCGCTGCGCCGCGAGGCCCGCATGGTCCTCGTCGCCAACGTCGGCACCCTCCAGGGCGGCGTCCGGCTCGTCCCGCGGGCCAGTGCCGACGACGGCCACCTCGACCTGCTGGTCCTCGACCCGCGCGGCGCCGGCGGCTGGCTGCGCGCCCTGCGGGCCCTGCTGAGCCACAAGGACGGCACCGCGGCCGGGCAGGACCTCCCGCCCGTCGAGTACTTCCGCTTCCGGCACGCCGAACTCACCTTCGCCACCCCGCAGCCGCGCGAGTACGACGGCGAGAGCGCCCCGCACGGCACCCGGCTCACGGTCTCCGTGCTCCCCGGCGCGCTCACCGTCCTCGTCCCGCGCGAGGAAGGCGCCGCGCCGGACGCGCGCGCGGCGGCGCGGGTGGTGAACGAGTAGATGGGCACCGTCTCGAAGGTCCCGGTGACCCGGGACATGACCGGTGAGGAGCTGTCCGCCGACGAGGCGCTGGCCGCGCTGCGCCGCTACGGCCGCTGGCAGCTCGTCCGGGACTCCTTCGTCCGCTTCCGGTACGCGGACGGCTTCACCAACGCGCGCGCCCTCGCGCTCCAGACCGTGCTCGCCGTCATCCCGCTCGTCATCGCCTTCGTCGGCCTCTCCACGTCGCTGCACACCGAGGACCTGGGGCGCCTCGCGCAGCTCACGATCCACAGCGTCGCCGCCGGGCCCAGCACGGAGGTCGTCGACGAGGCCCTGGAACGCGGCGAGTACGCGGCCGGCGACGGCGACGAGATCGCCCTGTGGTTCGGCGCGATCTTCTCGCTCGTCAACGTCACGACCGCGATGTGCCAGATCGAGCGCGGCGCCAACCGCATCTACGGCAACGAGCGCGACCGCCCCTTCCACCTCAAGTACGGGCGCGGCCTCGTCATGGCGCTCACCGCGGGCATCCCGCTCGGTCTCGGCTTCGTCGTCATGATCGCGGGCGGCGACCTCGCGGGCGCCGCGACCACCGTCTACGGGCTCGGCGACCACGCCCGCACGGTGTGGGAGTACGCGCGCTGGCCCGTCGGGCTGCTGCTCGCGCTCATCGCCGCGAGCGTCGTCTTCCGCAGCGCCCCGCGTCGCAAGCAACCCGGCTACACGTGGCTCGCGTTCGGAGCCGGCGTGTACCTGAGCCTGTGGACGCTGCTGACCTGGCTGCTGAGCCTGTACCTGCGCCTGAGCGGTTCCTTCGACACCGTGTACGGACCGCTCAGCGCCTTCATGTCGCTGCTGCTGTGGGCGTACCTCACCTCGGTGGCCCTCTTCCTCGGGCTCTCCTTCGCCGCCCAGCTCGAGGCATCCCGCGCCCACGTGCCCGGGCCCGTGCAACCCGACCCCGGAGTGTGAACCGTGCCCCTGCTGCGCCGCCTCGCCGACCGCTACCGGCGGCCCGCCGACCGCAGGTTCGGTGTCCGGCTGCTCGGTGCCGCCGCCGTCACCGCGCTCGGCGCCGTGCCCTTCGGGCTGCTCGTGGTGCTCGTGGAGACCAAGTGGCAGCCGCTGCACCGGGTCGACGCGGGCGCGGCGGGGCGGCTCAACCGGGTCGCGCTCGACCACCCGGCGTGGACCTCGACGCTGCGCCTCCTGTCGGACCACGTGTGGGACCCGGTGACGCTGCGTCTCGCCGTCGCCGCGCTCACCTGCTGGCTGCTGTACCGGCGCGCCTGGCGGCTCGCCGCCTGGTCAGGGGTCACGGCGGTCGCCGGGGGGCTCGTGGGACTGCTCGTGAAGCTCGCCGTGGAGCGGGCCCGCCCCGCCTTCCAGGACCCGGTGGCGCACGCGCCCGGCTACTCCTTCCCCTCCGGCCACGCGATGACGGCCACGACGTCCTTCGCCGTCCTCGTCCTCGTCCTGCTGCCCTTCGTGCCGCGGGCCTGGCGACCCGTGTGCTGGGCGGTCGGCATCGTCTCCGTCGTCGGCGTGTGCTTCACGCGCGTCGCGCTCGGCGTGCACTGGTTCAGCGACGTCGTCGGCGGCTGCCTGCTCGGCCTCGTGGTCGTCGCGGCGACCGCCTGGGCCTTCCGGAGCTGGCGCACCGACACCGGGCACGCCGGGGAGGCGCTCGCGGACGGCCTGGAACCCGAGATCACCGACGCGCACCCGGAGCCGGACCCGCACGAGAGCAGGCCGGCGAGGGGCTGAGGCGGGGCCGTGGCTTGCCTCAGCCGCCCACGGGGCCGGGGCTTCGGCCGCTAAGGGGGGCGGGGCCGCACGCGCTGCGGGGTTTCACCCGCTCCCTCGGGGCCGCACGCGCTGCCGGACCTCACCCGCTCCCTCGGGGCCTCACCCGCTCCTCGGGGCTTCACCCCCTCTCTCGGGTGCTTCACCCGCTCTCGTCGAGCGCCCGCAGTCCCTCCTCCCAGCGCCGTTCACGCGCCGCCGTGTCCTGCTCCCACCACGGCGGCTCGCCCCGCTCGCCCAGCGCCCGCTTCGCGATCCCCACCCGCTCCCGGGCCGCCCGCTCGGCCGCCGCGTCCTCCGCGCGCAGCGCCGCGCCCACGGCCCGCCGCGCGGCCATCAGGTGGTGCCGCAGCCGCCGCGCGACCTCCTCGGGCAGCGCGGGGTCGGTGGCGCGCCAGCGGCGGCCCCGTACGAGCACGTAGCGCCCGTCCGCCGTCCGTTCCGGTTCCCGCTCCTCTGTCACCTCCCCAGCTCTACCCCGCCCGCGTCCGCCCCGTCCGGGTGGACACACCGCCCGCGCATGTTTCGCCTCCGTCCCAAGGGATACGCGGACGGAGCGGCCCCGGCCCGTCTCCGGCGGAGCGGAGCGCCGCGCACGACAGCGAGGAGAGGCGGCCACATGTCCGACATCCCGGCGACCACCACGGACTCGGGGGCGCCCGTCGAGAGCGACGAGCACTCCCTCACCGTGGGAGCGGGCGGGCCGCTGCTGCTTCAGGACGGGTATCTCATCGAGCAGATGGCCCAGTTCAACCGGGAGCGCATCCCGGAGCGGCAGCCGCACGCCAAGGGCAGCGGCGCCTTCGGCCACTTCGAGGTGACCGGGGACGTGACGGCGTACACGAAGGCGGAGGTGTTCCGGCCCGGCACCCGTACCGAACTGCTCGCCCGGTTCTCGACCGTGGCGGGGGAGCGGGGGAGCCCGGACACGTGGCGCGACCCGCGCGGTTTCGCCCTGAAGTTCTACACCTCGCAGGGCAACTACGACCTCGTCGGCAACAACACCCCGGTCTTCTTCATCAAGGACCCGATGAAGTTCCAGCACTTCATCCGCTCCCAGAAGCGCCGCGCGGACAACAACCTCCGCGACCACGACATGCAGTGGGACTTCTGGACGCTCTCGCCCGAGTCCGCCCACCAGGTGGCCTGGCTCATGGGCGACCGGGGCATCCCGCGCACGTGGCGGCACATGAACGGCTACGGATCGCACACCTACCAGTGGAGCAACGCGAGCGGCGAGCGGTTCTGGGTCAAGTACCACTTCAAGACCGACCAGGGCCTGGAGCACTTCACCCAGGACGAGGCCGACCAGATGGCCTCGGCGGACACCGACTACCACACGCGGGACCTCTTCGAGCACATCAGGGACGGCGAGTTCCCGAGCTGGACGCTGTACGTGCAGGTCATGCCGTACGCGGATGCCGAGGGCTACCGCTTCAACCCCTTCGACCTCACGAAGGTGTGGTCGCACGGCGACTACCCGCTCATCGAGGTCGGCCGCATGACACTCGACCGCAACCCCACCGACCACCACGCCGAGATCGAGCAGGCGGCCTTCCAGCCGAACAACTTCGTGCCCGGCATCGGTCCGAGCCCGGACCGGATGCTCCTGGGCCGCCTCTTCTCCTACGCGGACGCCCACCGCTACCGCATCGGCGCCAACTACCAGCAGCTCCCCGTCAACGCCCCGGTCGTCCCCGTCCATTCGTATGCGAAGGACGGCCAGATGGCCTTCCGCAAGACGACGGACCCGGTCTACGCGCCCAACTCCAAGGGCGGCCCGGCGGCCGACACCGAGCGCTTCGGCACCCCGCCGAGCTGGCACGCCGACGGCGAGATCACCCGCGTCGGCTACGTGAGCCACCCCGAGGACGACGACTGGGGACAGGCACACACGCTGGTACGGGAGGTCATGGACGAGGCCGCGCGCGAGCGCCTCGTGGAGAACGTCGTCGGCCACCTGCTCAACGGCGTGACGGAACCCGTCCTGGAGCGTGCCTTCGCCTACTGGCGGCACATCGACGAGGAGACCGGCACCCGCATCGAGAAGGGCGTGCGCGCGAAGGCCGCGGAGCGCGACCCGAAGGCGGACAAGCAGGCGAACCCCGCCCGGGAGTCCATGCAGCACAAGGCATGAGCCCCGCCCCTTCCCGGCCCCGCCATCCCGACCCGGGTGGCGGGGCCGGGGTGTGCCGGGGAGCCCGCCGCTCGCGCGGCAGGGCGGGCGGTCGGCGGTGTCGGTGAGCTGTCGCGTCCGCGGTCGGTCGGTCGTGTCCGCGGTCGGTCGCGCGGGCCCGCCGAGCAACGTCGGCAAGGCGGCACCGCACCGTTCGGCCCGCGTGCCGCGCGACGGCCTCTAGACTCTCCGCATGTTGGCCTACGCCCCCGCGGCCGTGACGTTCCTCGTGTTCTGCGTGGGGGTGCTCAGGGACCGGCGCCGCTTCAGCAACGCCGTCCTCCTCGGCCTGTCCCTCGTCTTCGCCCTCGCCGCCTGGTGCTTCACGCTCATACGCGAGGACACCCTCGCCGGGCGGGACGTGGCGGTGGCGGGCGTCGTCGTCGGCGCGCTGTGCGTCCTCGTACCGGTTCCTTTCCTCCTCGCCAACGGCGTCACGATGGTCCGCAGGGAAGGCCGAGGGCCCGCCAACCTGCTCTCGCTCCTCGCCGGGCTCGGGCTGCTCGCGCTCGCCGCGCTGCTCGTCACCGCCTTCGTCCTGCACGCCCGCACCCTGCTCGTGCTCGCCGGCACGATCACCGCGATCGCCGGGTACTTCGGCTTCCTCTTCGCCTGCATGCTCGCCTACGCCTTCCTCTACGGGCACGTCCGCGTCCGCCGGAGGACCGACTACGTCGTGGTGCTCGGCGCGGGACTGCTCGGCGGCGAACGCGTCTCGCCGCTGCTCGCCGCCCGGCTCGACCGGGGACTCTCCGCGCACCGCAAGCTCACGAAGCGGGGGCGCGAGCCGCTCCTGCTCCTCTCCGGCGGCAAGGGCGGCGACGAGGCGCTCCCCGAGGCGGAGGCGATGGCGCGGTACGTCCGGGAGAAGGGTTTCCCCGAGCGGCTCCTCGTGCGCGAGGAGCACTCCGCGACGACCGGCGAGAACCTGCGCAACAGTCACGCGCTCATGGCGAAGGCGAGGCCCGGCTACCGGTGCGTCGTCGTGACGAGCAACTACCACGTCTTCCGCACCGCCGTCACCGCCCGCCGCGTCGGCGTCCGCGGCCACGTCGTCGGGGCGCCCACGGCCCCGTACTTCTGGCCCAGCGCCACGATCCGCGAGTTCGTCGCCCTCCTCGTCGACTACCGCCGCACGAACGCCGCCCTGTGCCTCCTCCTCGTCCTCGGCGGGGCGCTCGTGTGGTGGCTGAGCCGGTAGCGGACAGCGACTCGCGGACGACCCGCCGCCGCGGAAACCCGTCGCCACGTAGCCGTACCGCCGCCGGGAATCGGCCGCCGGAATCCTGCCACCGGCGGAATCCGGCCGCTCGCGGTGAGGAAACGTCAAGCGGACGGGCGCGCGAGGAGATTCCCCGCGAAAAATCCGCTCCGCGCGTCGTGCGCGGCCAGGGGCCGGGTACACGCCCGGCATCCTCGCCGGGGCCCACCGGACGGGGTCCTCGCCGCACCCGTACCAGGAGGCCCCCATGCCCCGCGCCGCCCGCCGCCCCTCCGTCCGCTCACGCCTGGGCGACGCCGCCCGCGAGGTCTTCGGCTGGGAGGAACTGCGGCCCGCGCAACTCGCCGCCATGGAGGCCGTGATGGCGGGCGAGGACACGATCGTCGTGATGCCGACCGGCGCCGGGAAATCCGCGGTCTACCAGGTCCCCGGTGTCCTCCTGGACGGCCCCGTGCTCGTCGTCAGCCCCCTCATCGCGCTCCAGCGCGACCAGGTCTCGGCCCTCGGCCGCAGCGCCGGGGCCCGCGCCTCGGCCGTCAACTCCTCGCAGCGGGCGCGCGAGAACGCCCAGACTTGGGAGCGGGTGCGCGAGGGCGCGCTCGACTTCCTCTTCGTCTCGCCCGAACAACTCGCCAAGCCCGACGTGCTCGCCATGGTCGGCGGCGCCGGGCCCGCCCTCATGGTCGTGGACGAGGCGCACTGCGTGTCCAGTTGGGGTCACGACTTCCGCCCCGACTACCTCGCGCTCGGCCGTGTCCGCGACCGGATCGGCCACCCGCCGCTCCTCGCCCTCACCGCGAGCGCCGCGCCGCCCGTCCGGGCCGACATCCTGCGCCACCTCCGTATGCCCGGCGCCCGCGAGATCGTGTCCGGCTTCGACCGCCCCGAGATCCACCTCGAAGTGGTCCGGCACCGGGACGAGGAGGCCAAGTCCCGCTGGGTCGTCGAGCGCGCGGCCGGCGAGGCGAAGCCCGGCATCGTCTACGCCGGAACCCGCAAGGAGACCGAGCGGTACGCGGCGGAACTCTCCTCGCTCGGCTTCTCCGGCGCCGCCTACCACGCGGGGATGACCGGAGCGGCCCGCTCCGCCGTCCACGACGCCTTCCACACGGGCGAACTCGACGTCGTCGTGGCGACCTCGGCCTTCGGCATGGGCATCGACAAGACCGACGTGCGCTTCGTACTGCACGCCTCCGTGCCCGGCTCGCTCGACGCGTACTACCAGGAACTCGGCCGCGCGGGCCGCGACGGGCGCCCCGCCCGCGCGATCCTCGGCTACCGCTCCGAGGACCTCGGCGTCCAGCGCTACCGCGCCTCCGGCCACCCCGACGAGGCCGCGCTCGCCGCGCTCATGGACCGGGTGCGCGCGCACACGGGCCCGGTACCGCCCACGGTGCTGCGGGAGGAGACCGGGCTGACCCACTCCGCGCTCACCTCCCTGGTCCACCTGCTCTCCGAGGCCGGGGGACTCCTCCTGGAGGAGGCGGGGATACGCGCGGTGCCCGGCGCGCGCAGGGACACCTGCGCGCGGGAGGCGGTACGCCTCGCCGAGGCCCGCACCCGCCTGGAGCGCAGCCGCGTGGAGATGATGCGCGGCTACGCGGAGAGCGAGGGCTGCCGTCGCCGCGCGCTGCTCGGCTACTTCGGCGAGGACCTCCCGGCGGGGGAGTGCGCGGGCTGCGACAACTGCGAGGCGAGCGAGCACGCGGACGGGGCGCGCGGTCCCGCCGTGCTCGCCGGGACCGGCGGCTCCACCGCACCCTCGGCCGCGATCCCCACCGCCCCCGAGTTCCCGCCCGGCACCCGGGTCAGCCACCGCGCCTGGGGCGAGGGCGAGGTCATGAGCGGCGAGGCGGACCGCCTCACGGTGCTCTTCACCGAGGCGGGCTACCGGACCCTCTCCCTCGACGCCGTACGCGAACAGTCGCTCCTGACCCCGCTCGTCGGGGCCTGAGCACACGCGCCCTCGCCGGGCGTCAGGGGAGGAGGTCGGCCGCGAGCGTCCGGGCCAGCCACTGCCGGTACTCGGAGGCGGGCCACTGCCGGGCGCCGGTGAGCCGGTCGTAGACGTGCGGGCCGGTCAGTGCCCAGACCCCGTCGGCCGCGCGGGCCGGGTCCGTTCCCGCCCGTAGCAGTCCCCGCTCGGCGAGGTGCCCGGTGAAGGCGGTGACGCCGACGAGGCGCTCCCGCTCGGTCTCCGCCAGCACCTCTGCCACCTCGGCACCGGCCTCGCTCAGCAGCGAGAACAGCGCGGCGGTGCGCTGGTGGACGCCGCACACGAAGGCCGCGTACCCGCGCAGCTTCTCGTGCGCGTCCGGCTCGGCCCACACCTGGCGCAGGGCGGCCCGCTCGGACATCGGCACGGGCTCGTCGTCCCCGGCCAGCGTGGTGTCCCACAGCGCTTTCATCAGCCCGGCCTTGCCGCGGTACGCCTTGTAGACCATCTCGGGCGAGACCTCGGCGCGCGCCGCCACCGCGCGGATCGTCGTCGCCCGGTAGCCCTCGGTCAGCAGCAGTTCCCGGCAGGCGCCCAGGACGGCGGCGCGCGTGCGGCGGGCCGCCGCCCGGCGTCCGCTGGCGTCGTACACCCTGCGCCCTGCCGGATCGGTTGACGGCACGCGCGAGCCTCCCCATATTCAGTACAGTACGTTGTAACGAAAATAGCGCGGCGGCGCTTCCCGCCGCGCCACCGCGCCATTCTCCCGCGCGGTCCACCCCGCACCCCGCCGGAGCCGATCATGAGCCGCACCTCCCGCGTCCGCGCCGTCGCCCCCGGCATCGACCGCCTCGGCGACGACGTGGTCAACTTCTATCTGGTGCACCATCAGGACGGCCTCCTGCTCGTGGACGCGGGCCTGCCCGCCCACCTGCGGCAACTGCGCGCGCACCTCGCCACCACCGGCCGCGCCCTCTCCGACATCCGCGCCGTCCTGCTCACCCACACCCACCCGGACCACACCGGCCTGGCCGCCCCTCTGCACGCGGCCGGCGCCGAGATCTGGACCCCACGGGCTGACGCGGCCACCCTCACGGACGGGCCGCGCAGCTCCCTGCGCCACGCCAAGCCGGAACGCTCCATGGCGCCCTACCTCCTGCGCCGCCCCGCCGCCCTCGCGACCCCCCTGCACATGGCGCTGCGCGGCGGCTTCACCGCCGCGCCCTTCCCGCACGCGCGCGCCTTCGACGGCGACCACACCTTCGATGCCCTCCCCGGCCGCCCCAGGGCGCTGACCACGCCCGGCCACACCCCGGGCAGCACGACCTATGTCTTCCCGGGGCACGACGCGGTCCTCACCGGCGACGCCCTGGTCACGCTCGACGGCATGACCGGCCACCACGGACCCGGCACCGTCTGCCGCGCCTTCACCGCCGACAGCGCCACCGCCCTCGCCTCCCTGGACCGCCTCGCCGCACTCCCGCAACACCTCGTCCTGCCCGGCCACGGCGCCCCCTCCGCCAAGGGCCTCACCACCGCGACACGCGAGGCGCGGGCACGGGGCATCTCCTGACGACCACGAGAACCGGGGCGGGCACGGGGGCTGGAGCTGCCGGACACGCGGATCGTGACGCAGCTCCAGTGGCAGGCCAAAGCCCGGGTGGATGAGGGCTGTTCCGGCGTTCCCCACACCCGTGCGAGCCCGATGGCGGGTGCGGGGGAGCGGCCCCGGCCGCACTCATCCTCGGGCTTCGCGCACCCGTCCGAGGTCCTGTGCCGAACGCCCCCTCGGCAGCGGGGCGGCCAGGCGGTCAGGCCGCTAGGCGGCGCCGTGGTCCGCACCCCGGTCGCCGTCCGGGACCCCGCCGTAGAGCACGGTGTCCACCATCGCCATCAGCTCGTCGGTGATGTCGAACGGGGCGGGCTCCTCGCTGACCCACGTGACGAGGATGACGAAGTACGCGCCCGACAGGAGCAGGCCGAGACGATCGGCGTCCAGGCCGGGCGCGAGGTCGCCCTCGGGCGTGGCCGTGCGGACGATGTCGGCCAGTTCGGCGGCCAGCGGCGACCTGCGCCAGATGTCCGTCGCGTGGACCGAGCCCGTGAGCATGGCGACGCTCGCCTCCCGCGTCCCCTGCGAGACCCGTCCCAGCTCGCCGAAGTAGCGCAGGAGGACCGCGCGCAGCGAGGTGTCCGCCGCGTCGGACCGGTGGGCGGCCACCAGCGCGGCCTCCCGGCGTCGCCGCGCCCATTCCTGGAGGAAGACGGCCTTGCGGGGGAAGTGGTTGAAGACCGTCGCCCGCGCCACGTCCGCGCGGTCGGCGATGTCCTCCATGGTCGTCCCCTCGTAGCCCTTCTCGACGAACAGCCCGAGGGCGACGTCGTAGAGCTCGTTGCGGCGGCGCAGGCGCTGGCGCTCGCGGCGCCCTCCGCCGGCACCGGGTTCCGGACGGGCCGTTTCGGGGGCAGGAAGGGGGGAGTCTTCGCGCATTACCTCTTCTTTGCTTTCGTCGCGCCTGCGGGTGTGCTCTACTTTCGATGGACGCCAGTCCAAAGAGTGAACCCCAGGCTGGTTCTATTCTGGCGTCCATCCTAGCTCTCCCCTCCCTTCACCTCCCTGGACGAAAACCATGAACAGACCTGCCCTGCCCGACCCGGGCGCCTTCAGCGCCGCTCCCCCGTCCTACGTGAGCGTCGACAACGGCCGCATCGCCTACGAGTCGACGGGCGACGGGCCGCTGATCGTGCTCTCGCACGGCATCGGCGACCTGCGTCAGTCGTACCGCTTCCTCGCGCCCCTCCTCGCCGCGGCCGGCTACCGGGTCGTGGCCGCGGACCTGCGCGGGCACGGCGACTCCAGCACCGGCTGGGCGTCGATCTCCCGCTCCGACGTCGCCTCCGACCTGCTGGCACTTGTCCGGCACCTCGGCGGGCCCGCCGTCCTCGTCGGCCAGTCCCTCTCCGGCGGCGCGGCCACCATCGCCGCCGCGCGGGCCCCCGAACTCATCAGCTCGGTCGTGGAACTCAACCCCTTCACCCGCGTGCCCAAGACGGACCTCGGCGCCATGCTGCGCGTACGCCGCTACCGGCGCGGCGGACTGCTCATGGGCGCCACCGTCGCCTTCCGCAGCCTCGGCATGTGGCTCCGGTACCTGAACGCCGCCTATCCGGCCAAGCCGGCGGACTGGGCCGAGTACACCGCCGCGCTGCGTGCCAAGCTCTCCGAGCCCGAGCGCATGGGGCAGTTCCTCCTCACCATGAAGACCAACGGGGCGGACGCCGAGGCGGAACTCGCCCACGTCACCGTCCCGGTGCTCGTCGTCATGGGCTCGGCGGACCCGGACTTCCCCGACCCCGCGGCCGAGGGCGCGGCGATCGTGGCCGCCCTGCCCCCGGGCACCGGCACCCTGGAGGTCGTCGAGGGCGCCGGGCACTACCTCCACGCGGAACGCCCCGCCGAAACCGCCGCCCTCATCACCCGCTTCCTCGCGAGCCACGCCCGTGCCTGACCACTCCTCGCGCCTCGCCAAGCCCGGCCACGACAACCTGCGCGGCGGCCTGCGCTTCGCCACCGAACTCATCGCCTGGGTCGCCACCCCCTGGGCCCTGTGGCCGCACTCGATCCTCCTCGCGGTCCTCGCCGACGTCCTCCTCATCGGACTGCCCGCCGTCTTCTCCACCCCGGGGGACCGGCCCGGCGGCGACTCGCCCGTCGCCGTGCCCGGCATCGTCACCATCCTGCTCCTGCTGCTCCAGCTCGTCGCCGCCACCGCCTCCGCCTGGGTCCTGTGGCCGGTCTGGCTCGCCGTACCGGTGACGCTGCTCTGCCTCGTCGTGCCGTTCTCCGAACTGCCGCGCTGGCGCGTCTTGGTGGGCACACCGGTGGGCTGACCCCGGCCCACCGGCCGACCGCGCGCGGCCCCGCCGCCGGCCGCGCGCAAGCCCGCAGGGGTCACCCCGTCCTGGGGGCCAGGAGAAGTGGGGGCAGGGGGCCGGTCAGGCGCGGCGGCGCAGCGTCTTGTCCGCGAGGGCCGGGATCTCGGCGTCGTAGTTGTCCGCCGGGTTGAGGTCGCTGCCGGGCGCCACGATCTCGTCGATGCGGTCGAGGGCCGCCGCGTCGAGCGTGACGTCGGCCGCCGCGAGCAGGTCGTCGAGCTGCTCCGGCGTGCGCGGCCCGATGAGCGCCGTGCTGACCGCCGGGTGCGCACGGACGAAGGCGAGCGCGAGGTGCGTCATGGGCACGCCGATGCCGTCCGCCAGTTCGCGCAGTTCCTCCGCCGCACGGACCTTCGCCCGGTTGGCGGGGCTGTCGAGGTCGAAGACGTGCTTCTCCATCCGCGCGCGCGGCCCACCGCCCGGCTCGGCCCGCCCCGCGAGCCAGCCGCTCGCCAGCGGGGCGTAGGTGAGCGCCCCCATCCCGTACGCGCGCAGGGCGGGGAAGACGTGCGCCTCGGGGCGGCGGTTGAAGACCGAGTAGCGCGGCTGCTCGGTGACGAAGGGCCGGTGCCCGCCCTTCTCGGCCGCCCACCGCGCGGCGACGATCAGCTCCGGCGGGAAGGTCGAGGAGCCGATGGCGCGGATCTTGCCCTCGCGGACGAGGTCGCTCAGCGCGCTGAGGGTCTCGTCCAGGGCCGTCCGGTAGTCGGGGCGGTGCATCTGGTAGAGGTCGATGTGGTCGGTGCCGAGGCGGCGCAGGCTGTCCTCGACCGCGCGCCTGATCCAGCGCGGCGAGCCGCCCGCCCGGTTCGGGTCCTCGCCCATGGGCAGGCCGAACTTCGTCGCGAGGACGACATCGGCGCGACGCCCCTTGAGGGCGAGGCCCACGACACGCTCCGACTCCCCGTTCGTGTAGACGTCGGCGGTGTCGACCAGATTGATCCCGGCGTCCAGCGCGCGGTGCACCATGGCGACCGCCTCCTTGTCGTCCGGCCCGCCGGGGAAGCCGAAGTTCATCGCGCCGAACGCCAGGTCGCTGACCACGATGCCGGACGCACCGAGCGTGTTCTGTCGCATACCGGGCTCACCATCCCTTTCGTCCTTGATGGCTGGTTCTTTTCCACTGCATCACGGGAGCGGCGAGGGCGACACGTCGCGCTGGGACGGGGTGACGGGCAGAGGGGGTACCGGCAGACCCCCCGCTGCGCCCGGCCCGCGCGGCTAGTCTCGGAGCATGAGCGACCCCGCCGCCAACGACCTGCGCGCATTCCTGCGCACGCGTCGTGCCCGTATCAGCCCGCAGGACGCGGGCCTGCCGGCCTCCATGGGGGTGCGCCGGGTGCCGGGGCTGCGGCGCGAGGAGGTGGCCCTGCTCGCCGGGGTCAGCGCCGAGTACTACGAGCGCCTGGAGCGCGGGCGTACCAAGAACGTCTCGGCCGCCGTGCTCGACGCGGTCGCCCGTGTCCTGCGCCTCGATCCGGCCGAACGGGACCACCTCTTCGCCCTCGCCGGACCGGCCCGCGCCAGGAGCGCCGCCGCCCCCGTCCCGCGCCTGCGCCCCGGACTGCGCCGCGCGCTGGACCTCATGGCCGACGTGCCCGCGCTCGTCCTCGGACCGCGGCAGGACCTCGTCGCCGTCAACCCGCTCGGCGCCGCCTTCTACACCGGTCTCGACTCCCTGCCCCCCGGGCAGCGGAACATGGTCCGCTACCTCTTCACGGTGGACGCGGCCCGCGAACTGTACGAGGACTGGGCCACCACCGCCCGCAAGATCGTCGCCGAGCTGCGCCGGTACGCGGGCGCGCACCCGCACGACCCCGGGCTCGCCGATCTCGTCGGCGACCTCGCCGTGCGCGACCCCGACTTCCGCCGCTGGTGGGCCGAGCACGACGTGTACCTGCGCGAGCACGGCAGCAAGTGCTACCACCACCCCGTCGTCGGCCCCATGGAGCTCGGGTACGAGGCGTTCACGCCGGTCGGGCAGCCCGAACTGGTCCTCGGAATGCACACCGTCGAACCGCACTCACCCTCCGCCGAGGCCCTCGCGCTCCTCGCGGACCGGGCCACGGCCGGGAGCGGCGAGGGCCCGACCGGGGACGGTGCCGCCCACGCCGCGCCGGACCCCGGAACGTCCTGAGACCCGCCGGGCGGGCACGGCTCAGCGACTGCACCACAACTCCCACCGGCCCGAGGCCGGCCGGCCGCCCCGCGGGGTGCCCGCCGGGCCCGCACTCGTTCCGCCGCCACCCCTGCCCGGCATCCGTCACTCGCTCTCCCACGCGCGCTTCCTCGCGGCCGGGCCCGATCTTTCGCGGACGGGCCCGATCGGGCGAGCGGCAATGTGAGGATGGGCGCGTACCGCATACCGGCGGGGAGCACCGGGGGCTTCGTCGCCACGACGCTGTTCGCGGTGAGCGAGGACCACGACACGTACGTGCGAGGGTCTGGAGGGCGGCGTCGAGCCCGAGCGGCTCGTGCTGCGGCTTGGGTTTTCGCGGCCGGCCACACGGTCGAGTGCGGGGGTGAACAGTCGTTGCGCGGCGTGCTCGCCGTACTGGGCGGTGATCGCCCTCGATCTCGTGGAGAGCGTAGCCACCGCCGCGACGCGAACACCGGCAGCATGACCCTGAGCCCGCACCCGGCGCCCCGGGCTTCAGCGACCGCCTGCGACGTGCCTGATCAGGGCACCAACGCCTCGGCGGGTCGCACCCGAAGGGTCTTCGCGCCGAGCCCGGGCCAGCTCCCGCCGTCGGCAGTGGCGAAGGCGCTGCCTTCCCGGTCCCCGTGCGGTCGCGAGAAGACGTCCCGGCCGGGTACCGGAACGCGCTTCACGCCCAGCGGCAGACCATCGTTCGGTCTTCATTCGCTCCTGGGGGTGACCCGGGCTGTCGGGTGGGTCACCCGCGCGTGCGAACCCGGCCATACTCGCCCCTCCCGGCGCGGGTGGGCGGAGTCTGCTCGCCGAAACGATTCCCCTCTGTACCGGCGGGAGTCGCGGAGCGAAGGGGGCGTGGCCGCACGGCTGGTCTGCCGCTCCTCGGCCTCACACAGCGCTCGGTCGCGGCCTTCAGGCTGAGCGAGTGGCGTCGACCGGCACGGCCTCGGTTCGCCCGGGGCTGTCCGGGCCGTTTCCAGCCGGCGCCGTGACGCGATGACCGAAGACCCGCCATCGAAGGAGAACAATGTCCACGTTCCGTCCCCGTCGTGCCCTGACCGCGGCCGCAGCCGCCGTCACTCTTCTCGCCACCTTCGGTGCGGGAAGCGCCTCGGCGGCCGACCGCACGGGCCAGGACCTGATCAACCGGACGGACGGGAGCCGCCTCGCGCTGTACGGCGACTCCACGGCCGAAGGCGCCACCGCGGTCTCCCTGCGCGACCCGGCGTGGAAGCACAAGACCGAGGCATGGGACGAGGTGGACGGCAAGTGGGAAGGCGGACGCTACACGCTGACCTTGAAGAACAAGGCCGCCGACAAGTGCCTCCAGCCGTCCGACGCGAAGCCCGC